>JADMJD010000102.1 GCA_018780805.1 Rubrivivax sp. | reverse complement strand
TCACCGAGTGGGCGGCGCTGCCGGCCACCGAGATGTTCCTGCGCGACAACCGCGAAGACAGCGATTTTTCCGCCTTCATGAGCGTGTGGTTCTTCGAGGAGCAAAAACACTCGCTGGTGCTGATGGAGTACCTGCGCCGCTTCCGCCCCGACCTGGTGCCCACCGAAGAAGAACTGCATGCGGTGCGCTTCGAGTTCGACCCCGCGCCAGCGCTCGAAACCCTGATGCTGCATTTCTGCGGCGAGATCCGGCTGAACCACTGGTACCGCCGCGCGGCCGAGTGGCACACCGAGCCGGTGATCAAGGCCATCTACGAGACCCTGGCGCGCGACGAGGCCCGCCACGGTGGCGCCTACCTGCGCTACATGAAACGTGCGCTCAACCGCTTCGGCGATGAGGCCCGCGCTGCGTTTTCGAAGGTGGGCGTATTGATGGCCAGCGCGCGCCGCACCGCGCAGGCGCTGCACCCGACCAACCTGCACGTGAACAGCAAGCTGTTCCCGCGCGACACCATCCAGAGCCGCGTGCCCGACCCCGAGTGGCTGGAGCAGTGGCTGAGCCAGCAGATCCAGTTCGACGCCGTGTGGGAGAACAAGGTGGTCGAGCGCATCCTGCACAACCTCAGCCTGCTGATGGAGCGCAGCTTCGCCAGCGTGCAGGAGCTCAACCGCTACCGCAAGGAAGTCGCGGCCGTGCTGGCCGCCCGCAAGGGCGGCGCGCTGCCGGCCTGACTCAGGCCCTGGCGGCTTCGGCGGCCTTGCGGTCGGCCGCCACCTTCTGCGCGCTGGGGCGTTCGCCAATCATGCGGGTGTAGGTTTTCCAGTCCACCCCGGCGCTGGCGAGCAGGTCTTCGCCGTAGACCAGCTTGCTGGCCATGCCCACCAGCGGCAGGCTGACATAGGCCGAGGCGTCGGCCAGCGTGAACTGTTCGCCCGCCACATAGGGCGAAAACTTCGCCAGCCGCTGGAAACCGGTGATGTGGCGCTGCAGCTGTTTTTTCACACGATCCTGCGTGGCGGCGTCCACCGTGCCGCCGAAGAAGGCCTGTGCATACAGCTCGCGTGCCACCAGTTCCAGGTGCAGGTCGATGAAGGTGCAGAGTTCGCGCACCTTGGCCGCGGCAAATGGGTCGGCCGGCAGCAGCGGCGGCGTCGGGTAGGTGGCTTCGAGCCAGTCGACGATGACCTGGCTTTCGCACAGCGTGCCCTGCGGCGTGCGCAGGAAGGGGATCTTGCCCAGCGGCGAGGCACACAGCACGGCTTCGTCCTTGCTGCGGGTCATCACCAGGCTTTCCTCGAAGGGCAGGCCCTTTTCCAGCAGCACCAGCTTGACCTTGTTGTAGTAGTTCGAGATCGCAAATCCGCACAGCGTCAGCATGTCTCAGGTCTCCTGCAGTGTCGTTCGGGGGGCGCGCCCGACCTTGTTGACCAGCGCGATGCCCAACGATACCGCGAGCAAGGCCAGCAGCAGCCGCGCCGTCACCGGCTCGCCCAGCAGGCCCACGCCCGCCAGCAGGCCGAACATCGGCGTCAGCAGCGTGAAGGCCGACAGTCGTGTGGCCGGGTGGTGGCGCAGCAGCCAGAACCAGGTGAGGTAGCTGGCGAAGGTGACGACGATGGTCTGGAAGGCCAACGGCCACAAGGACGCGCCGGTCAGCACCGGCGGCCAGCGTTCCGCCGACACGGCCGCGGCGGCGGCCAACGCCAGGCCCGACACCAGCAGCTGGTACAGCAGTGTTTTTTCGGGCACCGCGTTCGACAGCCGGCTGCCACGCAGCACCAGGGTCGTCAGGCCCCACAGCAGCGCCGCGCCCAGGCCCAGGGTGTCGCCCAGCCACTGCCGGGGCCCGGCCACCGGCGCCGTGAACCCATCGGCAAAGGCCCAGACCACGCCGCTGAAGGCCGCGGCCAGGCCCAGCACCTGCCAGCGGTCCAGCCGTTCCGCCGGCACGATGAGCGGCATGCCCAGCGCCACCACAAATGGCGCCAGGTAGATGAACACCGCCATGCGCGACGCGGTGGTGTACTGCAGGCCGATGAAGATGCAGGCGAACTCGGCGGCAAAAAACAGCCCGACCAGCAAGCCGGCGCCCAGCGTGCCGTCATGGCGCCAGACCGTGATGCCACGCGCGCGGGCCCACAGTGCCAGCAGCAACGCCGCGCCCAGCGAACGGGCGCTGGCCTGCAGCAGCGGCGGGATCTCGGCCAGCGCCACCTTGGTGGCGACCTGGTTGACGCCCCACAGCGCGGTGCAGAGCACGACCAGGGTCACGGCGCGGGCATCGAGGTGGGATCGGCGGTCGTTCATCGGGCCTGCATTCTGGGCCCGGCGATCAGCAGCGCACACACCAGGCCGGCCAGCGCCCCACCCGCATGGGCCAGTGGTGCGACCGCGATGTCCCAGCCGGCGGGGTGCGCCAGCGGGCCGGCCCAGGGCCGCTCCAGCCCGATCTTGACCAGCAGGCCGGCGCCCACCGCGGCGCCGATCAGCCGTGGCCGGCCGCGGCGCTGCAGCACCAGCACCGTGGCGCCCACCGCCACACCCGCGTGCAATACACCGGACAAACCGCCGTAGTGCGCCAGCGCCGGCTGCAGCAGCAGCGTGCCCTGGGTCAGCGGCCAGGCCAGGGCCCAGGCCACCGCGGCGCGCACCGGCAGCGCTGCGGCCCAGCCAAAGGCGGCCAGCACCGCCACGCCCACCAGGTTGGCGCCCAGGTGCAGCGGGCTCCAGTGCACAAAGGCCGCACTCCACCAGCGCCAGGGTTGTGACCCCGCCAGGCCCGGTTGCCAGTCGATCAGCGCCGCCGGCAGTGGCCAGGCCAGCACGGCACCGGCAGCGGCCACGCCGCACAGCAACCACCAGGCCCGCACACCGGTGTCAGCCGAAAACGGCATGCCACAGCGCCAGCACGGCGGCGCGTTCGGCGGCCAGGCGCTCTGGCTCGAACTGCGTGGGTTTTTCGTCCAGCCGTGCCACGTGCTGCGCGCGGCGCAGCTCGCGGTAGGCATCCGCCGCGGCGCGGCCCACGCCGGCGGGCAGCAGGCCGGCGTCTTCGGCGCGCTGCAGCAGCGCGATGTTGCCGGCGTTGTCCTGCAGCGCCGGCTGCGTGGCGGCGTGGGCCAGCACCAGGTACTGCACCGCGAACTCCACGTCCACCATGCCGCCAGCGCTGTGTTTGACGTCGAACAGCCCGGCCTTCACCGGCCGCGCCGCACGCAGCTTCTCGCGCATGGCCACCACCTCGGCGCGCAGCGCGGCCGGGTCACGCGGGGCGCCCAGCACCGCGCGGCGCACGGCTTCAAAGGCCTGGCCGATGGCCGGGTCGCCCGCGGCAAAACGGGCGCGGGTCAGGGCCTGGTGTTCCCAGGTCCAGGCGGTGTTGCTGCCGCGGCCAATCTGGTAACCCTCGAACGAAGCGACGGAGGTGACCAGCAGCCCCGAGTTGCCGTTGGGCCGCAGCGCGGTGTCGATGTCGAACAGCTCACCCGCGGCGGTACGCAACGTGAGCCAGGTGATGATCTTGCGCACAAAGGCGGCATACACCTCGGGCACGCGGTCGGGGTCGGGCTCGCCGCGGTCGTCGTAGAGGAAAACCACGTCCAGGTCGCTGCCGTAACCCAGCTCCAGGCCGCCCAGCTTGCCGTAGGCGATGACGGCGAACTGCGGCGCCGTGCGGTGGTGTTGTTTCAGCCGCTGCCAGGCCCAGGTGAGCGCGACCTGCAGCACCGTGTCGGCCAGCGCCGACAGGTCGTCGGCCACCTGTTCGACCGTCAGGTCACCTTCGACATCACGCACCAGGGTGCGGAAGACCTCGGCATGGTGCGCGCGGCGCAGCGTGTCGAGCAGCGCTTCTTCGTCGTCTTCACCGGCGCGCGCCCAGGCGTCATGCCGGTCGGCCAGCTCGGCGGCAAAGGCGGTGCGGTCAAAGCGCTGGTGCAGGGCGCGGGTGTCGGCCAGTTCGTCCACCACGCCCGGGTGCCGCATCAGGTACTGCATGGGCCAGCGCGCCAGGCCCAGCAGGCGCAGCAGGCGCTGCTGCACCTCGGGCCGCTCGACCAGCAGGGCCAGGTAGTTCTCGCGCCGCAGCAGCGGTTCCACCCAATCGACAAACCGCAGCGCGGCTTCGGGTGCGCACTCACCTTCGGCCATGCACTGGCCCACGCGCTGCATCAGCCGGCCCAGGCGCAGCCGGCTTTCATCGCGCAAGGCCTGCACACGCGGGTGTTGCACCCAGGGCCGCAGGCGCTCGGCCAGCGCGGGCGGCAGGCGCTCCAGCAGCAGCTCGCTGTCCACCGGCTGCGGGCCGGGGCCGCAGCTGCGGCAGCCGCCGTTGCGGCCCGGCGCCGGGGCCTGGCCGTCGTGCAGCAGGGCGTCGAACTCCGAGGCCACCAGCTCGCGCACCGCGCCCAGCCGGTCCAGCAGCTCGCAGGCGTCGGCCCGGCAAGTCAGGCCCAGGCTGGTGGCGATCCAGCCCAGGTCGGCGTCATTGGCCGGCAGCAGGTGCGTCTGCTGGTCGTCCAGGTACTGGATGCGGTGTTCCACCCGGCGCAGGAAGCGGTAGGCGTCGGCCAGCTGTTCGGCGGTGTGTGTTTTCATCAGCCCGCGCGCCACCAGGCGCTGCAGGCCGCGCAGCGTGGAGCGTGTGCGGATTTCGGGGAACTGCCCGCCGCGCACCACCAGCATCAGCTGCACGATGAATTCGATCTCGCGAATGCCACCGCGTGAGAGCTTGACGTCGTTGGCGCGCTCCGGCCGGCCGGCGGCGCGGCGTTGTGCTTCGTCCCGGATCTTGCCGTGCAGCTGGCGCAGGCCCTCGAAGACGCCGTAGTCCAGGTATTTGCGGTAGACAAAGGGCGTGACCAGCGAACGCAGCTGCAGCGCGCGCCCGCTGCTCACCGCCGCCTGCGGCGCCACCACGCGGCTCTTGAGCCAGGCAAACCGCTCCCACTCGCGGCCCTGGACCAGGAAGTACTCCTCCAGCATCGCCAGGCTGACCACCGGCGGGCCCGAGTTGCCGTTGGGCCGCAGTGCGAGATCAACACGGAACACGAAGCCGTCGTCCGTGGTATCGCCGATCAGCCCGGTCAGGCGTTTGGCCACGAGCGTGAAGTACTCGTGCGCCGAGACCGGCACATCGCCATCAGTCTGCCCGTCCTCTTCGTAGACGTAGATCAGGTCGATGTCGGACGAAACGTTCAGCTCGCGGGCGCCGAGTTTGCCCATGCCGACGACCCAGAAGTCGATCGGCTGGCCGGTGGCATCGTGCGGCTCGCCGTGGCGCAGGGCGGTGTCGGCGCGGGCCTGGGCCAGCGCACGTTCCAGCGTCACCTCGGCCAGCCAGGTCATCGTGTGCGTGACGGTCTCCAGCGGCGCGGCCAGCTCCACGTCCAGCGTGGCCAGGCGTTCCATCACCAGCTGGCGCGCCACGCGCAGCGCCGACGGCAGCGCACGTCCGGCGTCCAGCAGGCGCTGGATGAGGGCGTCGATGGACGCGGCGTCGGGCGCACCGGGTGGTTCGCAAGAGGGCAGCAGCGGCAGCTCGGCCGCATAACGCCGCCGGATGCGCTGCACGTAGCGGCTGTGATCGGCGCGTGCGGAGATCAGGTCCGGGCCCATGGGTGTGCGGCAGGCCCTGTGCTAGATTGACCGGTGCCCCGGGGCGTGGCCCCGGCATGCCTGCGATGCACCTGTGCGCCGCGTGCGGCGATTCCCGGCTTCTTGATTCCTGCGCATGTTTTCACCGCTCTCCCGCCCTGCGGCACCCCGGCCCCCGGACCAGCCGGCGTGGAGCCGTTGGGCCTGGTCGGTGGCACGCGGCGGTGCGGCCGTGGTGCTGCTGCTGTGGAGTCTGCTGCTCATCGCGTGGTTGACGCTGCATTGGGGGATTCTGCCGCGTCTGGACGATTGGCGCCCTCAGATCGCCCAGCGTGTGGGCGCCGCCCTGGGCACACCGGTGCAGATCGGCGCCGTCCGTGTGCGCAGCGGCAGCTGGATCCCGGCCTTCGAGCTGGACGACGTGCGCGTGCTCGACCGCCAGGGCGCCGTGGCGCTGCAGCTGGGTCGGGTGTCGGCCGCGCTGTCGCCGGCCTCGCTGCTGGCCTTCGAGCTGCGCTTTGCACAACTCCACCTCGACGGGGTGCAGCTCGATGTGCGCCGCCACGTCGACGGCCGCATCAGCGTGGCCGGGCTGGACCTGGATGCCAGCAGCGAACCGGCCGACCCTGCGGCGCTGGACTGGTTCTTCGTGCAGCACGAGTTCGTGATCCGGCGCGGCACGCTGCGATGGACCGACGAACAACGCGCCGCGCCGCCGCTGACGCTGTCCGACGTGGACCTGGTGCTGCGCAACAGCACCCGCCGCCACAGCTGGCGCCTGGACGCCACGCCGCCGGCCGATTGGGGCCAGCGTCTGGCGCTGCGCGGCGAGTTCACGCAGCCGCTCACCGCGCGTGCCGCAGACTTTGCCCGCTGGCGCGGCAACCTGTATGCCGAGCTGCCGCAGGTGGACGTCTCGCAGCTGCGCCGCCACGTGGACCTGCCGTTTGCGCTGGACCAGGGCCGCGGCGCCTTGCGCGGCTGGTTCGAACACGCCGACAGCGCCTGGGTGCAGGCCACCACCGACCTGGCCTTGCAGGCGGTTGAACTGCGGCTGGCGTCCGACCTGCCACCGCTGGTGCTGCAGGACCTGCGCGGCCGCCTGTCCGCCACGCGCCGCGCCGACGGCCTGGACCTGGCCATCGAACAACTGGGTTTCACCACCGACGATGCCGTGCCCTGGGCGCCGTCCACGCTGCGCCTGGCGCTGCAGCGAGACCCCCAAGCCCCTGCCGGCGCCCCCTGGACCGGTGGCCGCTTCAGTGCCGACCACCTCGCGCTGGCACCGCTGGCGCGCCTGGCTGCGCGGCTGCCGCTGCCGGTGACGTTGCACCAGGCCCTGGCCGATCTGGCGCCGCAGGGCGAATTGCAGGCCGTGGCGCTGGAATGGACAGGCCCGGCCGACGCGCCGCAGCGCTACCGCGCCAAGGCCCGTGCCACCGGCCTGGCGCTGGCCGCCGGCCCGCCCGGCCCGCCGGCCTGGGGCATGCCGCAGACCGCGGGCCGGCCCGGCGTGGGTGGCGCTGCGCTGGAGATCGAAGCCGGTGAACAAGGTGGCCAGGCGCGGCTGACGGTGCAAGACGGTCACCTCGAGTTCCCGGGTGTGTTCGAAGAAGCACGGGTACCGATGGACACGCTCAGCGCGCAGCTCAGCTGGCGCGTCAGCCCCGGCCGCAACGGTGCGCCGCCCCACTGGACGGTGAACGTCAAGGACGCCCAGCTCAGCAATCCCGACCTGCGGGCCCAGCTCAGCGGCAGCTGGCGCACCGGCCCGGGTGAGGGCGTGGGCACCGGCCAGCGCTGGCCCGGTGTGCTCGACCTCAAAGGCCGTTTCCTCGGCGGCCAGCCGGCACGTGCGGCCCGTTACCTGCCCATCGGCGTGCCGGCCGAGGCGCGCCAGTACGTGGCGCGCGCCGTCGGCCCGGGCCGCATCACCGGCGGCGAGCTGGCGGTGCAGGGCGACCTCTGGCGCTTCCCCTTCATCGACGGTGGCCCCGGCACCTTCCGCATCGGCCTGCAGGTGCAGGACCTGCGCTACGCCTACCTGCCCAGCGAACCGGGCTGGACCTCGCCCTGGCCGGCCATGACGGCGGTGGCCGGCACGCTGGCCTTCGACCGCGGCGCGATGCTGATCCGCGACGCCCGCGCGGTGATCGACGGCGTGGCGCTGCGCGGCGTGAACGGCGGCGTGGCCGACCTGGTGCACCGGCCGGTGCTGGCGCTGGAAGGCCAGGCCCGCGGTGCGGCGAGCGACCTGCTGCGCTTCGTCAACACCACGCCGGTGGGCGACTGGACCAGCGGCGTGCTGCGCCCGGCCAGCCTGACCGGCCCGGCCGAGCTGGCGCTGGCGCTGGCCATCCCGCTGGCCGACCCCGACCGCGCCACCGTGCGTGGCAGCGTGCAGCTGCTGGGCAACGACGTGCGGCTGCAGCCTGGCACCCCGCTGCTGGCCCAGGCCCGCGGGCGGGTGGACTTCACGCACCGCAGCGTCACGGTGCAGGGCGTGCGTGCGCGGGCGCTGGGCGGCGAGACGCTGATCGACGGCGGCACCCAGCCTGACGGCAGCCTGCGTTTCACGGCCCAGGGCCAGGCCACGGCCGAAGGCCTGCTGCGCAGCGCCGATCTGCCGGCGCTGGCGCCGCTGGCCGCGCTGGGCGACTCGGGGCGCGACAGCCCGCGCCTGCGGGGCCAGGCGCCCTACCGCGCGCAACTGGCGTTTGTGCAGGGCCGGCCCGAGCTGCTGGTGACCAGCCCGCTCACCGGCCTGGCGCTGGACCTGCCCGCGCCACTGGCCAAGCCCGCGGCCGCCACCTGGCCGCTGCGGCTGCAGACCGGCGCGGTGGCCGGCAAAGCCGACACCGAAGGGCTGCAGCTGGACCTGGGCGAGGCGCTGCACGCCCGCTACGAACACCAGGGGTCGGGCGACAGCCTGAAGGTGCTGCGCGGTGCGCTGGGCATCGGCGTGGCCGCGCCGCCGCTGCCCGACAGCGGCGTCACCGCCCAGCTGCGCCTGCCGCGCCTGGACCTGGACCCCTGGCGTGCGCTGGTGGGCACGGCGCCCGGTGCGGGCGGTGGCGGGGCCGCGACCGCCTGGGCGGGCCCCGACTGGTGGCCCACCCAGGCCCAGCTGCGCACCGCCGAGCTGGTGGCCGGCGGGCGCCGCATCGCCGATGTCACGCTGGCCCTCACCCGCCGCCCCAGCGTGGCCGACACCACCTGGCGCGTGCAGCTGGCCGCCAACCAGGGCGACGGCTGGATCGAGTGGCGTCAGCCGCGCGACGGCAGCGCCCCGGGCCGGCTCAGCGCCCACCTGGGCCGCCTGGACATCCCGGCCCACGACGCCGGCGCGGTGGAAGACTTCATCACGCAGGCGCCCGCCAGCGTGCCGGCGCTGCAGCTGGTGGTGGACGATTTCCACTGGCGCGGCAAGGCTCTGGGCCGGCTGGAGATCGAGGCCGAGAACCGCAGCGCCCGCAGCGGCCTGCGCGAGTGGCAGCTCGACCGGCTGAAGCTCAGCACGGCCGACGCCACGCTGCTGGGCCGCGGCCTGTGGTCGGCCGGGCAACGCACCAACCTGGCCTTCGACCTGGCGATTGCCGACAGCGGCAAGTTCTTCGAGCGCATGGGCGCCGGCAAGGGCGTGCAGGGCGGCAAGGGCCGCATCGAAGGCGAACTCTCCTGGCCGGGCTCGCCGCTGTCGCCCGACCTGGCGGCGCTGCGCGGGCGTTTTGGTGTGGCGCTGGGCGAGGGCCGTTTCCTGAACGCCGAGCCGGGCGCGGCGCGCCTGTTCGGGGTGCTCAGCCTGCAGGCGCTGCCACGCCGGCTGCTGCTGGACTTCCGCGACGTGTTCCAGCAAGGCATGGCCTTCGACACCATCGCCGGCGAGGTCAGCCTGGCCGGCGGCGTGGCCCGCACCAGCAACCTGCGCGTGCTGGGCCTGCAGGCCGCGGTGCTGATCGAAGGCAGCGCCGACCTGCAGCAGGAAACGCAGGACCTGCGCATCGTCGCCGTGCCCGAGCTGAACACCACCACCGCCAGCCTGGCCTGGGTGGCGCTGAACCCGGCCGTGGGCCTGGGCGCGTTCGTCGCTCAGTTGCTGCTGCGCGAGCCCATGACGGCCGCCGCCACACGCGAGTTCCACGTCACCGGGCCCTGGGGCGAGCCGCGTGTGGAACGCATCGACCGTGTGGCCGCCACGTCCGCATCGGCCGCTTCGGCGCCCGCCACCCAGAGAACCCCATGAACGAATCCGCCACCCGCATCGCCGCGCTGCAGATGGTCTCCGGCCCCGACGTGGCCGCCAACCTGGCCACGGCCGAGCGCCTGCTGGCCGACGCTGCGGCCGGCGGCGCACAACTGGCCGTGCTGCCCGAGTACTTCTGCCTGATGGGCTGGAAGGACACGGACAAGCTCGCGGTGGCGGAAGCGCCGGGCGACCTGGCCACGGGCCCGATCCAGCGCTGCCTGTCCCAGGCCGCACGGCGCCACAGCCTGTGGATCGTCGGCGGCACGCTGCCCATGCAGACCGGCGACCCGGCACGTGCCTTCAACACCTGCACCACCTGGGCGCCCGACGGCACGCTCGCCGCGCGCTACGACAAGATGCATTTGTTCAGCTTCGAACAGGGTGAAGAGCGCTACGACGAAGGCCGTGTGCTGCGCCCCGGTGCCGCGCCGGTGGCGCTGCAGGCGGGCGCGCTGCGCGTGGGCCTGTCGGTCTGTTACGACCTGCGCTTCCCCGAGCTGTACCGCGCGCTGATGATGCCGCCCTGCGACCTGCTGTGTGTGCCCTCGGCCTTCACCGTGCCCACCGGGCGTGCACATTGGGAACTGCTGCTGCGCGCCCGCGCGGTGGAAAACCAGTGTTACGTGATCGCCGCCGCGCAAGGCGGCCAACACGCCACCGGCCGCCGCACCTGGGGCCACAGCCTGGTGGTCGATCCCTGGGGCGAGGTGATCGCCGAGTTGGCCGAAGGCGAGGGTGTGGTCTTGGCCGATGTGGACCCGGCGCGGCTGGCCGATGTGCGGGCGCGGCTGCCGGCGCTCAAGCACCGGCGGTTGTGAGTTTGAGTCGTGACCTTCAGCCGCCCTTGCCGCTGAACAGCCCCTCGACCACCCGGTCGATCACGATGCCGCAGACGCTGTAGATCAGCGAGCCGATAAGCGCCGCGAGAAAACCGTTGACGGCAAAACCGTCCAGCACCTTGGCCGCCATCCAGAACGTGGCCGCGTTGATCACGAACAGGAACAGCCCCAAGGTCAGGATCGTCACCGGCAGCGTCAGCAGCACCAGCACCGGTCGCACCAGGGTGTTCAGCAGGCCCAGCACAAAGGCGGCCAGCAGAGCGGCGCCAAAACTGGTCACGGCGACACCAGGATAGACATAGGCCACCAACAACAGGGCAGCGGCGAGCAACAACCAGCGGGTGATGAGTCTCATGGCGCTGAGGCTATCACTGCCCGCATCACCGCCCGCCGAACATCATCCGCCGCGCCAGCACCGCCTTGCCCGGCGCAAAACGCTGCAGTGCCGCGAGGCCTGCGCCGCGCAAGGTCGCGGCGCCCGGCAACCGCCACGTGAAGCTGCGGGCCAGGAAATCGGTGGCGGCGATCATGGCCCAGCGGTCGGGCGCGCGCGCCCATTCCACGCGCTTCAGCGCGGCGTCGATGTCCGCGTTGAAGCGCAGCGCCTCCACCAGCTGGTGCGCGTCGCGCAGGCCCAGGTTCAGGCCCTGGCCGGCCACCGGGTGCAGGGTCTGGGCGGCGTTGCCGATGCGCACCGTTCTGCCGTCCACCAGCGTGCGTTCGGCGTTCAGGCCCAGCGCAAAGGCCTTCAGCGGCGACAGGCTCAGCAGCCGGCCGGCTTCGCGCGGGAACACGGTGTTCAGCAGCGCCAGGCGTTGGGTGTCGTCCAGGCCGCGCACCGGGTCGTCGCCGCTGTCCACGCACCAGACCAGGGCCGCGCGGGCCGTGCCGTCGGCGGCGGGCGGCAGCGGCAGCAATGCCGCCGGGCCCTGGCGCGTGAAGCGCTCGAAGGCCAGGCCGGGCGTGGCGCCGGCCAGCGTGACGGTGCCGACCCAGGCCGTCTGTGCGTAGTCGTGCGTGACGGCCTTGCGCGCCTGGTCGGCGAACACACCGCCTTCGGCCACCACCGCGAGGTCGAAGTTTTCGTTGATGCCGGCGTCCAGCTCCACGCCACCTGGCACCGCTTTCAGTGCCGTCACCGGGGTGCCGAAGCGGCTGTGCAGGCGTTGCGGCGCGGCCTCGGCGGCGGCCAGCCAGGCGGCCTGCATCGTCGCCACCAGCGCGCCAAAAGGCAGCACCGCGCCCAGCTGCACCACGCCTTGTTCAGCCGCGCTGATCTGCACCGCGGCGGCGCCGAAAGACGGCGGCACCTGCGACACGTGCACACCGGTGATGGCCGCGGCGGCGTGTGCCGGCCAGGTGCCCAGCTGCTGCAGCCACTGCACGCTGCCCAGGGCCAGCGCCAGCGTGCGCCGGTCACCGGCCACGTCGCGGTCCAACGGGCGGGTGTCGAACAGGCTCAGCTCGGCCTGCGGCAGCGTGTGTGCTGCGTGCAGGGCCAGCGCCAGCCCGGCCGGGCCGGCGCCGATGATCGCGATGCGGGGGTTCATCGGGCCATCATACGGAGCCGGGGGTGTCCACGGCGGCGCCCGGGGCCAGCATGCGCGCCATCATTCGTGCATCCGCCGGGTGCGGCGCGGCGGCGATGGCCTGGTCGCGCCAGCGTGCGGCTTCGGCCACGTCGCCGGCCCGCTCGCAGGCGCGCGCCAGCGCAGCCAGCGTGTGCGCCCGCAAGGCGGCCGGCACCTGCGGCAGCAGCGCCAGCAGGCGCTGGCGGGCGTCGTCGGCCGCCCCCGCTTCGGCCAGCGCAATGGCCTGGCCCAGGCGCGGGCCAGCGGAATCGTCCAGTGCCACCAGCTGCGCGTAGTAGCCGACGATGGCGGGCCAGTGGGTGCCGGCGTGGTCGGGTGCCAGTGCGTGTTCACCGGCGATGCCGGCCTGCAGGTGCCAGCGCGTGAGCCGGTCGCCGCGCTGCGAGGCCTGAAGGTGCGCAAAGCCCAGGCGCAACAGGCCGGCGTCCCAGCGGTCGCGCGGCTGGCCGGCCAGCGGCACGATGTCGCCATGGTGGTCGATGCGGCCGGTGAGCCGCGCGCCATGCAGCAGCAGCAGGGCGGCCAGCGCGTCGGCCTCGGCACTGGCGGTGGCCGGGTGCGCGGCCACGGCGCGCGCCAGGCGCACGGCCTCCCAGCAGGGCGCCATCGCTTCGTGCGCAGCCGGCAGCTCGCCCTGCCGGCCACTGGCCAGCTGGCCGTGGTGGAACATCAGGGCCAGCGTGGTCAACACGGCCTCGCGGCGCGGGGGCAGCTCGTGGCCCGCGGGCACGGCCAGGCGCTGGCCGGCCAGCAGCGTGCGGGCACGCGCCAGGCGCTGCGCCAGCGCGGCTTCGGTGGTGAAGAGCAGCGGCGCCAGCGTGGCCAGCTCGAAGCCGCCGAGTGTGCGCAGCGCCAGCGCCACCTGCGAGGCCGGCGGCAGCGCCGGGTGGCAGGCGGCAAACAGCAGGGCCAGCTCGTCGTCGTCCAGCTCACCCGCCAGGCGGCCGGCCGGTGCCGGGGTGTGGGGCAACGTGGCCTCGGCGGCAGTGTCGTCGTCAGGCAGCGGCTGGTGGCGGCCGTCCACGCGCAGCTGGTCGATCGCGGCGTGGCGGGCCACGCGGTACAACCAGGCGGCGGGTGCGTCGGGCAGGCCGTCCACCGGCCAGCGCTCCAGCGCGCGCAGGGTGGCGGTCTGCACCGCGTCTTCGGCCAGCGCCAGGTGCGCCAGGCCGAGCGAACGCGCGAGGTGCGCCACCACGCGGCGGCGCTCGCGGCCCAAGGCCGCGGTGGCCGCCGCGCGCGCGGCGTCGTTCAGCCCACCACCTCGATGCGGCGCAGCTCGATCCATTGCCGGCCTTCCAGGTGCGGGCAACGTGCGGCGATGGCTTCGGCGGCCAGGTCGTTGTCGGCCTGCACCAGGTAGAAGCCGCCGATCACGTCGTGGGCCTCGGCGTAGGGGCCGTCGCTGGCCAAGGGGCGGCCGCCGGCCAGGCGCAGGTGCCGGCCACCATCGTCGGTGAGTTTTTCGCCGCTGAGCAGCTGGCCTTTCTGCGCCAGGTCGGCGGCCCAGGCCTGGTGGCGCTGGATGATCTCCTGCATCTCGGCCGGGGTGATGCGGGCCGAATCGGCCGGGGTTTCGTGCAACAGCAACAGGTATTGCGACATCGGGGTCCTCTGGAGTCGTTCGGCGGGCACGGGATTGTGGCCGCTCGCCCCAAGACGAACGGGCACCGGCCGGCATGACGGTGCGATGACCTGGGGCGAACCCGGGGTGCCGGTTCGTGAAGCCTGTCACGCACAGGCCCCGGGGTCGCGGGGTGATCTTCCGGCGTCAACCCCCTAAGCTGTCAGTCGTCATGAACCCCATCCTCGTCACTTTGCAGCTGCTGCTGCTGCTGCCCGCGCTGCCCCTGGCGGTGATGTCCCACCGCACCTCGCGTTCGCAGCGCGCACGGCACAACAGCTTTGTGGCCGTGGGCAGCCTGGTCGGCCTGCTGGCCGCGGTGCTGGCGCTGGTGAGCCTGGCGCTGGTGCTGGGCGGCGACGAGACGGTGGACCCGGTGCTGAGCTTCGTGCCGCCTTTTTTCACCTTGCTGGCCTGCGGCGCGGCGCTGCACCGCGGGCTGTCGCAGGGCTACCGCCGCACACGCCGCGCGCGCGCCAGCTCGGCCCGCTAAGCTCGGCGGTTTCCACCGCTTCCGAGTGCCCCCAGGGCCGGGCTTTGCCCAGCCCGCCCCCGAAGGGGCCAGGCAACTTGGGGCGGCCCTGCGTTTCCTTGAAAGGGTCCCCATGCAATACCGCCGCCTCGGCCGGGCCGGGCTGCGCGTCAGCGCGCTGTCGCTCGGCTCCTGGGTCACGTACCACAACCAGGTCGATGTGAAGTCGGCCGCCGAGATGCTGGCTGCCGCGTTCGACGCTGGCGTCAACTTCTTCGACAACGCCGAGGCCTATGCCGGCGGCCGCAGCGAAGAGATCATGGGCGCGGCCCTGAAGCAGCTGGGCTGGCCGCGCCTGAACTACGTGGTCTCGTCCAAGTATTTCTGGGGCCTGGACCGGCAGGGTGAATCCATCAACCGGCGCGACACGCTGAACCGCAAGTACCTGATGCAGGCCGTGGACGGCTCGCTCAAGCGTTTTGGCCTGGACCACATCGACCTGATCTACTGCCACCGCCCCGACCCGCACACGCCGGTGGAAGAAACCGCACGTGCCATGAACGACCTGATCGTGCAGGGCAAGGCGCTGTACTGGGGCACCAGCGAGTGGTCCGCCGCCGACATCCGCGCCGCCTGGGACATCGCCGACCGCCACGGCTGGCACAAGCCGGTGGTGGAGCAGCCGCAGTACCACCTTTTCCACCGCCAACGTGTGGAGCAGGAATACGCGCGCCTGTACGACGACATCGGCCTGGGCCTGACCACCTGGAGCCCGCTGGCCTCGGGCCTGCTCACCGGCAAGTACGCCGCCGGCGTGCCCGAAGGCAGCCGCGGCGCGCTGGAGAGCATGGCCTTTCTGCGCGAAGGCCTGACCGACCAGAAGAAAAACGCCGCCGTGGCGCAGCTGGCGCCCATCGCCGACGAGCTGGGGGGCACGCTGGCACAGCTGGCCCTGGCCTGGGTGGCCAGCAACCCGCGTGTGAGCAGCGTGATCATGGGCGCGTCGCGCGTGGACCAGCTGCAGGCCAACCTGGGCGCGCTGGCGCTGCTGGACAAGCTGACGCCGGAGCTGAAGGCGCGCATCGACGCCATCGCGGCGCCCTTGGCCGCGTGAGGGCCTGAAGGCCCCTGCGCCGTTCTTGGCCTGAAGGCCCCCCGCCCGCGGGGGCGGGTCACAGTCCTGTCATGGCTGCTGGCCACAGTGCGCGGGTTCGGTGCTTCGTTCGAAGCACCACCCGCCGCACGAGCCGCACTACAGCCAGCAGGAGCCAGCACCATGAAGGGCAAGTCCCACCCCACCAACGACGTGACCCTGAGCACGTCCACCAGCCCGTCCATCCTGGACGTGATCGACCAGGTCAACGCCAGCCGCCGCCGTTTTGTGCAAGGCGGTGTCGGCGGTGTCGCCCTGGCTTCGGCCGGCGGCCTGACGCTCGGCGGCCTGATCAGCACCGTGCATGCCGCACCCGTGCCCCCGGGCCCCGGTTTCCCCGGCATCGGCTTCGAGAGTGTGCCCGCCATGCGCGCCCCGGTGGCCGACCGCGTGACCGTGCCGCTGGGCTACACCGTGCAGGCCTTCGTGGCCTGGGGTGACCCCATCGCCCCCGGTGGCACCGCGTTTGCCGGTGATGCGTCCGAGACCGCCGCACAGCAGATGCTGCAGTTCGGTGCGCACAACGACGGCATGCACTTCTTCCCGTTTGCCAGCCGCGACGGCAGCGTCGACAGCAACCGCGGCGTGCTGTGCGTGAACAACGAATACACGCACGAAGAGATCCTCTTCCCCGACGGCCAGGTCGGCAACGGCTACACCATCGCCAAGACCCGCAAGTCGCAGGCCGCACACGGCGTGTCCGTCCTGGAAGCCCGCAAGATCCGCGGCAACTGGAGCGTGGTCAAGGGTTCGCGCTATGGCCGCCGCCTGACCGCCAACACCTTCATGACGGTCTCCGGCCCGGCCGCCGGCCACGCGCTGATGAAGACCGTGGAGTACACGATCGCCGACACCGGCAGCACGCCCACCGGCAACAGCAGCGATGGCCGTGTGGCCTACGGCACCATCAACAACTGCGCCAACGGTTACACGCCCTGGGGCACCTACCTGACCTGCGAAGAAAACTTCAACGGCAACTTCGGCAGCAAAAGCGTGGTGGACACCGGCACCAGCACCGAGATCGGCAAGCTGAACCGCCGCTACGGCATCAGCGCCGCGGGCTTTGGCTACCGCTGGCACGAAACCGATCCGCGTTTTGACGTGGTCACCAACCCGAACGAGCCGCACCTGTTCGGCTGGGTGGTCGAGGTGGACCCGTTCAACCCGGGCAGCACGCCGGTCAAGCGCACGGCGCTGGGCCGCTTCAAGCACGAAAGCGTGCAGTACGTGGTGGACACCGCCAGCCGCATCGCCTTTTACATGGGTGACGACGAGCGCAACGAGTACATCTACAAGTTCGTGGCCGCCCGCAAGTTCAACGCGGCCCGCCCGGCGCTGAACCGCAACCTGCTGGACACCGGCACGCTGTACGTCGCACGCTTCAACGCCGACCTGACGGGCCAGTGGATCGCGCTGACGCCCGACACCATCGGCCTGGACGGCGTGGCGCTGCGCGCCAACCCGAACTTCGCCGGTGCCGATGATGCCGAGGTGCAGGCCAAGATCCTGATCAAGACCCGCATGGCCGCAGACGCCGTGGGCGCGACGATGATGGACCGCCCCGAGTGGACTGGCGCCCGGCCGCGCATCAACGGTTTCGACGAGGTCGAGGTCTACTGCACGCTGACCAACAACAACCGCCGCGGCACCACCACGCCGTCCAGCAACGCGGCCGACGGCAGCACGGCGGCCGGCTCTGCCCGCCCGCCGGTGGACGCCGCCAACCCGCGTGAAGACAACGTCTACGGCCACATCATCCGCTGGCGCGAAACCGGCAAGACGGTGACCGCCAGCAGCTTCACCTGGGACCTGTTCGTGCAGAACGGCGACTCGGCCACCACCAAGGTCGCCAAGCCCACCAACGACTACAAGGGCAACATCGTGGCCGACCCGGCCGGCAGCGCTGACTTCGGTGCGCCGGACGGCCTGTGGTTCGACGACTTCGGCCGCCTGTGGGTGCAGACCGACCAGGCTGGCAACGCGACAGGTGACTGGGTCAACATCGGCGCCAACTGCATGGTGTGTGCCGACCCGAACACCGGCACCACGCGCCGCTTCCTGACCGCGCCGCCGAACGCCGAAGTCACGGGCGTGACGATGACACCGGACGGCAAGACCATGTTCGTCGGCCTGCAGCACCCGGGTGAAGACTCGACCGCCGCCAACCCGACGGCCTTCTCGAACTGGCCGCAATCGCAGTGGGCCGTGAAGGCCGACGGCGTGACGCCGCTGCCCGCTGGCCGCCCGCGTTCGTCGGTGGTCGTGATCACCAAGGACGACGGCGGCATCATCGGCAGCTGATCTGGTCGTCAGCCGAGCGCTCTCCAGCGCTCTTCGGTGCCCACGTCGGTCCAGTGACCGTGCCAGACCTCGCCGCCGGCCCGCCCGGCGGCGATTTCTTTTTCCAGCACCGGGCGCAGCGGCAGCCGGGTGCCGGGCGCGATGCCTTCGAACATCGCGCGGTGGAACAGGCCCACGCTGGCCCAGGTCCAGCGCGGGCCGGGTGCGTGGCTGGTCAGCCTGCCCTCGGGCGTGAGGCCGAAGTCGCCCTGCGGGTGGTGCGGCGCGTTGGCCACCATCCACAGGTGGCAGTGGCGGCCTGGTGCCAGCGTGCCGGTGAACGGAAAACCGGGCAGGAACACATCGCCCGACACCACCCAGAACACCTCGTCCAGCAGCGGCAGCGCCTTGGCGATGCCACCGGCCGTCTCCAGCGCGCCGCCGTGGTCGTGGCCTTCCATCGAATACTGCAGCTGCAGGCCCCAGCGGCGGCCGTCGCCCAAGGCCAGCGGGAACTGCTCTTCCAGCCACGCGGTGTTGACCACCACCCGCTGCACGCCGGCCGCCGCCAGCGCCTGCAAATGCCATTCGATCAGTGGCGTGCCGCGCACAGTCAGCAGCGGTTTGGGCGTGTGGTCGGTGTGCGGGCGCAGCCGCTCGCCGCGGCCGGCCGCCAGGATCAGGGCGGTGCGGGTGCTCATCGCGGCGCAGTGTACGGGCCGGGTTTCCCGTGGCAGTTTCCCGTGGCAACATGGCCCATGGGCTTTGACGACATCCCCACGCTGAGCGGCGGTTTTGCGCCGGTGGACCACGAGATCGTCCGCGACGATCTGCCGGTCGAAGGGGAGATCCCGCGCGACCTCAACGGCCTGTACGTGCGCAACGGCCCGAACCGCCAGTTTGCGGCGCCCGGCCGGTACCACTGGTTCGACGGCGATGGCATGTTGCATGCGCTGCGCTTCGACGGTGGCCGCGTGCAGTACCGCAACCGCTGGGTGTTGACCCCGGGCCTGCTGGAAGAGCGCGCTGCCGGCCAGGCGCTGTGGCCCGGCATCAAGGACCCGCCACGCCGCGACCGCCCGGACCAGCCGCACAAAAACACAGCCAACACCGACGTCAAGTTCTTTGGCGGCGAGTTGCTGGCGATGTGGTACCGCGGCGGCCAGGCCTGGCGCTGCAGTGCGCAGGATCTGGCCACCAGCGGCCCGCTGCTGCTGCCGCCTGCGCTGGCCGATTTGCCGATCTCGGCCCACAGCAAGGTGGACGAGCGCACCGGCGAGCTGCTGTTTTTTGCCTACGGCCTGACGCCGCCTTACCTGCAGCACGGCGTGCTGGACCGCCGCGGCGCGCTGACCAGCCTGGTCGACGTGCCGCTGCCCGGCCCGCGCCTGCCGCACGACATGGCCGTCACCGAGCACTACAGCATCCTGCACGACCTGCCGCTGTTCCACGATGCGCAGGCGCTGGCCGCGGGCCGCCACAAACTCAAGTTCCACGCCGACATGCCGGCGCGTTTTGGCGTGGTCCCGCGCCATGGGGGCGCGCCGGTGCGCTGGTTCGAGGCCTCGCCGACCTACCTGTACCACGTGGCCAATGCCTGGGAAGAATCAGGACCGGCAGGCGACGAGATCGTGATGACCGGCACGCCCTTCCGGCTGCCACGTGATGCGCGCGGCGACGTGGACGCCGAGCGCCTGCCGCGTTTGCTGGCGCTGCTGGACAGCGATCACGTCTTCCACGAGTGGCGCTTCAACCTGCGCACCGGCCAGACCCGAGAGCGGGTGCTGGACGACGTGTTGAACACCGAGTTCCCGGTCATCAACGCGGCGCGCCTGGGCCTGCCCACGCGCTATTCCTGGCACGTGCTGATGGGCCGCAGCACGCAGCCGGAAGACCCGCGCTTTTGTGGCCTGGCGCGGTACGACCTGCAGCGTGGCAGCTGCCAGACCTACCACGAAGGCCCGCAGCGCTGGTGGAGTGAAGCGCCGTTTGCGCCACGCGATGGCGCTGTCGAAGAAGACGACGGTTACCTGGTCGGTTTTGTGTGGAACGACGCCACGCGGCAATCCCAGGCCTGTGTCTTCGACGCGCACGACATCGTGCAGGGCCCGCTGTGCCGCATCACGCTGCCGCAGCGTGTGCCACATGGTTTCCACGCCACCTGGGTGAGCGCCGAACGGCTGGCGCGCGGCTGGTAGCCGCGCAGCAGCTCAAGCCTGCACCACCCGGTGCCGGCCCTGGTGTTTGGCGCGGTAGAGCGCCGTGTCCGCCTGGTGCAGCAGGGCGTGGGCGTCCGGCAGCGGCGCGGCGGGCTGGTGGCTGGCCACACCGATGCTCAGCGTGACCTGGCTGCCCAGCGGTGAATCGCCGTGTGGCAAGTCGGCGGCGTCCACGGCCGCCAGGCAACGCTGCGCCAGCGCCAGCGCGTCGGCGGTGTCGGTGTGCGGCAGCAGCAGCAGGAACTCCTCACCGCCGTAGCGGGCCAGCAGTTCGTCTGGGCGGCGCACGCAGCCTTGCAACTCGGTGGCGATGCGGCGCAGGCAGGCGTCGCCGGCCGGGTGGCCGTGGTGGTCGTTGTAGCGCTTGAAGTGGTCGACATCGATCAGCAGCAGCGACAGCGGCAGGCCGTGGCGCTGGCAACGTGCCCACTCTTCGTCGAGCCGGCGGTCGAATTGCCGCCGGTTGGCGATGCCGGTCAGCGCGTCGGTCTCCGAGAGTTCTGCCAAGCGGCGGTTGGCGGCGTCGAGCTCGGTGTTGAGTTCGCGCAGCGACTGTTCGCGCGCGATCAGTTCCGACACGTCGATGCGCACACCCACCAGCCCGCCTTCACGTGTGCGGCGTTCGTGCACGCGGAACCAGCGGCCGTCGGTGGCCTGCACCAGGCGGGGCGCACCCGGGTTGCGCCGCTGGGCCAGGCGGTCGGCCAGCCATTCCTCCACCGACAGCGCCACCGGCAGGCCGCCCAGCGCCGCGTTGGCCCGCACCAGGGCCTCGAAGGTGGGCTGCTGCGGCAGCAGGTGCGACACACGCGGGTACATCTCGCGCATGCGGGCGTTGCTCATCACCACGCGGTCCTGCGCGTCGTACAGCTCGAAGGCGGCGGGCAGCGCCTCGATGGCGTCTTCCAGCCGGGCGCCGGCCAGGCGCGCGGCCTGCCGGGCGGCCTCCAGCTCCGAGCCGCGGGTGACCAGCTCGGTCACGTCCACGCTGTAGGACAGCAGGCTGCCGTCGGCCAGGAAACGTTCGGTGATGCGGCGCCAGCGGCCACTGGGCATCTGCCGCAGCAGCGGCTCACCCGGGTGCCGGTGGGCCCCCAGGCGCTCGGCGATCCAGGCTTCTTCGCGGCCTCGGGCCTCGGGCACCACGCCTTGTTGCACGGCGTGGCGCAGCAGGTCCTCGAAGCGCAGGCCCACCTGCAGCAAGGCGCCCAGCGGCCCGTACAGCTGCGCAAAGTCGCGGTTCCAGAGGACCAGCCGGTCGTCGGGGTCGTAGACCACCAGGCCGGTGTCCAGGCCGTCGAAGACCTCGCGCTGGCGTTCGGTGTCGGCCTGCACCTGGGCCTGCAGGGCTTGCAGGTGGCGTTGGGTGCGACGCAGCGCCCTCGCCAGCGCAGCCAACGCGGCGAGCGCGACGACGCCCAGCACCCACACCCATTCCATGCGCCGGGATTATGGCGGCGGCGCCGCCGGGCTCCTGCACGCCTGCTCAGCCCAGGCCGATGGGCGCCGGCGCCGCCATCGCGATGCGCTGGAAGAGCGCCCGGTACTCGTCGGGCGGCGCCGCGCCGGTCAGCGGGTCGGCATGGGCGCCGAACACCGCGTCCAGCCCTTGCCAGTCGGCAGGCGCCAGCACCTGGCGCGCCACGGGCAGCACGGCTTCTTCTTCCAGCGCCATGTGGCCCAGGTAAAAGTCGATGTAGCGGTGCACCGCGGCTTCGAAGGCCTCGCGCCGGGCCGGCCCCATCACCTCGAAGGCGAGCAGCGCATGCTCCAGTTCGCGGATCGCGTGTTCGCCGCGGGCATGGTCGGCGTCCAGCCGGTCCAGCACCGGGCCGAGTGCGGGCGCCCTTTCGCGCAACAAGGGGAACAGGACCTGGCTCTCCTGCGGGTGGTGGCGGCGCTCGGGGAATTCATCGATGTAGAACAGCATTGCGCGCAGCACGTCGAAATCGGGCAGTGCGGCGTGGCGGCGGGCATGCGCCAGCATCATCGACAAGGACCGCAGCATGGCCGCCAGGGCCTGGTGTTCGTCGCGCAGGATGTCAAGGGTCCGGATGCTCATGGCCAATCTCCTGGCCCGAGGTTCCGTCCGGTGCGGGGCGCAGGCCTTGCGCCACATCAAGCCCGCGCCGGGTGGCCCCGTAAAATCATGCGCTCCACCCAACGCAAGGCCTGTGCATGTCCCTCCTGCCCGATCGTGACACCCGTTCGATGGCCAACGCCATCCGCGCCCTGGCCATGGACGCCGTGCAGCAGGCCAACTCCGGCCACCCCGGTGCGCCCATGGGCATGGCCGACATCGCCGTGGCGCTCTGGGGCGGCCACCTGAAACACGACCCGGCCACCCCCGGCTGGGCCGACCGCGACCGTTTTGTGCTCAGCAACGGCCACGGCTCGATGCTGATCTACGCACTGCTGCACCTCACGGGCTACGCGCTGCCGATGCAGGAGCTGAAGAACTTCCGCACCCTGCACAGCCTGACCCCGGGCCACCCCGAGGTGGACGTGACCCCCGGCGTCGAGACCACCACCGGCCCGCTGGGCCAGGGCATCAGCAACGCGGTGGGCATGGCGCTGGCCGAAAAACTGCTGGCACACGAGTTCAACCGCCCCGGCCACACCGTGGTGGACCACCGCACCTGGGCCTTCCTGGGCGACGGCTGCCTGATGGAAGGCATCAGCCACGAGGCCTGCGCACTGGCCGGCGCCTGGCAGCTGGACAAGCTGACCGCCGTCTATGACGACAACGGCATCAGCATCGACGGCCAGGTGAAGCCTTGGTACGTGGACGACGTGCCCGGCCGCTTCCGCGCCTATGGCTGGCACGTGATCGGCCCGATCGACGGGCACGACGTGGCGGCGGTGGATGCCGCGCTGGCCGCCGCCAAGGCGCACCGTGGCCAGCCCACGCTGGTGATCTGCCGCACCCACATCGGCCAGGGCTCGCCCAACCGCGCCGGCACGGCCAAGGCCCATGGCGAGGCGCTGGGCGCTGAAGAGGTGGCGCTGACGCGTGCCGCCATCGGCTGGCCGCACGCCCCCTTCACGGTGCCGGCCGAGGTCTACGCGCAGTGGGACGCCAAGGCCGCCGGCGCCGCCTCACGCGGGGCCTGGGAGCAGGCGTTTGCCGCCTACCGCAGCGAGTTTCCGGATCTGGCGGCCGAGCTGGAGCGTCGCATGGCCGGTGCGCTGCCGGCCGGTTTTGCGCAGACCGCGGTGGATGCTGCGGTGGCCGCGCACCAGCAGGCGCAGACAGTGGCCAGCCGCAAGGCCAGCCAGATCGCGCTGGAGGCCTTCACCAAGGCGCTGCCCGAGTTGCTGGGCGGCTCGGCCGACCTGACCGGCTCCAACCTGACGAACACGGCGTCGACACCCGCGCTGCGTTTTGACGCCGACGGCACGCCCAACGGCGGCCGCCACATCAACTACGGCGTGCGCGAGTTCGGCATGGCGGCCATCATGAACGGCGTGGCGCTGCACGGGGGTTACATCCCCTACGGCGGCACCTTCCTGACCTTCAGCGACTACAGCCGCAACGCCATCCGCATGGCCG
>JADMJD010000207.1 GCA_018780805.1 Rubrivivax sp. | reverse complement strand
GGTAGGGCATGCCGGGTTTGACCATCACCATGTCGGCACCTTCGGCGATGTCCAGGGCCACCTCGCGCAGCGCTTCGTCGCTGTTGCCGGGGTCCATCTGGTAGACCTTCTTGTCGGCTTTGCCCAGGTTGCCGGCGCTGCCCACGGCGTCGCGGAACGGGCCGTAGAAGGCACTCGCGTACTTGGCGCTGTAGGCCATGATGCGGGTGTGGATGGCGCCGCGCGATTCGAGCGCGGCTCGGATCGCTCCAATTCTGCCGTCCATCATGTCGCTGGGGGCCACGATGTCCACGCCGGCTTCGGCCTGCACCAGCGCCTGCCGCGTCAGCATGGCCACGGTGGCGTCGTTCAGGATGTAGCCGGTCTCGTCCAGCAGGCCGTCCTGGCCATGGCTGGTGAACGGGTCCAGCGCCACGTCCGTCAGCAGGCCCAGGCCCGGGAAACGTTTTTTGAGCTCGCGTACCACGGTCGGCACCAGGCCTTCGGGGTTGGTGGCTTCCACGCCGTCGGGTGTTTTCAGCGCGGCGTCGATCACCGGGAACAGCGCCATCACCGGGATGCCGAGTTCGACGCAGCGCTCCGCGATCGGGAACAGCTGGTCCAGGCTGCGGCGCTGCACGCCGGGCATGCTGGCCACGTCCTGCGTGATGCCCTGGCCGGCGAGCACGAAGACCGGCAGGATCAGGTCTTCCGGCGCCAGGCGGTGTTCCCGCACCAGGGCGCGGGTGAAGGCATCGCGGCGCAGCCGGCGCGGCCGGCTGGCGGGGAAGGGCGGGGGGGTCAGGCTCACAGCGGCATCCTTGTGCGGACATCGGCGCGGCAGGTTGTGAAGCCGCTGGCCACCCCCGTGCGCGCTCTGATAAAGTTCCAACTGGATGATAGCCGCGAGGCTGTTGTCCCCTGCTTTTCCTCCCTGAGCAGGTGCCTTACCGTATGACAGCGATAAGGCTTCCACGGCCCCGGCTTTGCCGGGGCTTTTTTTCGCCCCGCCGATAATGGCCCGATGCTCTACCTCTGGGTCAAGGCCTTCCACATCATCTTCGTCGCGAGCTGGTTCGCGGGCCTGTTCTACCTGCCGCGCCTGTTCGTCAACCTGGCCATGGTGCCGGCCGACAGCCACGCCGAACGTGAGCGCCTGCTGCTGATGGCACGCAAGCTCTACCGCTTCTCCAGCATCCTGATGGTGCCGGCCCTGGTGCTGGGGCTGTGGTTGTGGCTGGGCTTCGGCATCAGCGGCGGCTGGCTGCATGCCAAGCTGCTGCTGGTGGTGGGTGTGATCGGTTACCACCACATGTGCCGCAGCCTGCTGCGCCGCTTCGAGCACCTGGAAAACCGCCGCAGCCACCGCTGGTACCGCGTCTTCAACGAGGCGTCTGTGCTGCTCTTTGCCGCCATCGTCGTGCTGGTGGTCGTGAAGCCCTTCTGATGCAGGCGCCCGTGCCACGCGCCGGTGCCGCCGTGGCGGCGGCGCTGCTGGCCGCGCTGGTGCTGTACGCCAGCCTGTACCCGTTCGACGATTGGCGCTGGCCGCCCGGGCGCACGCTGGCTGAACTGCTGGTGCTGCCCTGGCCGCGTTACCAGTCGCCGTTCGACGTCTGGTCCAACTTTCTGGGTTACGTGCCGCTGGGCCTGCTGCTGGCCTTGACCGCGCGGCGGCCCGGCGGCTGGAACGGCTGGCTGCTGGCGGTGGGGGCCGGCGCGATGCTGTCCTGCGGGGCCGAAGTGGCCCAGCAGTTCCTGCCCAGCCGCCACCCCTCGTTGCTGGATTTGGCACTCAACAGTGGGGGCACGCTGCTGGGTGCCACGCTGGCCCCGCTGCTGCTGCGCCTGGGCTGGCCGCAGCGCAGCGCGCGCTGGCTGGCGCGCTGGTTCGATGCCGGCAGTGCCGGTGCCGTGCTGCTGTTGCTGCTGTGGCCGCTGGCGCTGCTGTTCCCGGCGCCGGTGGCGCTGGGCCTGGGCCAGATCGGGCCGCGCCTGCTGCCGCTGGCGGCCGAGTTGCTGGAGGGTGTGCCCTGGGCCAGCGATTGGCATGCAGCCCTGCTGGCCGAGGGCCTGCCGGCCGCGCCGCTGGGTGTGCCCGCCGAAGCGCTGATCACGGCCCTGGGCCTGCTGGCGCCTTGCCTGGTGGCCTTTGCCGTGGTGCCGCCGGGCTGGCGGCGCATGGGGCTGGCGCTGGGGGCGGCAGGCTTGACAGCGGCCGTGCTGACCCTGTCCACGGCGCTCAACTTCGGGCCCGACCACGCGCTCACCTGGCTGGCGCCCAGCACGCTGCCGGCCCTGGTGGCCGGCACCGCGGCAGCACTGTTGTTGGCCTGGGTGCCACGCCGTGTGGCCGTGGGTCTGGGCCTGGTGGTGGTGACGGCGCTGGTGATGGGCGTGGCGCAGGCGCCGGCCGACCCCTACTTCGCGCTCAGCCTGCAGCGCTGGGAGCAGGGCCGTTTCATCCGCTTCCACGGCCTGGCGCAGTGGATCGGCTGGTTGTGGCCCTACGGGGCGGGGCTCTGGCTGCTGGGCCGGCTGGGTGCGCCTCCTACAATCCAAAGATGACGATCCCCACGCTTCGCTGCCCCCCGAGGGGGCGTTCGGCCGCCTTGGGGCGGCCCGGCGGCGACCGAAAATGAGCACCAGCTACTACCAGCGCCACATCTTCTTCTGCCTGAACCAGCGCGACAACGGCGAAAACGCCTGCGCGCAACATGGGGCGCAGGCCGGTTTCGACCGCTGTAAATCGCGGGTCAAGGCCGCCGGTCTGGCCGGGCCGGGCCAGGTGCGTGTCAACAAGGCCGGTTGCCTGGACCGCTGCGCCGGCGGCCCGGTGGCCGTGGTCTACCCCGAGGCCGTCTGGTACACCTTTGTCGACGAACACGACATCGACGAGATCGTCGAATCGCACCTGAAAAACGGCCAGGTCGTCGAACGCCTGCGCCTGGCGCCCGACGTCGGGCGATGAGCGCGCGGGGCCGCTCCCAAGCGCTCATGCCGCGGCGCGAAGCGCGGAGGCTCGTGTCATGAATGCACAGACCGAACGGCTGCTGATCGCCGGCCCGGCCGGCGCGTTGGAATGTGCGATCGACACCCCGGCCACCGCGCCACGTGGTGCGGCGGTGTTGTGCCACCCGCACCCGCAACATGGCGGCACGATGGACAACAAGGTCGTGCAGACGCTGGCCCGGGCCTTCGTGCAGCTGGGCTACCGCGCGGTGCGCTTCAACTTCCGCGGCATCGGCGGGTCCGAAGGCGCTTGGGATGAAGGCCGGGGTGAGGTGGACGACGCCCTCGCCGTCATCGCCGCCATACGCGACCCTGCGCTGCCGCTGGCGCTGGGCGGTTTTTCCTTCGGCGCCTACGTGGCCACGCAGGCCGCGGCGCGCCTGCCGGCCGAGGCGCGCGCCGAGCGCCTGGTGCTGGTGGGCCCGGCGGTGGTGAACTTTGCCGCCGCACCGGTGTCGCAGGACACCCTGCTCATCCACGGCGAGGCCGACGACGTCGTGCCGCTGTCCGCCGTGCTGGACTGGGCCCGCCCGCAGGCCCTGCCGGTCACCGTGGTGCCCGGCGCCGGCCACTTCTTCCATGGCCAGCTTGGCCTGCTCAAACAACTGATCACCGGTGCCTGGCACCGTTAGAACCCCCTTGATGAAACGATTCCTTGCCCGTGTTTCCGGCCTTTTGCTGTCCCTGGCCTGCCTTTCCGCCCACGCCCAGCTGCCCCAACCGCCCGAGATCGCGGCCCGCCAGTACCTGCTGCTGGACCTGAGCAGCCAGCAGGTGCTGGCCGAACGTGATGCCGACGCGCAAGCCGAACCCGCGTCGCTGACCAAGCTGATGACGGCCTACCTGGTGTTCCAGGCCCTGCGCGACAAGAAGCTGACGCTGGAGCAGACGTTGCCCGTCTCCACCCGCGCCTGGGACGAACGCAAGGGCGGCGGCTCGCTGATGTTCATCGACACCACGATGACGCCCAAGGTGGACGAGCTGCTGCGCGGCATGATCGTGCAGAGCGGCAACGACGCCTCCGTGGCGTTGGCCGAGGGCGTGGGCGGCACGCTGGAGCAGTTCGTCGCGATGATGAACCGGCAAGCCCAGGCCTGGGGCCTGAAGAACACGCAGTTCAAGAACGTCACCGGCCTCACCGAAGCCGGCCACTACAGCAGCGCGCGCGACCTGGCCATCATCGCCGGCAAGGTGATCACGGATTTCCCCGAGCCCTACCGCTACTACGCGCTGCGCGACTTCACGTACAACAAGATCAAGCAGGACAACCGCAACATGCTGCTGGGCCGCGACCCGGCGGTGGACGGCATGAAAACCGGCTACACCGATGCGGCCGGTTATTGCCTGATTGCCAGCGCCAAACGTGCGCTGCCTGGGGGCGAGCGCCGCCTGGTCAGCGTGGTGCTGGGCACGGCCTCGCGCGAGGCCCGCGCCAGCGAGAGCCAGAAGCTGCTGAACTGGGGCTGGGCCGCCTGGGATGCGGTGCGGTTGTTCGAGGCCGGCAAGGCCGTGGCCACGGTGCCGGTGTGGAAGGGTGCCAAGGCCGAAGTTGGGCTGGGTGCGTCAGGCACGCTGGTGGTCACCGTGCCGCGCGGTGAAGGCGCGGGCCTGAAGAGCACGCTGGAGCGCACCGACCCGTTGGTCGCGCCGCTCACGCAGGGCCAGGCCGTGGGCAGCATCCGCATCAGCACCGCGGGTGGCACCGAGGTGCGCCGCGTGCCGCTGCAGGTGCTGGAGCCGGTGCCGCTGGCCGGCATCTTCGGCCGCGCCTGGGACGCCATCCGTTTGTGGATCAAATGACCGGTGGATCAAGTAAGCTGGACCGCCGACAGGAGACTGCCATGACCCTGCTCCCCGACACCCTGTGTTACCTCAACGGCGACTACACGCCGCTGAACGAAGCCAAGATCAGCGTGCTCGACCGCGGCTTCATCTTCGGCGACGGTGTGTACGACGTGGCACCGGTCTACGGCGGCCGGCTGTTCCGCTTCGACGAACACATGGCGCGCCTGGCGCGTGGCCTGGCCAAGATCCGCATCCCGAACCCGCACAGCCGCGAAGAATGGCTGGCCCGCTGCCGCCACCTGATGGCCGCGCTGAAGGACAAGACCGGGGCCGAGGACCAGGTGGTCTACGTGCAGGTCTCGCGCGGCGTGGCGCTGCGCGACCATGTGATGCCGGCCGAGGTCACGCCCACCGTCTTCATGATGGCCAGTGCGATGAAGCCGCCGAGCGCCGAACAACGCCACGCCGGTGTCAGCTGCATCACGGCGCGTGACTTCCGCTGGGAGCGGGGCGACATCAAGAGCACCTCGCTGCTGGGCAATGTGCTGGCGCGCCAGATCTCGGCCGACCACGGCGCGCTGGAAACCATCATGTTCCGCGACGGCTGGCTCACCGAGGCCGCAGCCAGCAACGTCTGGATCGTGCACGAGGGCGCGCTGCTGGGCCCGCCCAAGAGCGAACACCTGCTCGAAGGCATCCGCTACGACCTGTTCAAGGAACTGTGCGAGGACGTGGGCATCGCCTACAACCTGCGGCCCATCTCGGAGGCCGATGTGCGCGCCGCCGATGAAGTGCTGCTGAGCTCGGCCACCAAGGAGGTGCTGCCGGTCACGCGCATCGACGGTGAAGCCGTGGGCCACGGCGCGGGGCGCGGCAAACCCGGCCCGGTCTACGCCCGGCTGCACGAGGCCTACCAGCGCGCCAAGGCAGCGCAGAGTTTCTGACCATGGCTGATATTCCGCCCGAACAGAGTCTGATTCAGTACCCCAGTGCCTTCCCGATCAAAGTGATGGGCGAGAAGGTGGACGGTTTTGTGGCCGCGTTGATCAGCGTGGCGCAGCAGTTCGACCCGGCGTTCGACGCCGCCACCGTGGAACTGCGGCCCAGCAGCGGTGGCAAGTACCTGGGCGTGACGCTCACCGTCACCGCCACCAGCCGCGAACAGCTGGACGAGCTGTACCGCACGCTGAGCACGCACCCGATGGTCAAGGTGGTGCTGTAGCGGGCCAAGCTCAGGAAGCTGCCTTCAGGCGTGCATCCAGTTCCTTGAGCTTGGACGGCGCGGCTTCGTCGCCGTTTTTCGCGGCGATGTCGTACCAGTAGCGTGCCAGGCGCAGGTCGCCCTCGACACCGTCGCCGGTTTCGTACATCGCGGCCAGCAGGTACTGTGCGCCCACATCACCGCCCTTCGCCGCCTCGCGGTACCAGCGCGCCGCGGTGCCACGGTCGCGCACGGCGCCGCGGCCCAGGTAGAAGGCGGTGGCCACCTCCACCATCGCGTCCACGCTGCCGGCTTCGGCCGCCAATGTGAACCAGCGCTGGGCCTGGGTGGGGTTTGGCCGGCCGAGGCGGCCGGTGTCGTGCAGCCGGCCCAGGCCCACCATCGCGGTGACAAAACCGGCGCGGGCGGCACGTTCCATCCAGCGCGCGGCGTCGGCCGGCTGGCCGGCGTCGAGGGCGATCACACCCAGGTTGTAGTCGGCCGCCGGCAGGCCCTGGCGCGACAAGGCCTCCAGCGCCTGGCGTGCTGCGGCCACATCGCCGCGTTCATGGGCCTGCACGGCGGCTTCGAGCGCGGCGGTGTCGTCGGCCAGGGCCGGGGCAGCCAGCCAGAGACAACAGGCGAACAGCAGTGGGCGCATCATGGCTCCGGACGATACGACGGTGGGTCGGTTTTGCGCGGGAGACCTGACAAAACCCGTGCCCGGATAATCTGGGGCGATGCAGGTGCTCACCCTGGGCCGCCGCCCCTACGACGGCATTGAATCCGCGATGCGCGACTTCAGCGCCGCGCGCACGCCGGACACCGAAGACCAGCTCTGGCTGGTGGAACATCACCCGGTGTTCACGCAGGGCCTGGCCGGCCGGCCGGAGCATGTGCTGGGCGCCGCCGGCATCCCCGTGGTGCCCACGAACCGCGGCGGCCAGGTCACGTACCACGGCCCCGGCCAGGTGGTGGCCTACCCGCTGGTGGACCTGCAGCGCCTGGGCATCTACGTCAAGGAATACGTCTTCCGGCTGGAAGCCGCGGTGCTGAACGTGCTGGAGAGCTGCGGCGTCACCGGCCACCGCGTGGTAGGCGCCCCCGGCATCTACGTGCGGCTGGACGACCCGTTCAGCCACGCCAGGCTGCCGCCGGCCGCACCGGGTGCCAACGCGCTGGCCGGGCTGGGCAAGATCGCCGCGCTGGGCATCAAGGTCAGCCGCCACCAGGCCTACCACGGGCTGGCGCTGAACGTGGCGATGGACCTGGAGCCCTTCCGCCGCATCAACCCCTGCGGCTACGCCGGGCTGGCCACGGTGGACCTGCGTTCGCTGGGTGTCGAACTCGCCTGGGACGATGCCGCCGAGCGCCTGGCACAGGCGCTGCAGCGGCATCTGTCATCCTAGAAGCTCAGCGCAGCGGCAGCGGCTCGTCCACGTCGCTCACTGGCGGCACGACGGCCTGCACCACCAGCGGTTCCAGCGCGTCTTCCAGCGGCCGGGTGGCCACGTAGTCGGTGTAGGCCAGGGGCGAGGCGGTGGCACTGGTCGGCACCACACGTTCGTCCACGGCGACCGGTGGTTCGTCGCTGTTGCCGCCGCAGGCGGTGAGCAAACCCGCGGCCAGGGCCACGATCAACAGGGCGCGCGCATTCATCAGCGGCTCCCCGGCAGCGGCGTGTTCAGGTACGGGAAGGCCGGCAGCAGCGGCACCACGGCCTGGTCGACGGCGTCGTGCAGGCTGAAGGCGGTGGCGCCCAGCGGCACGGCCGAGGGGTTGCACGCGGTGCCGAAGCCCAGCGCGTTCGTCGTGCCGTTGGCCACGCACAGGCCGCCCATCACGGCCACCAGTGCGATGTCCACCACGTCGTCCTTGGGCCGGCGGCCGTTCGGGAAACCGGCGTTGTCGTTGCCACCCGCCAGGATGTTGCCAACGATGCCCAGCCGGTTCTGCTGCGCAAACGGCACCGCCGGGATGGTGGTGTTCAGGCGCAGCATCTCCGAGGCCACGACGTTGCGCGGCTGGTTCACACCGGCGATGCCTGTCAGGAAGGTCGTCACCAGGTCGTTGCGCGGGAAGTTGGTCGGCGCGATGCCCGGCAGGCCGAGTGCGATTTCCAGCAGTGCCGGCAGCGTCGGGTTGGTCACGTAGTCGATGAACTGGCCGTCGCCGTGGGGTTTGGAGGCGTTGAACTTGTCCTTGTCCTTCAGGCCGATGACCACCTCGTTGACCAGGGGCATGCCCAGGCGCGAGACCTGGGTCCAGGCACCACCCACCTTCTCGGCCGTCTGGTGGCCGGCCATCGGGCTGCCGTCCAGCAGCCGCGCCTGGCGCAGGCTGGCGCTGGTCCAGCCGCCGACCACCGGGTCGTCTTTCACCAGGCAGCTGCTGTGCACTTCCAGCGCCAGCGTGGTGACGTTTTTGTCGGCGATGGTGTTGGGCACGGCATTGATCAGGGCCGGGTTGGTGATGACCTCGACCGGCGCGTTGACGAGGTCGAAGATCGTGCCCAGGTTGACGGCAAACGGGTCCTGCCGCTGGCCCACGAACACCTTGGCGGGCATCGCGCAGCCGGGGATGTTGACGGTGTAGATGTGCTGCGCCGCGTAGCCGGCGTAGTCGGGGATGGTCTTCACGCCGATGTTGTCCACCGGTTTCGGGAAGCTGGTGCTGCCGCCGCTGGCGTTGGTCACGGCGGCGGTGCTGCCCTTGCGGCGGTCGCCGCGTTTGATGTCCAGCGTGAAGGTCTCGGCCAGGTTCAGTGACGGCGACGACGGGCCGGTCACCGCGCCGGCCTGCACCAGCGGGATCGCGACGTTTTTGCCGCCGATGGGCAGCGTCACGCCGCTGCCGCCGGCCAGTTTGTTCTGGAAGCGGAACTGGAAGCTGATGTCTTCCACCGCGTCGCCGTTGTTGTCGAGGTGGATCTCGTACAGCGCGTTCGGGTCCATCGCAAAGTAGTTCGGGCCGCCGTAGGCGTCCTGCAGCGGCACGTAGTTGGCGACCACGGTGATGTAGTCGCTGCGGCCACCTTCGTAGCTGCGGAACAGGTAGAAATCGGTGGCGTCCACCTTGGGCACGGTGGTGATGAAGGGCGCTTCGCGGTGGCTGGACGCGGTGGCCAGCCCGCAGGTGGCCAGCAGGGCGGCGCCGAGCAGCGGCGCGAGGGGCGCGAAGGGCGCGCGGGAATTGCAGATCATGGGGCTCTCCTGGGGGTGGTCCGGCAGGTCGCCGGTGCTGGCTTCTACGCAGGCCACCCGCGGCCAGATGCAGCGGCCTAGAATTCAGCCCCATGGAAAACCCTGCGCCGCCCCCTGTGTCGCCCCTCTACGACCCCTCGGCCAAACAGAAGGCGCAGGCCAAGACGGCGCGCATTCCCATCAAGGTCGTGCCGGCCGAAGTGCTGAAAAAGCCCGACTGGATCCGCGTCAAGGCCGGCAGCCCCAGCACACGTTTCTACGAGATCAAGCAGATCCTGCGTGAGCACAAGCTGCACACGGTGTGCGAAGAAGCCTCGTGCCCGAACATCGGCGAGTGTTTTGGCAAGGGCACGGCCACCTTCATGATCATGGGCGACAAGTGCACGCGGCGTTGCCCGTTCTGCGATGTCGGCCATGGCCGCCCGGATCCGCTGGACGCGGACGAGCCGCTGAACCTGGCCAAGACCATCGCGGCGCTGAAGCTCAAGTACGTGGTGATCACCAGCGTCGACCGTGACGACCTGCGTGACGGTGGCGCGGCGCACTTCGTGGACTGCATCCGACAAACACGTGCGCTGTCACCGCAGACGCAGATCGAGGTGCTGGTGCCCGATTTCCGCGGCCGTGACGACCGCGCGCTGTCCATCCTGCGCGAGGCCCCGCCCGACGTGATGAACCACAACCTGGAAACCGCGCCGCGCCTGTACAAAGAAGCGCGCCCCGGCAGCGATTACCAGTTCAGCCTGAACCTGCTGAAGAAGTTCAAGCAGCAGGTGCCGGGCGTGCCGACCAAAAGTGGTGTGATGGTGGGCCTGGGTGAAACCGACGACGAGATCCTGCAGGTGATGCGCGACATGCGTGCGCACGACATCGACATGCTCACGATCGGCCAGTACCTGGCGCCCAGCGGCCACCACCTGCCGGTGCGGCGCTACGTGCACCCGGACACCTTCAAGATGTTCGAGACCGCGGCCTACGAGATGGGCTTCAGCCACGCCGCCGTGGGCGCGATGGTGCGCAGCAGTTACCACGCGGACCAGCAGGCGCATGCGGCCGGGTTGGCGGGCCCAACGCCCAGCGTGACAGCCTCCTAGCCCACCCGCCTGCAGCTCTTGGCCGGCGCATCATCCTGCAAGCGCCGCAGACCAATGGCGCAGCCTGCGCCATCGGCTGGGTCAGCTTGGCGCAGGGTATGGCAGCGGCGCACGGGGAGTGCGGCGTGGCCGCCAAATCAACGCGCAGCCTGGACCAGCGTGGTCTGACCGACAGCCTGGATGCCGGCCATGCGGATGGCGTCGGCCTGGGCCGGCGTGGCCTGGTAGGACGGGCCTTCACCGAAACCGACCGCGCCCAGCCGCAGCGCTGCACGCGCTTCGGCAGCCACCTGCGCACGGCTCAGTGTGGAGCGGAAGTTGCTGCGGTCGAGCGAGGCTTCGCCGCGCTCGATGGCGCCGGCCTTCAGTGCGGCGAGGGTGTCGGCAGACACCGCGTCACGCGAGATGGTCGAGGTCACGTTCTGCCAGTTGTCGGGCGTGGCTTCCTGGGCCGTGGCCAGCGGTGCAGCCAGGCTCAGAAAAGCGGCAGAGATCAGGGCGGCGGCGGTGTTGATGCGGGTGTTCATGGTGGTTTCCTTTCGGGCCTTTGGGGGGCGCTGGGTCGGGGTGGCGGGGTTCTCTCGATGGAGAGGCATTGAATCGCCCCGCCATGAAGAGAACTTTAGAAACCGAACCCATGCATCGCCGAACACGCAGATGACATGTTTGTCATCCTTCGAATTCAGTCAGCGGGCCAAAGGCTGACGTTTTCAAGTCCAAATTGCCGACAATCGCGCCAGGAGGCACCCCCATGAAACGCCGCGAATTGATCCTGGCCGGCCTGGCCGCCGGCACCACCAGCGCCCAGGCCGCCCTGAGCGAAACCGATGCCGCCAGCGGCATCCGCACCGCACTGGAACGCGGGGCCGAAGCCGCGGTGAAGAACCTGGGCCGCAGCGACGGGTTCCTGGGCAACGCCAAGGTGCGCATTCCACTGCCGGGTTATCTGGAAGACGCCGCCAAGCTGATGCGCAAGCTCGGCCAGGGCAAGAGGGTGGACGAACTGGTGACGGCGATGAACCGGGCTGCCGAAGCGGCGGTGCCCGAAGCGCGCACGCTGCTGGTGAACACCGTCAAGCAGATCAGCGTGGAAGACGCGCTGCGCGTGGTGAAGGGGGGCGACACCGCGGTGACCGACTTCTTCGCGCGCAAGACCCGCACCCCGCTGGGCGAGAAGTTCCTGCCCATCGTCACGCGCGCCACCGACAAGGTGGATCTCGCCGGCAAGTACAACAAGGTCGCCGGCAAGGGCGTGGGCCTGGGCCTGGTGAAGGCCGAAGACGCCAACGTGCAGCAGTACGTCACACGCAAGGCGCTGGACGGGCTGTACCTGATGATCGGCGAAGAAGAGAAGAAGATCCGCGCCGACCCGGTGGGCACCGGCAGTGCCATCCTGAAGAAGGTCTTCGGGTTCTAGTCCGGCCCCCCAGTCGCTGCGCTCCTGCCCCCAAGGGGCGTGGTCCGCCTTGGGGCGGCCCGGCGGCGGACCGTCAGGCCGCGGTGAGCGCGTAGCGCAGCGCCGCCGGCAGCTCGCGCATCACCCCTTCGGTGCTGACGCGCATGATCTCGAAGCGGCCGCTGGTGCTGACCTCCAGCCCCTTGAACTGGGCGCTCACCTGCACCAGCGCCGGGCCGGAACCGCCGGCTTTCAGCTCGGCCAGCAGGCGGTCGACCTCGGTGTTGCGTTCGTCGACGATCAGCACGTCGGGCGGCACGTGTTGTGCGCTCTCGCGCGCGTCGGCCAGCGTGCCGGCGTAGTCGATCACCAGGCCCATCTGCGCCGTGGCCTCGTGCACCAGGCGGCGCACGTCGGTGCGTGTGGCCAGCACCAGCACCTGGCTGCCGGCCAGCGGCTGGGTGCTCATCGCGTAGGGGTCTTCCAGCGCCGTCAGCTCGTCCACCAGCTTGGGCCAGCGGCGCGGGGTCTCGGGGAAGGCCAGGCTCAGCTTGACCTGCCAGGGGGTGTCGCGGCGCTCGATGCGCACGTCCATCGCGCGGCAGGCCTGCTCCACCAGCCGCCAGGGCATGGTGTCCAGCGCCGCTGGATCGGCACCGCGCTCGGCACGTGCCACCTCGAAGGCCAGGTCGGCGTCGGCGGCCAGGCGGTCGGGTGCGCGCCACGCGAACTCGCAGTGCAACACGGCGTGCACCGGCCACGGATGCAGGCCGGTGCTCAGGCTCAGGGTCTGCGAGCGGCAATGTTCAAAGGCCCAATCCAGCAGGCTCACCAGCAGCGCGAACAGCAGCGACGGGTCCACCGACACCGCTGCCGGCTCCAGCCGCTGGCGCACCTCCAGCCCACGCGCGGCCATCTCGTCGCTGCGCTGGCCCAGCGCGTCGCGCAGCATCTGCGGCAGCTCCAGCGACTCGGGCGACTGGCGCACCCGCCCGGCAGCCAGGCGGCTGACCTGCTGGCCCAGCATGGCCACACGGCGGGCTTGTTCCAGTTCGTCCTGCAGCGCCTGCAGGCTGCGCTGGCCGATGCGGCCGGTGGCGCTGAGCAGGCGCACACGTTCCAGAGCCGACGACAGCGCGGTGGCCACTTCGGCGCCCACCTGGCCGGCCAGCAGCCAGTGTTCCGCAGGGGCGTGCACCGCGTCCGCTGGGCCGGCGTCGGCACGCGCCGGGGGCCGGCGCGCCGCGCCGGCGTCCGACACCGTCATGTTGTTCACTCCAATCGACTCGATGGTGCGGCTCCTTGTGCGCCCGGCAGGCGGCGCTGGAGCTCGAATACGCAGTGTCGCCCGCGGCAGATGCGGCCGGCCCCCCCGAACCCGGGGTCGTGTTGTGACGCGTGTAACTCTTTGTGCCTCAGATCACACGCTGGTCGCGCAGCGCACCGCACTCGGCAGGGCTGAAGCCGAATTCGGCCAACAGCTCCTCGGTGTGCTGGCCCAGCAGCGGCGGGGGCCGGTGTTGTGCCACCGGCGTGGCCGACAGCTTGATCGGGCTGGCCACCAGCTCGATCTCACCCGCCAGCGGGTGCTGCCAGCGGGTGACCATCTCGCGTGCCTGCACCTGCGGGTCGGCAAACACCTCGCCCAGGTGGTTGATGGCGCCGCAGGGCACCTTGGCGGCTTCCAGTGCCGCCAGCCAGTCGGCCTTGGCACGCTGGCGCAACACCGGCTCCAGCAGCGGCACCAGCACGGCGCGGTGGCGCACGCGGTCGGCGTTTTTGAGGAAACGCGGGTCGGCGGCGAGGTCCGCACAGCCAGCCACGGTGCAGAACTTCTGGAACTGGCCGTCGTTGCCCACGGCCAGGATCAGGTGGCCGTCGGCGACCTCGAACACCTGGTAGGGCACGATGTTCTGGTGCGCGTTGCCGGCGCGGCCCGGGGCCTTCTTCGTCACCAGGTAGTTGGCGCCCAGGTTGGCCAGCATCGCGACTTGCGTGTCCAGCAGCGCCATGTCCAGCACCTGGCCCTCGCCGGTGGCGTCGCGGTGGCGAAGCGCGGCCAGGATGCCGATGGTGGCGTACAGGCCGGTGAACAGGTCGGCCACGGCCACACCCACCTTCTGCGGGCCGCCGCCGGGCAGGTCGTCGCGTTCGCCGGTCACGCTCATCAGGCCACCGATGCCCTGGATGGCGTAGTCGTAGCCAGCGCGGTCGCGGTAGGGCCCGGTCTGGCCGAAGCCGGTGATCGAACAGTAGACCAGGCGCGGGTTCAGCGCGCGCAGCGTGGCCGCGTCCAGGCCGTAACGGGCCATGTCGCCGACCTTGAAGTTCTCCACCACCACGTCACACTGCAGCGCCAGGCGGCGCACCAGGGCCTGGCCCTCGGGGTGGGCCAGGTCGATGGTGATGCTGCGTTTGTTGCGGTTGGCACCCAGGTAATACGCGGCCTCGGCGGTGTCGGCACCGGCCGTGTCTTTCAGGAAGGGTGGGCCCCAGCCGCGGGTGTCGTCGCCGCTGCCGGGGCGCTCGACCTTGATCACATCGGCGCCCAGGTCGGCCAGCGTCTGGGTGCACCAGGGGCCGGCGAGCACACGGGAGAGGTCCAGCACACGCACGCCTTGCAGCGCGCCCGGCGGTGGGAGGGCAGTGTCCATCATGGTGCGCGATTGTGATGGCGCCGGGATAATCGACCGGATGCGATCCCTGATTCCGGCCGGCCTGGTCCTGCTGTCCCTGGCCGCCTGCAGCCCCGCGCTGGACTGGCGCGAAGTGCGCCCCGACGACAGCGCCGCCGTGCTGATGTTCCCCTGCAAACCCAGCGGCCACGCGCGCAAGGTGCAGTTGGCCGGCGCCGAGCGCCTGCTGACGCTGCACGCCTGCACCGCGGCCGACGTCACCTGGGCCCTGGCCTTTGCCGACGTGGTGGACCCGGCCTTGGTGGGCCCGGCCCTGGACGAACTGCGCCGCAGCGCCGCCAGCAACATCGGCGCGGCGGGTGAGACCGTGCTGCCACTGGCCGTGCCCGGCAGCACGCCGCAGCCCGGCGCCGCACGGGTGGCGCTCAGTGGCCGGCGCAGCGACGGCCAGGCCGTGCAGGAGCAGGTGGCCGTGTTCGCCAAGGGCACACGCGTCTACCAGGCCACGGTGATCGGCACGCAGCTGCCGGCCGAGGGGCTGGAGGCCTTTTTCAGCGGGCTGCGCACGCCGTCGTGACGGCCGTCTTCATCGGCTTTGCCGTCGCGTATTTCCTGTCGGCGCTGCTGCGCGCCGTCACCGCGACGCTGGCACCCGCTTTCAGCAGCGAGCTCGGCCTGGGCGCGGGCGACCTCGGCCTGCTGGCCGGCGCCTACTTCTTCGGCTTTGCGCTGCTGCAGCTGCCGCTGGGCCGGGCGCTGGACCGTCACGGCCCGCGCCGTGTGCAGTTCGCGCTGATGCTGCTGGCGGTGCTGGGCTGCGGGCTGTTTGCGCTGGCGCAGAGCCTGGCCGGCCTGCTGGCCGCACGCATGTTGATCGGCATGGGCGTGGCGGCCTGCCTGATGGCACCGCTGACGGCCTACCGGCGCCGCTTTTCGCCGGCGGCGCAGCTGCGCGCCAACTCGTGGATGTTGATGACGGGCTCGCTGGGCATGGTGGCGTCCACGTTGCCGGTGCAGTGGCTGCTGCCGCTGCTGGGCTGGCGCGGGCTGTTCGTGGCCCTGGCGCTGGCGCTGGCGCTCTCGATGGTGGTGATGTTGTGGCTGGTGCCGCGCGACGAGCCGGCCCCGCCGGGCCCGCCTGAGACCGGCTCGGGCTATGGCGCCATCGTGCGCCACCCGATGTTCCTGCGCCTGGCGCCGCTGGCCTTCCTGCAGTACGGCGGGATGATCGCGGTGCAGGCGCTCTGGGCCGGTCCCTGGCTCACGCAGGTGGCAGGCTGGACACCGCAGGCCGCGGCCGGTGGCCTTTTCGGCATCAACCTGGCGATGTTGTTCGCTTTCCTGACCTGGGGCGCGCTGATGCCCCGGCTGGCCACGCGCGGCGTGCACGCGCTGGGCGTGCTGGCCTGGGGCATGCCGGCGGTGCTGGTGCTGATGGCCGGCATCGTCTGGGCCGGGCCGGCTGCGGGTGCTGCGGCCTGGGCCGCCTGGTGCGTGGCCAGCACCTGTGTCTCGCTCAGCCAGCCGGCGGTGGGCCAGGCCTTCCCGGCGGCGCTGGCCGGGCGCGCGCTGTCGGCCTACAACCTGGTGATTTTCAGCGGTGTGTTTGCCGTGCAGTGGGGCATCGGCCTGGCCATCGACGCGCTGCGCGCAGCCGGCCTGGCGCCGGTGTCGGCGTTCCAGGTCGCCTTTGGCATCTACGGCGTGTTGTGTGCGCTGTCTTACGTGTGGTTCTGGTGGCGCCGCGCATAATGCGCTGCACCATGGCCGCTGTCCTGATCCTCGCCCACGCGCCCCTGGCGTCCGCCCTGCAGGCGGTGGCCGGGCATGTGTATGCCGACTGCGGGCACCCGGTGCTGGCGCTGGACGTCGAGCCCAGCGCCACCCCCGAACAGGTGCGCGACCAGGCCCGTGCGCTGATGGCCAGCGCCCCCGGCGCCGACTGGCTGGTGCTGACCGACGTGTTCGGTGCCACGCCCTGCAATGCCGCGATGCTGTTGTCCGACCCGGTGCACGTGCGCGTGGTCACCGGCGTCAACGTGCCCATGTTGTGGCGCAGCCTGTGTTACGCCAAAGAGCCGCTGGACACCGTGGTGGCCCGCGCCGTGGACGGTGCCGCCCAGGGTGTCATGCAGGTTTCCACCGCACGCCCCCAGAACCAGAGCCCAAACGCCTTCGCCCGTGATCAAGTCGACCATCACCATCAGCAATAAGCTGGGCCTGCACGCACGGGCCTCGGCCAAACTCACCAAGCTCGCGGGCAGCTTCCGCAGCGAGGTCCACCTCAGCCGCAACGGCCGGCGCGTCAACGCCAAGAGCATCATGGGCGTGATGATGCTGGCCGCGGGCATGGGCACCGAGGTCGAGATCGAGACCGACGGTGAAGACGAACAGACCGCGATGGACGGCCTGCGCGCGCTGATCAACGACAAGTTCGGCGAAGGCGAGTGAGCGCGGCCTGAACAGGCCGCAGCCTCACGCCAGCCGCCCGACCGGCAGCGCCTGGGGCGCTGCCATCTGCAAGCGCCAGGCCCGCCAGCCCACCGCCCCGGCCACGGCCAGCTGCACCGCGGCGATCAGCCCGAGCGGCACACCCTGCCAGCGGACCAGCGCGTAGCCAAAGAACGCGGTCAGCACGACCGCGAGCACCACCCGCGCCGCCCCGTGCCCGCCGGCCGGCAGGCGCGACCAATCGCCCCAGACCGTGGCAATCGGCAGCAGGTAGGCCAGCAGAAAGGGCAGCAGCAGCTCGCGCGGGGCACCGCTGTAGGCCATCACGGCCACGGCCACCGCCAGGCCGCCCAGCCACGTGAGGCCGAACTGCCGCAGCCATTGCCGCGCCAACAGCTGGTTGAGCGCCCGGCCGCGCGGCACGCCGGGCAGCAGCACCAGCAGGCCTTGTTCGGCGCGGGTGCGGGCCAGCGCACGCCCCAGGCTGGTGAGCGGGCTCATCAGGGCGCTCATCAGGCCGATGGTCAGCCCGAAACTGCCCGCGCGCAGGAAGTCCGCAAAACTGATCGGGATCCACAGGCTGCCCAGGCAGACCAGCACCAGGATGCCGCCGTACAGCACGGTGCCGCTGAGCTGGGCCGTCCAGTGCACCGCCGGGCCCAGGCCGAGCATCAAACGCCCGGCCACCGTGTGCGGCCCGGGCTGGGCGCTCAAGCGCTGCAGTTGTTGCCGGTACGGCCCGTTCATCAGCCCGGCCAGCAGGCCGACTTTTCCGGAGGCCTGCCAGGTGCCGTCCGAGCGCGCCATGTCGCGCCAGCGCTGGGCGCGGGCATGGCTGCTGCGGTGCGCGCGGCCACCGTCGCCCAGCATGCCGGCCAGCAGCAGCGGCGCGATCAGCCCGCTCAATGCCACCACCCGCAGCGGGTGCTGCTGCAACACGGCGGTCACCTCGGACCATCCGCCCGCAGGCAGCAGCCACGCCCAAGGGAAGGGCAGCAGCGACACCGGGATCCAGCCCAGCGGCCAGCGCACCAGCAGGCCCAGCAAGGCCAGGCCCCCCGCGGCCAGCAGCCAGGCCGGGACCAGCGTCAGGCCGCCCGCCAGCAGCGCGGCCGTCACCACCAGGCTGGCCAGCAACCAGGCCAGCAGCAACACCTGCCGCAGGCGGCCCACGTGGCCCGGCACCAGGCGTGCGGCGTGGGGCTGGTTCTGCAGCAACAGGTTGCCCACCAGCAGGCACCAGGCCGTCACCACCACCGCCACGCTCAGGCCCAGCGGCACCAGCAGCCGTTGTGTGGAGCCGCCCCAGGCCATTGCCGCCAACGCAGGCAGGGCCACGAGGGCCAGCACCCCCGCCGCGCTGCGCCAGCCGTGTTGATTGCCGCGCTGCTGCAGGCCGTGCGCCAGGATCAGGCGCCAGGCGTGTGTGTCCACGGATGTGTTCATTGCGTCAGCGCCATGAACAGGTCTTCCAGCGTCGGCGCCTGGCTCAGCAGCGGCGCCGCCAGCGCCGGCACGCCGTGGTGGAAGCGCAGCAGGCCACGTGCGCGGCCGCCGTCCAGCGGTTGGCTCGCCAGGCTTTGCACGCCAGGCTGCCGGGCCAGCGCCTGCAGCGCACTGCTCGGCCCGGTCACCAGGCGGCAGGTTTCCAGCAGCTCGTCCAGCGGGGCCTGCAAGGCGATGCGGCCCTGGTTCAGGAAAGCGATGTTGAAGGCCACGCGCTCCAGGTCGGACAGGATGTGGGTGGAAAACACGACCGTCGTGCCGCGGTCGATCACCTGCTCCACCAGCTCGCGCAGGAAGTCGCGCCGGCCCACCGGGTCCAGGCTGGCCACCGGCTCGTCCAGCACCAGCAGGTCGGGCTCGTGGGCCAGCGCGCGGATGATGGACAGGCGTTGTTTCTGGCCGCCTGACAGCTTGGCAATGGGCGTGTCGCGGGCGATGTCCCAGCGTGACATCAGGCCCTCGACCTTGGCGGCGTTCCAGCGGCTGTAGAAGCTGCGGAAGTAGGCCAGCAGCTGCGCCGCGGTGAGCCACTCGAACAACTCGGCCTGCTGCGGCACGTAGCCGATGCGGGCCCGCGCCGCGTCGTCCAGCTGGGCCACGGGCTGGCCGAACAGCAAGGCCGTGCCCGCGCTGGCCTCGCGCAGGCCCAGCAGGGCTTCCAGCAGCGTGGTCTTGCCGGCGCCGTTGCGGCCCAGCAGGCCCACCACCTGGCCGGGCAACAGCTGCCAGTCCAGCCCGTCCAGCACCGCGCGGCTGCCGTAACTCAGCTGCAGGGCCTGGAGCTGGGCAGTGGCACTGGGCGAGGGCGGCGCGGCGTGCAGCGACAAACTGGCGGCGGACACGAAGGGCGTGCTCATGGGCGGTCTTCTTTCGTCACGGCTGGCTTTCGGCCAGGATCTGCTCGAACAGGGCCAGCGCCTGGGCCGGCGGCAGCCCCAGCTGGTGCGCTTCGGCGGCGGCGCGCGCCAGCGTCGGGCGCAGCAACTCGGCCCGCGTGGCCGGCGATTGCGCCTGGCCATGCTGCGCCGCCACCACCATGGACAGGCCGCGCCGCCGCTCGAACAGGCCTTCGGCCTCCAGCTGGCTGTAGGCCTTGGAGATGGTCATCGGGTGCACCGCCAGCGCCGCCGACAGCTCGCGCACCGACGGGATCTCCTGCCCCGCCTTCAGCTGGCCGGCGGCGACCAGGCGCCGCGCCTGCTCGATCAGCTGGCGGTAGATCGGCTCGGTGGCGCCGGTGTTGATCTGGAAGAGGGCGGTGTCGCTCACAGGGGTCTCGGTGTACTAGTACGATAGTACACATAGACACCTGATGTCAAATCGGCGGCAGCTGCCGCCGTGTGAAGCTCTTCAGCCCAGGAAGTGCTGCCGGTAACGCGCCGGCAAGTCCTTCAGCTGCAGCAGCAGCGGGAAATCGGCGGTGCCGAAGTCCGGGTCCCAGGCCGGCTGGCCGAGCAGGCGCGCGCCGCAGCGCAGGTAGGCTTTCAGCAGCGCGGGCGGCTCCACCGGGCGGCCGGTGGCCAGCTCGTCCACCGGCAGCGGCAGGCGCGCACGCACCTGCTGTTCGATCGGCGCCAGGTGCGCGGGCGCCAGCTGCCGGTACAGGTCGGCCGCCAGGTGGCCACCGTCGCGCATGCCCACACTCGCGCTGCCCAGCATGCTCTGCAGGCCGTTGCGCTGCATGAAGTCGCCCAGGCCCGCCCACAGTGCCAGGATCGCGCCGCCGCGGCGCCAATCGGGGTGCACACAGGCGCGGCCGGCTTCCATCAGCGTGGGGCGCAGCGGGCGCAGCCGGGTCAGGTCGAACGCGGTTTCGGCGTACAGGCCGCCCACGCGCTTCGCGGCATCGGGCGTCAGCACGCGGTAGGTGCCGACCACCTGCTCGCCGGCACAGACCAGCAGGTGTTCGCAGAAGGGGTCGAAGAGGTCGGCGTCGTGTGCGGGCGGCGTGCCGTGGGGCAGCTGCAGGCGGGCGCCCATCTCGCCGACGAAGACCGCGTGGCGCAGGCGCTGCGCGGCCGCCACCTCGTCGGCGTGGCGTGCCCAGCGGGTGTGCAGGCGCGCGGCCGGGTCGGCCTGGGGCCGTGTCGGCGTGGCCGGCGTGGGGCTGTGTCGGTGCAGTTCGAGCATGCCGGCATCGTGTCGGCAGGCGGTGACCCGTTGGTGAAAGCCCCATGACGGCGGCATGACGGCGCTTCACGCCGGCTGCATTACATTGAGTCCATGAGCCTCCAGGTCTTCGGCATGCCGGTCTCGCGTGGTGTCGCCATCGGGCGCGCGGTGCTGATCGCTTCCAGCCGCGTGGACGTGGCGCACTACTACGTGGCGCTGGACGGCGTCGAACACGAGATCCAGCGCCTGCGCGACGCACGCGACGCGGTGGCCACGGAGATCGGCACGCTGCAGCGGGATCTGCCGCCTGAAGCGCCGACCGAGATCGCCGCGCTGCTGGACGTGCACCTGATGCTGCTGCACGACGAAACGCTCACCGGTGCCACCAAACACTGGATCGTCGAACGCCACTACAACGCCGAGTGGGCGCTGTCGGCGCAGCTGGAGGTGCTGGCACGCCAGTTCGACGAGATGGACGACCCCTACCTGCGCGAGCGCAAGGCCGATCTGGAGCAGGTGGTGGAACGACTGCTGCGCCAGCTGGCCCACGACGGTGACGTGCCGCCGCCGCTGGGCGTGCCCGGGGTGCGCGACTTCGGCGGGGAAGACCCGCTGGTGCTGGTGGCCAACGATGTCGCCCCCGCCGACATGCTGCAGTTCAAGAAAAGTGTGTTCACCGGTTTTGTCACCGACGTGGGCGGCCGCACCTCGCACACCGCCATCGTCGCGCGCAGCCTGGACATCCCGGCCGTGGTCGGCGCGCGCGAAGCGAGCCGGCTGATCCGCCAGGACGACTGGGTCGTGATCGACGGCGACGCCGGTGTCGTGATCGTCAACCCGTCGGAGATCGTGCTCGAGGAGTACCGCTTCCGCCAGCGCCAGAGCGAGCTGGAGCGGGCGCGGCTGAACCGGCTGCGCCACACGCCCGCCGTCACGCTGGACGGCCAGGCCATCGAGCTGCTGGCCAACATCGAGCTGCCGGACGACGCGGCCGCGGCCGTCACCTCGGGTGCCGTGGGCGTGGGCCTGTTCCGCAGCGAGTTTTTGTTCATGAACCGCGCCGGTGACCTGCCGGGCGAAGAAGAGCAGTACGAGGCCTACCGCGCTGCGGTGCAGGCCATGGGCGGCCTGCCGGTGACCATCCGCACCGTGGACATCGGCGCCGACAAACCGCTGGACCGGCTGAGCGTCAACGAGCTGCGGCACGAACACCAGCTCAACCCGGCGCTGGGCCTGCGTGCCATCCGCTGGAGCCTGTCGGAGCCCAGCATGTTCCGCGCGCAGCTGCGTGCGCTGCTGCGGGCCGCCGCGCACGGCAAGCTGCGCATCCTGTTCCCGATGGTGGCGCATTTGTCCGAGGTGCGCGCCACGCTGGACGCGCTGGCCCGCGCCCGTGCGCAGCTGGACGACGCCGGCCGTGCCTACGGCCCGGTGGAGCTGGGCGCGATGATCGAGGTGCCGGCCGCGGCGCTGATGGTCGACCAGTTCCTGCAGCACTTCGACTTCGTCTCCATCGGCACCAACGACCTGATCCAGTACACGCTGGCCATCGACCGTGCCGACGACGCCGTCTCTCACCTCTACGACCCCTGGCACCCGGCGGTGCTGCACCTGATCCACCGCACCATCGAACGGGCCCAGGTGCTGGGCAAAGGTGTCAGCGTGTGTGGCGAGATGGCCGGTGACCCGGCCTTCACCGATGTGCTGCTGGCCATGGGCCTGCGCAGCTTTTCGATGCACCCCTCGCGCGTGGCCTCGGTCAAACAGCGTGTGCTGCGCGCCGACACGCGCCGGCTGGCGGCGGCCGTGGCGCGTGTGCTGGCGGCCGAGTCACCCGCCGCCGAGGCCGCCAGCCTGTTCGGCGGCGCGCTGCTGAACTAACCCAGCACCGGCGACAGCGCCCGTCGCGCGTCGGCTTCGTCCATGGCCTGGCGTGCGGCCCAGTCCGCCAGCTGGTCTTCACCGATGCGGCCGACGTTGAAGTAGGTCGCCTCCGGGTGCGCGAGGTAGAAGCCGCTGACGCTGGCGGCCGGCGTCATGGCCAGGCTTTCGGTCAGCGCCATGCCGATCTCGCCCGCCTGCAGCAACTCGAACATCGCGCCCTTCACGCTGTGGTCGGGGCAGGCGGGGTAACCCGGCGCAGGGCGGATGCCGCGGTACTTCTCGGCGATCAGGTCTTCGTTGGGCAGCGCCTCGTCGGCGGCGTAACCCCAGAACTCGGTGCGCACACGCTGGTGCAGGCGCTCGGCAAAAGCTTCGGCCAGGCGGTCGGCCAGGGCCTTGAGCATGATGGCGCTGTAGTCGTCGTGGTCGGCCTCGAACTGCGCGATCTTCTTCTCGATGCCGGCACCGGCCGTCACCGCGAACAGGCCGATCCAGTCGGGTTTGCTGCCCTTGGGTGCGACGAAGTCGGCCAGGCAGCGGTTGGGCCGCGGCACACCGTCGATCACCGGCCGTTCGCTTTGCAGGCGCAGCGGGCTCCAGCGCAGCGCCACCTGGCTGCGGGTCTCGTCGGTGTAGACCTCGATGGTGTCGTGATCCACGGTGTTGGCCGGCAGCAGCGCCAGCACGCCGTTCGCCTGCAGCCAGCGGCCTTCGATGGCCCGCTGCAGCAAGCGTTTGCCGTCGCTGAAGACACGTTGTGCCTCGTGGCCCACGACCTCGTCGCGCAGGATGTCGGGGAATTTGCCGGCCAGGTCCCAGGTCTGGAAAAACGGCGTCCAGTCGATGCACGCGGCCAGCTCGCCCAGGTCCTGGTTGCGGAACACACGCCGGCCGGTGAACCGGGGCGCCGGGGGTTCGTAGGCCACCCAGTCGATGGGTGTCTTGTTGGCCCGCGCCTGCGCCAGCGGCACCAGCGCCACCTGCTTCTTGTTGGCGTGTTGTTCACGCACCCGGGCGTAGTCGGCATTCAGCTCGGTGATGTAGGCCGCGGCACGTTCGTCGCTCAGCAGCTCGCTGCACACGCCCACGCTGCGGCTGGCGTCCGGCACGTAGACGACAGGGCCTTCGTAGTGCGGCGCGATCTTCACTGCCGTGTGCACGCGGCTGCAGGTGGCGCCGCCGATCAGCAGCGGGATCTTCTTGATGCGGAACCAGTCGTCGCGCTGCATCTCGGCCGCCACGTGCTGCATCTCTTCCAGGCTGGGCGTGATCAGGCCGCTGAGGCCGATGATGTCGGCCCCTTCGACACGCGCCTTGGCGAGGATGTCCTGGCACGGGACCATCACGCCCATGTTGACGACCTCGAAGTTGTTGCACTGGAGCACGACGGTGACGATGTTCTTGCCGATGTCGTGCACGTCGCCCTTCACGGTGGCGATGACGATCTTGCCCTTGGG
>JADMJD010000232.1 GCA_018780805.1 Rubrivivax sp. | reverse complement strand
TGGTGCTGTGCAGGCCGATGGGCGCCTGCAGGTAGGGCCGGTCCAGCGCCTCGCACAACAAACGGCCGTACTCGCGGTACAGGCAGACGTTGACATCGGCGTTCACCAGCTGGGCCACATCGGCCAGGTGGCTGCCGAGCGGGAAGACCATGTTGATCTCGCCGCCGATGCCTTCCACCAGGCGCCGGATCTCGGCCAGGTCGCTGGGCATGTTGAACTGGCCGTAACAGAGCCCGATCAGGTTGACGCGGGGTTTTTCACCGGCCGGCCGCTCGGCGAAGGGCGCGCGCGCCGGCACCTTCTTCAGGCCATGCTCCGTCCACAGCCAGTACATCGCGCGGTTGGCGCATTGCCACTGGTCTTCGTCGATGGTGCGCGGCAGGAAACGCGCGATGGTCGTGCCTTCCGGCGTGACCCCGCCGCCAATCATTTCGGAGATCGAGCCCGTGACGACAACGCTGGGCAGGTCCGGGTCGAGCACGCCGTGGGCGCGTTTCATCGAACCTTCCGTGCCTTCGCGGCCCAGCTGTTCTTCACCCAGGCCGGTGACGACGATGGGCAGCTCGTGCGGCGGCAGCGCGTCGGTGTAGTGCAGCACGCTGGTCACCGGCAGGTTCTCGCAACCCACCGGGCCGTCGATGATGACCTGCAGGCCCTTGATGGCCGTGAAGACGTAGACCGCCCCCCAGTAGCCACCCGCCCGGTCGTGGTCGAGCACGTAGCTCATGTGGCCCCCTTGGCGCTGCGCGCCGTCCCCCCGAGGGGGAACGCGCGACTTGGGATCGGCCCGGTGTCACGCATCAGATCATCTCCTCGGCCTTGCGCCGTTTCTGGATGCGGATGACCTGGCGCTTGGTCTCGGCGCGGAACTCGGGGCGCAGCACCGGTGTGTCCTGCCAGACACCGGCGCGGTCGCCCTGCCCGGTCTCGCCGAAGAACTCGCGCATGGTGTCGAAGCGGCCCTTGTTGGCGATGGCGGCGTTGATCACCTGCGCCAGCGAGCCGGCGCCCATCGGCCCCATCAGCGGGCGGGCGGAGATCAGGTTGGTGAAGTAGAGCGCCGGGATCGTGGCTTCCTTGGCGGCCTGCACCACCGGCGTGGTGCCGATGGCGAGATCGGGCTTGCACTCGTGCACCGCGGCCAGGTCCTGCTCCAGCGAGGCGCGGAACTGCACGTGCACACCGCGCGCCTGCAGCCAGTCCAGGTCCGGTGCACTCCACGGGGTCTTCGGGCAGGCGGTGCCCACATACGGCACCTCGGCGCCACTTTCGACCAGCAGACGCGCCACCAGCAGCTCGCTGCCTTCGTAGCCGCTGACGGTGATGCGGCCCTTGATCGGCATCGCCGCCAAGGCGCCCTTGATGGCGCGCAGCCACTTGTTCTTGGCCGCGTCGATCATGGCCTGCGGCACGTTGCAGGCGTTGCCGATGGCCTGCAGCCAGGCCTCAGTGCCGTCGTGGCCCACCGGCGCCGAGGGCACCACGGTGCGACCGGCGGCCTGGAACTCGCGCACGCTGGCGGTGTAGAAGGGGTGGATCGCGGCCACGGCGGCGCAGTCCAGCGCGGCATACAGCTCGCGCCATTCACGTGTGGGCACCACCGGGCCGGCGGCCAGGCCCATGGGCTCCAGCAGCATGCCGATGCCCACCGGGTCGGCCGGGAACATCTCACCCAGCAGCGTGATGGTCGGTTTGTCGCTGACACCGCCACGCGGTGCCGTCACCGGGCCGGCTTCGGCCTCGGCGCGGGCGTACTTGAGCATCGCGCCGGCCAGCACGTCCTTGGCTTCGGCATGCGTGGGCACACCAAAACCCGGCACGTCGATGCCGATGATGCGCACGCCGTTGATCTCCTTGGGCAGCAGCTGCAGCGGCACGCCGCTGGCCGTGGGCACGCAGAGGTTGATGATGACGATGGCGTCCAGCTTGGCCGGATCGGCCTGCGCGTAGACCGTCTCGCGGATGTCCTCGAACAGCTTGCCCGTGACCAGGGTCTCGCTGTTGAACGGCACATAGCCCACGCTGCGGCGCGCGCCGTAGAAGTGGCTGGTGAACGTGAGGCCGTACACGCAGCAGGCCGAACCCGAGAGGATGGTCTCGGTGCGCCGCATGCGCAGACCCACGCGCAGCGAACCAAACGCCGGGCACATGCTCTGCGGCTGGTCGTGCGGGCCCTTGGGGTAGTCCTGGGCGTACTGCTCCAGCGTGGCCCGGGTCGCTTCAGCGACGGCCTGTGCCTTTTCGGATGCGGCGTGGCAAGACATGGTCAGACTTCGTCGTAGATGACTTCGAGCGTCGGCTTGACGATCTCGGTCTTGCCGACCATGTCGAAAAGCGTGGCCGGCTGCATCTGGAAATCACGGCCCGTGACCTCGGCACTGAACAGGCCCAGCAATTGGTCCTGCGTCTGCGGCTTCGGGCGCACCGGCGGCGCTTCGGCGACGTTGGTGGCCAGTTCTTCGAACAGCGGCGCCCACTGGGTGCCGGGGCGGCCGATGATTTCGTAGCTGGCGCTCTTGCGGCGGATGTCTTCGTTGGCGGGAATGGTAGCCAGCACCGGGATGCCGGCGTTTTCCGCAAAGACCTTGGCCTCGCCGGTGCCGTCGTCGCGGTTGATCACCATGCCGGCCACACCGACGTTGCCGCCCAGCTTGCGGAAGTATTCGACCGCGCTGCAGACGTTGTTGGCGACGTACAGCGACTGCAGGTCGTTGCTGGCGACGACGATGACCTTCTGGCACATGTCGCGGGCGATCGGCAGGCCGAAGCCGCCGCAGACCACGTCGCCCAGGAAGTCGAGCAGCACGAAGTCGAAACCCCAGTCGTGGAAGCCCAGCTTCTCCAGCGTCTCGAAGCCGTGGATGATGCCGCGCCCGCCGCAGCCGCGGCCGACCTCGGGGCCACCGAGTTCCATCGCGTAGACACCGTCGCGCTTGAAACACACGTCGCCGATGGCCACGGCCTCGCCGGCGAGCTTCTTCTTGCTGCTGGTCTCGATGATGGTCGGGCAGGCCTTGCCGCCGAACAGCAGGCTGGTCGTGTCGCTCTTCGGGTCGCAGCCGATCAGCAGCACCTTCTTGCCCTGCTGCGCC
>JADMJD010000071.1 GCA_018780805.1 Rubrivivax sp. | reverse complement strand
GTCCACGCCCAGGTCGTAGCTGTTGAGCTTGAGCTTGTAGCCGGGGCGCAGGCCGCCGGTTTCGTCGATGTCCAGCCCCAGCGTGGCGATGGCGCCGTCGAACTTCAGCTGCCAGTGGCGGTAGCGGGACGGGTGGGTCTGGTAGTCGACGCGGGTGGGGGTGCTCATCACGGGTCTCCGGCGAGGAAGCGCAGTTTAGTGCGTCTTCCGGTGGTCAGTGATTGCACTTTAATGCATGTTTTGGCCCCCGTCAAGCCGGAAGTTGCAGCGTCTGCCGCACCTGCGCACGCAGAACCTGGAACGTGGGCTCCAGTGCCTGCGCACTGGTGTCCACCACCAGGTCGGCCTTGGAATAGAAGGCGGCGCGGCCGGCCAGGATGCGGCGCAGGTCGTCCATGGCTTCGCGGCTGGCGGCCATGGGGCGCAGGTCGCCCTGGGCCGCGACACGCGCCATGTGCTGCTCGGGTTCGGCCTTCAGCCACACCGTGGTGCAGTGCGCCAGCAGCTGGTTGAAGGTGGCGGCGTCGGACACCAGGCCGCCGGGCGTGGCGATCACGGCCTCGGGGTAGATCTGGATCGCTTCTTCCAGCGCGCGGCGTTCGTAGCGGCGGTAGGCGTTCATGCCGTACAACGCCTGGATCTCGCTGATGCTGCAGCCGGCGAATTTCTCGATCTCGCGGCTGAGCTCGACAAACGGGTACTCCAGGTCGTCGGCCAGCATCTGGCCCAGCGTGGACTTGCCGGCGCCGCGCAGCCCGATCAGCGCGATGCGCTGGCTGCGTGCGGCGTTGGCGCCGCCGGTGCCGAAGAGCTCGCCCAGCGCCACGCGCGCGCGGCGCAGGTCGGGCTCGGGGCGGTGCTCCAGCAGCTCGCGGATCAGCAGCCATTCCGGCGACGAGGTGGTCACGTCACCCAGCAGTTCGGCCAGCGAGCAATGCAGCGCCCCCGCCACCTGCAGCAGCACCAGGATGGAGGCATTGCCGATGCCGTATTCGAGGTTGGCCAGGTGGCGCTCCGACACGTCGGCCGCCAGCGCCACGGCCTTGCGGGTCAGGCCGCGGCGCGCGCGCAGGTTGCGCACGCGGTCACCCAGCGCCACCAGGAAGGGGTTCTTGTCCTCGCCGTCTGCGGCCTCTTCGCCAGGGGTTTTCCCGGGGACATGAACTATAGTGCTTGACATGGTCAGCGGGCCTGCCTATCGTGAGTGACATGCACCATACTGCATCTCATCACCGCCCGCAAGCCGACAAGGACTGGACGGACACCGGGCTCTTCAAGGCCCCGCCCTGTCAAAGGTAGTGCCATGACCCAGCCCGTTGCCGCCCCACCCGAAGTCTTCAACTTCGCCGCCCACTTGCTGGCCGCCAACGCCGGCCGGCCGGCCAAGGCCGCCTTCATCGATGAACACGGCAGCACCCCCTACGGCCAGCTCGACGAGCGTGTTCGCCGCCTGGCCGCCGCCCTGCGCAGCCTGGGCCTGCGGCGAGAGGAGCGCGTGCTGGTGCTGATGCTGGACGGCAACGACTGGCCGGTGAGTTTTCTGGGCGCGATGTACGCCGGCCTGGTGCCGGTGGCCGTGAACACGCTGCTGACGGCCGACGACTACGCCTACATGCTGGAGCACTCGCGGGCCCAGGCCGTGCTGGTGTCGGGCGCGCTGCTGCCGGCGTTGAATGCGGCCCTGGTCAAGGCGGACCACGAGGTGGGCAAGGTGATCGTGTCCCGGCCCATCGCACACTTGCACCCGTCGGAAACCGAGTTCGAGGCCTTTGTAGCCGCCCACGCGCCACTGGCCAAGGCCGCGCCCACCGGCGCCGACGACCCCGCGTTCTGGCTGTATTCCTCCGGCTCCACGGGCCGGCCCAAGGGCACGGTGCATTCCCACGCCAACCCCTACTGGACCTGTGAGCTTTACGGCAAGGCCGTGCTGGGCCTGCGCGAAGACGACGTGTGTTTTTCCGCCGCCAAACTTTTCTTCGCCTACGGCCTGGGCAACGCGTTGACCTTCCCGATGGCGGTGGGTGCAACCACGGTGCTGATGGGCGAACGGCCCACGCCCGACGCCGTGTTCAAGCGCTGGACCGGCGCCCCGCAACCCACGGTGTTCTACGGCGCGCCCACGGGTTTTGCCGGCATGCTGGCGCACCCGGCACTGCCGGCGAAGGATGCCGTGAAGCTGCGCCTGGTCTCGTCCGCCGGCGAAGCACTGCCGGCCGAACTGGGCGAACGTTTCCAACGCCACTTCGGCGTGCCCATCGTCGACGGCATCGGCAGCACCGAGATGCTGCACATCTTCCTGTCCAACACCCCGGAGCGCGTGCGCTACGGCAGCACCGGCTGGCCGGTGCCGGGCTACCAGATCGAACTGCGCGGTGAAGACGGCCAGGCCGTGCCCGACGGTGAGCCGGGTGACCTCTTCATCCACGGCCCCTCGGCCGCGATGATGTACTGGGGCAACCGCGCCAAGACCCGCGACACCTTCCAGGGCGGCTGGACCAAGAGCGGCGACAAGTACATCCGCAATGCCGACGACGGCAGCTACACCTACGGCGGCCGCAGCGACGACATGCTCAAGGTCAGCGGCATCTACGTCAGCCCCTTCGAGGTGGAAGCCACGCTGGTGCAGCACCCGGCCGTGCTGGAGGCCGCGGTGATCGGCGTGGCCGACGCCGAGGGCCTGACCAAGACCAAGGCCTTCGTGGTGCTGAAGGCCGGCGCGGACCCGCAACAGGCCACCGAAGCCGCACTGAAGGCCTTCGTGAAGGACAAACTCGCGCCCTACAAGTACCCGCGCCAGATTCAATTCGTGGCCGACCTGCCGAAAACGGCCACCGGCAAGATCCAGCGCTTCAAGTTGCGCGAGCGCGAGGCTGGCGGCGCGTGAGCCGGGCGATGTCGGGTGTCGGCTCTTTGCGGACGTTCGTCCTGGCTGCGTGCGTTCGCGTGCAGAGACCGCACGCCCGGCCGGTGGCGGGGCCGGTGGGCCGGGCTGAACCCGCGGTCCGGCCTGCGGCCGGACTGCTCTGCGCTGCTCGCCCACACGGCCCCGGCGCTGAACTCGCGGCGTTCGCTGCGCTCACTCTGCTCAGACAAA
>JADMJD010000185.1:15468-24317 GCA_018780805.1 Rubrivivax sp. | reverse complement strand
CACGCCCATCCTCACCTTCGTCAACAAGATGGACCGCGAGGTGCAGGAGCCGCTGGCGCTGATGGACGAGATCGAACGTGAGCTGGGCATGGGCGTGGTGCCCTTCACCTGGCCCGTGGGCATGGCCAAGTTCTTTGGCGGTGTGCTCGATCTGCGCAAGCAGCAGATGCGCGTGTTCGCACCCGGCGAAGACCGTGACCGCGATGCGGACGAGATCATCGAAGGCCTGAACAACCCGCTGCTGGAAACCCGCTTCGGCGCCGCCTACACACAGGCTGCGGGCGAGGTGGAGCTGCTGCAGGAAGCCGCGCCGCCCTTCGACGAAACGGAATTTCTGGCCGGCCGCCAGACGCCGATGTTCTTCGGCTCGGCGATCAACAACTTCGGCGTCCGCGAGGTGCTGGACGCGCTGGTGGACCTGGCGCCGCAGCCCGGCGCCAAGGCCGCGATCCAGCGTGTGGTGGAACCCATCGAGCCGAAATTCACCGGGGTCGTCTTCAAGATCCAGGCCAACATGGACCCGGCACACCGCGACCGCATCGCCTTCGTGCGCGTGGCCAGCGGCCACTTCGAACGTGGCATGCGGCTGAAGGTCACACGTTCAGGCAAGGAACTGCGGCCCAACACGGTGGTGAGCTTCCTGAGCCAGCGCCGCGAGCTGCTGGAAGAGGCCTTTGCCGGCGACATCATCGGCCTGCCCAACCACGGGGTGCTGCAGCTGGGCGACACACTCACCGAAGGCGAGGCGCTGCAGTTCACCGGGCTGCCGTTTTTTGCGCCGGAAATGTTCCGCTCGGTGGAGGTGGCCGACCCGCTGCGCACCAAACAACTGCGCGCCGGGCTGACGCAGCTGGGCGAAGAGGGCGCGATCCAGGTCTTCCGCCCGGTGGCCGGCAGCGTGCTGCTGCTGGGCGCGGTGGGGCAGCTGCAGTTCGAGGTGGTGGCGCACCGGCTGGAGCACGAGTACGGCTGCAAGGCGCGCATCATGCCGGCGCGCTACAACGTGGCGCGCTGGGTGACCTGTGCCGATGCGAAGGAGCTGCAGCGTTTCATCGACGGCAACGCGCACCGCGTGGCGCTGGACGCGGTGGACGCGCCCTGCGTGCTGCTGGAGTACGCCGGCGAACTGCGTGCAATGCAGGACAACTGGCCCAAGATCCAGTTCCACGCGCTGCGAGAACACGCGGGGCTGGTGTTCCAGAAGCAGCTGGAGGGCTGAGAAGCCCTCAGGCCCAAGGTCAGCGCCGTCGCGTGACGCCGAGCGCCAGCAGGGCTGCACCCACCAGCCAGGCCGTGCCCGGCAGCGGCAAGTCGGGTGTCGGTGCCCCCAGGGCAACCACGCTCACTTCGTCGAGCAGCATCGCGGTGGCTTGTGCACCCGTGCCGGGGACAGAAAACCTCAGAACGGTTTGGGCCGAGTCCGCCACGAACGACACCACATGGGTCGAGAACTGGTCCACCGTGACAACGCCGCCAGTGCCCTGGGTCTCCGACACGGTGAAGTCCAGCAGGCTGGCAAGGCCATCCACTTCAACATCCAACTGCCCGAATTGCGCACCTTGGGACTGCCAAGTGCGGATGGACCAGTCAAAGCTGAGCTCGTACAGGGTGCCAGCCACCGTGGTCAGGGTCTGTTCGACACTGCCCTCACCATAGGCTGTGAGATGGGCCGCCCACTGGCCTGCGCTGGTCCCGGCATAGTCGGCAGCGTGCGGGTACAGACCAGTCTTGAGCCAGCCGCTCAGGTCTCCGGCTTCAAAACCGCCGTTGGTCACCAGCTCCGCCTGCGCCAGGCCCGCCGCACAAAGGGCCAGCGCGGCCATGGCCACGCGCTTGTGTTGTCTCGCCATGTCGTTCTGCTCCGTTGTGCGCTTGATTCTTGCCAAAACTGCTGCAACTGCGTCATCTGCCCGATGCAGCACCCCGTGATCCGGGGGGTGCCCAGCCGCGCGACCGGCTGATTGGCTGATCGGCGTCAACAAATGCGCGCCTGTGGCCTCCAAGGCCCGCGGTTACGGCCGATAACATGCGGTGATCCGTCTGCACCCTTTGCTGAACCGCCTGGTGTCGCGCCTGTCGGCCTACCGCGCCGACGAGACGCTGGCGCGCCGCTTCCGCGCCCGCCAGCTGCAGGCGGTGCTGCGCGTCACACCGCTGGCCATGGTGGCCAACCTGCTCAACGTGGTGCTGGTGGTCTGGGCCTTCCGGGCCGACGGGCCCTGGCGCTTCCTGCTGCCCTGGGCCGCCCTGGTCTGTGCGCTGGCACTGCGCGGCATCTACGGCTGGTGGCGCACCCACCGCCTGCCGCCACGCGAGACCGCTTCGCCTCGCGCCCTGCGCCGCGCCGCGATGGCCGGTGCGCTGCTGGCGGCCTTCTGGGGCGCGCTGCCGCTGGCGCTGTTCACCGGCGGAACGTCGGAACAGCAGCTGCTGGTGGCCACCGTGACCACCGGGATGATCTGCGCCGGCGGTTTTGCCCTGGCCACGGTGCCGTGGGCCGGCACCGTCTACGTGGTGGTGCTGGGCGGCAGCGGCGCGGCGGCGCTGTTCCTGTCGGGCCTGGGCGTGGCGGCCACGCTGGGCGGGCTGCTGCTGGTGTACTGCCTGATCGTGATCGGCAGCGTCTGGTCCACCGCGCGCCTGTTCGGTGCCCGCCTGCTGGCCGAGGCCGAGGCGGAGCGGCAGAACGAGGTGATCGGCCTGCTGCTGCGCGATTTTGAAGAGAACGCCAGCGACCTGCTCTGGGAAGTCGGCGCCGACGGCCGGCTGCGCCACCTGTCGCCGCGCCTGGCGGCGGCCTTTGGCACCGAGGTCCTGGAAGGTGTGACGGCGCAGCAGCTGCTGCAGCGCCTGACGCCGCCGAGCGACGAAGCCCAGGCCCAGCTGGCGCAGCTGCGCGAGCAGATGCAGCTGGGGGCGGCATTCCGCGACCTGCCGCTGGCCACCAGCCGTGGCGGGCGCACGCGCTGGTGGTCGCTGAGCGCCAAGCCGGTGCTGGACGAGCAGGGCCGTGTCTGCGGCTGGCGCGGCGTGGCCAGCGACATCACGGCGGCACGCCAGGCCAACCGCCAGCTGACCTGGCTGGCGCACAACGACGCGCTCACCGGACTGGCCAACCGCTACCAATTCCGGCGCGAACTGGCGCTGCGCCTGCGCCCCGACAGCACCGAGCCCCTGGCCCTGCTGTGCCTGGACCTGGACCACTTCAAGCAGGTGAACGACACCCTGGGCCACGCGGTGGGCGACGAACTGCTGCGCACCGTGGGCGATCGCCTGCGCGCCGTCACGCGGCCCAGCGACGTGGTGGCGCGGCTGGGGGGTGACGAGTTTGCACTGCTGACCTCGCTGGCCGGGCCGGGCGCGCTGCAGCAGCTCGCGCAGCGCCTGCTGGACGCGCTGGCCGCGCCCTGCGAGATCAAGGGCCTGCAGCTCACGGTGCGGGGCAGCCTGGGCATCGCACGCGCACCGCAGGACGGCGCCGAGGTGGACGGCTTGTTGAACGCGGCCGACCTCGCGCTGTACGCCGCCAAGTCGGCCGGTCGCAACGAGTACCGGTTCTATGCGCCAGCGATGGCCGCGTCGACACGGCGGCGACTGGCCGTCGAACAGGCGCTCCGCGACGCCCTGGTCCAACACGAACTGAGCCTGGCCTTTCAGCCGCAGGCCACGCTGGACGGCTGGTTGATCGTCGGCTTCGAAGCCCTCGTCCGCTGGTCGCACCCCGAGCTGGGCGACGTGCTGCCCGCCGAGTTCATCCCGGTGGCCGAAGAAGCCGGCCTGATGCCCGCCATCGGTGATTGGGTGCTGGCCGAAGCCTGCCGCCAGGCCGCGGCCTGGGCCGGGGAGCTCACGGTGTCGGTGAACGTGTCACCGGTGCAGGCCATGGCACCCGACTTCGTGGACCGTGTGCTGCGCCACGCGCAGGCCGCCGGTCTGCCGGCAGCCCGGCTGGAGCTGGAGATCACGGAATCGGTGCTGCTGCAGGAGAGTGCTGCCACCGGCGAGGCGCTGCACCGGTTGCGCGCGGCCGGTGTGCGCATCGCGCTGGACGACTTTGGCACTGGGTATTCCGCGCTGTCCTACCTGCGGCGTTTTCCGTTCGACACGCTGAAGATCGACCGCAGTTTTGTGCGCGAGCTGGTCACACGCGGTGACGCGCGTGCCATCGTGCGCATGATCATCGGCCTGGCCCGCACGCTGAACATGCGCACCGTGGCCGAGGGCGTGGAAGAGCCGGCGCATGTGGGCGTGCTGCAGCGCTACGGCTGCGAGCTGATGCAGGGTTACCTGGTCAGCCGCCCGCTGCCAGGGCCCGAGGTGGTGGACTTTCTCTGGCACTGGCGCCACCGCCGCCGGCCGGTGATGACCGCCGCCCAGGCCGAGGTGCCGGGCACCGACACCATGCCGCTGAACGGTTGAGTCTGCTCAGCTCAGTTGCAGGGCATCGGCGCCAGGCAATCGGGGCAGGCACGGTGCAGCCAGCCCTCGCCGCCCGTTGACAGCATCGCGCCCAGCCACTGTGCAAAGGGCTGGCCGGCGGGCGAATCTTCATAGAAGCGGTTGTCGCCCAGGATGGTGTGCGCCGTGCCCGGCAACACAAACGACCGGAAGTTGGGCAGCAGCGCCGTGTCTTCGGCCAGCGTGGCCAGCATCTGTTGGTTCCAGTCTGGAACGATCTTGGGGCAATCTCCGCCCGGCCCGAAAAACACCTTCATGTAGGCGTAGAAGCCGGACTGCACGCTGTCCTGCGTGTCGGTGAATTGCGCAAAGCGGGCGTTGGGGTAGGCCTGCGCGCCGCGCCGGAAGACCTGGTTCGTGGGCACGGCGGCCGGGTCGCTGCCAAAGACCCAGGGGGCGAGCTGCACGTTCCAGCTGCCGCGGCCCGGGGTCTGGGCGTCGAAGGCCGGGGTGCTGATACCCTGGCTCGCATCGGCCAGCACCGACAGCCGCGCCTGCGGGAACTGCTGCGCCAGCCACGGGAAATGAGCCGCTGCGCCGTAGCCGCCCGCACTGGCGCCGGTGACCAGCAACTCACCCACGTCCTGCGGCATGTTCTTGGCGATCCAGTCCAGCACGACCATGAAGTTGTCGTAGCCGCGGTGGCGGATCGTGATCTGCCGTGGCAGCGCCGGGTGGCCCACGGTGTCATAGACACGGTCGATGGAGCCCAGGTGCACGTCGCCCGTGCAGTAGGGGATGGCCACCATCGTCCAGTCTTTCAGCGGGTTGGCGGGGTTCAGCAGGTCCAGTGCGCCGTCGTACTGGCTGGGGTCCACACCCCGCGGGATGGCGGGGCTGTAAAACTGGATCAGCGGGTCACGCACCCGACCGCCGAACGGGAAGCTGCAGGTCAGGTTGTCCCAGCAGGCGCCGCCGCCGTCGAAGAACACGGCCAGCTTCTTCGGGTCCCCGGGGCGCACCCAGAAGCGGAAGCGTGCGTCCGTGCCCGGGTAGGCCGAGCAGGTGGCGGTGTGGGGCCGGCCATCGGCACCGATCACCGGCGGCGGGTTGTTGATGGTCTGCCAACCTTCGGCGGCCGGCGCCAGGCCGGTGCTCAGGGACAAGGCCAGCGCGGCCAGCAGGGAACGCAAAGTCATGGGGTCACCTCCGGCGCCGATTCTGGGCGCGGGGCGGCCGCTGCGCCACCCCCTGCCGGGCTCGGGATAATCCCGGCATGTCTGCCTTGCCGGCCCGCGCGGCCCTGTACCTCGACCTCATCCGCTGGAACCGCCCGGCCGGCTGGCTGCTGCTGCTCTGGCCCGGCCTGTCGGCGCTGTGGATCGCGGCGGATGGCTTTCCGGGGGGGCACCTGCTGGCGGTGTTTGTCGCCGGCACGGTGCTGATGCGCAGCGCGGGCTGCTGCATAAACGACGTGGCCGACCGCGACTTCGACCGCCACGTCAAGCGCACCGCGCTGCGGCCGGTGACCCGCGGTGCGGTCTCGGTCAAAGAGGCGCTGGGGCTGGGTGCCGCGCTGGCGCTGGGGGCTTTTGCGCTGGTGCTGACGACCAACCCGCCCACGATCCTGCTGAGTTTTGCCGCGCTGGCCGTGACCCTGCTCTACCCCTACGCCAAACGGTTTGTCTCGATGCCGCAGGCGGTGCTGGGCGTGGCCTTCAGCTTTGGCATCCCGATGGCGTTTGCCGCGGTGCTGGGCAGCGCCGAGTGGCGCGGGCAGGCCGTGGCCGACGCCGTGCCGGGGCAGGCCTGGGCCCTGCTGCTGGGCAACCTGTTCTGGGTGCTGGCCTACGACACCGAATACGCAATGGTCGACCGTGACGACGACCTGACCATCGGCATGAAGACGTCCGCCATCACGCTGGGCCGCTGGGACGTGGCGGCCGTGATGGGCTTCTACGGCGCCTACCTGCTCAGCTGGGGCTGGATCGGCCACAGCCTGGGCCTGGGCGGCTGGTTCATCGCCGGCCTGGCGGTGGCCGGCGCGCAGGCCGCCTGGCACTGGACACTGATCCGCGACCGCACGCGTGAGGGTTGTTTCTGTGCCTTCCGCGCCAACCACTGGGTGGGTTTTGCGGTGTTTGCCGGGGTGGTGGTGGACCTGGCACTGCGCCGCTAGGCAGGCGCCGGGCTAGAACTGGTCGCCCAGCTCCCGCGCCCGCGCCTGCGCGGCGCGGATCGCGTGCACGATGGCTGGGCCCACGCCGGCGGCTTCCATCACCGTGAGCGCGGCGTGGGTGGTGCCGCCCTTGGACGTGACCTGCTGGCGCAACACCGCCGGGCTTTCGTGCGATTGCCCGGCCAGCGCCGCCGCACCCGCCACCGTGGCCTGGGCCAGGGCGCGGCCCTGCTCGGGCGACAGGCCCATCTCGGTGGCCGCGGCCATCATCTGCTCCAGCAGGTAGAACACATAGGCCGGGCCGGAGCCCGAGAGCGCGGTCACCGCGTCCAGGTCTTCTTCGTGGTCCACCCACAGCGTGCGGCCCGTGGGGGCCAGCAGCAGCTCCACTGCGGCGCGCTCGGCCGCGTCCACGGCCGGGCGGGCGTACAGGCCGGCGATGCCCTGGCCGATCAGCGCCGGGGTGTTGGGCATGGCGCGCACGACACGCTCGCTGCCGGTGGCCGCGGCGATGGTGCCGCTGCGGATGCCGGCCATCACCGACAGCTGCAGCGCACCGGCCACGTAGGGCCGGCAGGGGCCGGCGGCCTCGGCAAACAGCTGCGGCTTGACGGCCCAGACCACGCGCGCGGCCTGGGCCAGCCGGGCGTCGGCCGCCGGCTGGGCGCGCACGCCAAAACCGGCGGCGAGTTTGTCGCGCTGGGCCTCGAAAGGCTCGATGACCACGATGTCGGCTGCGCGCCAGCCACTCTTGATCAGGCCGCCGATCAGCGCGCCGGCCATGTTGCCGCCGCCCACGAATGCGATGGTGTCGGGTGTCATGGCCGCAGTGTAGGCGGGGCCCCATAGCGGGCCTCATGCAAAACGCGCATGACAAACCGAAGGAAATTCGGCGCGCCCCCGCCTACAGTCGCGCACCGATGGCGGCGGGCCCACGAGGCCGGCCGACCACCCAACGCTTGCTGGAGACACCATGAACGAGCCGCTGTCCTTCGTCCACCCCACCGCCGATTCGCCCTGGGGCACCTACCTCTCGCAGATCGACCGTGTTGTGCCCTACCTGGGCCGCCTGGCACGCTGGACCGAGACCCTGCGCCGCCCCAAGCGCACGCTGATCGTCGACGTGCCGATCGAGATGGACGACGGCACCATTGCGCACTACGAGGGTTACCGCGTGCAGCACTCGCTCACGCGCGGCCCGGGCAAGGGCGGTGTGCGTTACCACCCCGACGTGACGCTGGAAGAGGTGATGGCGCTGTCGGCCTGGATGAGCATCAAGAACGCGGCCGTGAACCTGCCGTTCGGCGGCGCCAAGGGCGGCATCCGCGTCGACCCCAAACGCCTGTCGATGAAGGAGCTGGAGAAGCTCACGCGCCGCTACACCAGCGAGATCGGCATCATCATCGGCCCGACGCAGGACATCCCCGCGCCCGACGTGAACACCAACGCGCAGATCATGGCGTGGATGATGGACACCTATTCGATGAACGTCGGCGGCACGGCCACCGGGGTCGTCACCGGCAAACCCATCCACCTGGGCGGCAGCCTGGGCCGCGTGAAGGCCACCGGCCGCGGCGTGTTTGTCACCGGCCGCGAGGCAGCGCGCCGCCTGGGCCTGAACCTGGACGGCGCGCGTGTGGCGGTGCAGGGCTTTGGCAACGTCGGATCATCGGCGGCCGAACTGTTTGGCCAGGCTGGCGCGAAGATCGTCGCCATCCAGGACCACTCCGGCACGATCCGCAACGAACAAGGCTTCGACCTCGCCGACCTGATGCCGCATGTGCACGAGGCCGGCGGCGTGGGCGGCTTCAAGGGCGGCGAGGCCATGCACGGCGAGGAGTTCTGGGACACACCCTGCGACATCCTGATCGTCGCCGCACTCGAAGGCCAGATCACGGCCGACCGCGCCCGGCGCATCCGCGCCAAGCTGGTGCTGGAGGGTGCCAACGGCCCCACGGTGCCGAGTGCCGACGACATCCTGGCCGACCGCGGCGTGCTGGTGGTGCCCGACGTGATCTGCAACGCCGGTGGCGTGACGGTCAGCTACTTCGAATGGGTGCAGGATTTCAGCTCGTTCTTCTGGACCGAAGACGAGATCAACGTGCGGCTGGACAAGATCATGGTCGGCGCGCTGAAGAACATCTGGGACACCGCCGACCACCACAAGATCAGCCTGCGCACCGCCACGTTTGCGGTGGCCTGCGAGCGCATCCTCAGCGCGCGCGAGGAGCGCGGGCTGTACCCCTGAGCACCGCGCGCGAGGAGCGCGGGC
>JADMJD010000185.1:0-15368 GCA_018780805.1 Rubrivivax sp. | reverse complement strand
CGCGAGGAGCGCGGGCTGTACCCCTGAGCACCGCGCGCGAGGAGCGCGGGCTGTACCCCTGAGCACCGCGCGCGAGGAGCGCGGGCTGTATCCCTGAGCGGCACGACGGCCTAGACTCGGGGCCTGCACTCACATCCGCCGGAGCCCAGATTCATGGCTTTACCCGCCCAGAAGATGTCGCTGGACGACTTCCTGGCCTGGGAGAACACCCAGGCCACCCGCCACGAGTTCTGGCGCGGTGAGGTGTTTGCGATGGTGGGTGCGCGCCGGGTGCACGGCATGGTCGGGCTCAACATCGCCACCGCCCTCAAGCTGCACCTCAAAGGCAGCCCCTGCCGCGCCTTCATCGAAGGCATGAAACTGCAGACGGCCGACGACGCGCTGTTCTACCCCGACGTGTTCGTCACCTGCGACCCGCAGGACCTGAAGACCGACATGGTCTTCAGGCAGCCCAAGCTGGTGGTGGAGGTGCTGTCCGACAGCACCCAGGCCTATGACCGCGGGCTCAAGTTCGCCGCCTACCGCCAGATCAGCAGCCTGCAGGAATATTTGCTGGTGGACCCGGACAACCGCCGCGTGGAAGTGTTCCGGCGCAACGAACGCGGCAACTTCGAGCTGGTGGACCAGACCGGCGCCGCCGAGCTGGTGCTGGAAAGCGTCGGCCTGCGTCTGGCGATGGCCGAGGTCTTTGACGGCGTGGCGGACGACGGCGCGGGCGAACCCGCCTGACCGCGTGGGTTCAGGGCGTTGACGCAGCAGGCGCGGCGGGTGCGGGCTGCGTCGGCACCATCACGCCCGGGCCGAGCGGGATCTCATCGGCCAGCGTGACCTTGGTGACGAAGTAGCGCGTGTCGCCAAAGCAGCTGGTGGGCAGGCCGACCTTCTCTTCGTAGTGCAGGCTCACGCGCTTGCCGATCACGCGGGTGATGTCGGCCGCGATCTTTTCGTCATGCACGGTGAACAGGAACTTCTCCACCGTGCTGCCAGGCAGCGACACCAGGGCCAGCTCACCTTCCCAGGTCTTGCACAGCCAGCCCTTGTGCGAGATCTTCTGCACCCAGCCGGCACGGTCGCCGGTGGAATAGCTCCAGTGCCAGGCGCCAAACAGGTAGAGCGCGAACAGCCCGAGCAGGGCAACGAGGACGGCAATCAGGCGCAGCAGCATGCCGCGACGATACCGAATTCAGGCGAGGTTCAGATGACGCTCAGGCTTCCGGCTCGCGCAGGAAGATCTCGACGCGGCGGTTCCTGGCACGGCCGGCGTCGCTGCCGTTGTCGGCCACCGGCTCGCGGGCGCCGCGGCCGGTCACGGCCAGCCGGCCCGCCGGCACGCCGCGGTCCTCCAGGTAGCCCTGCACCGTGCGGGCACGGGCCAGCGAGAGCGGGTCGTTGATGGCGTCACTGCCGGTGCTGTCGGTGTGGCCGACGATGCGCACCAGCACCGTGCCGTCCAGGCCCTGCGCAAACTGGTCGAGCACCGGGCGCAGCGCGGGGTTCAGGTCGGCGCGGCCGGTGGCGAACGACAGGTCGCTGGGCACGTTCACCTTCAGCTGGTTGTCGGCGGTCTTTTCCACCTCGATGCCGGTGCCGGCGGTGGCCTTTTCCATCGCCCGCTGTTTGTCCTGCATGCGCTTGGACCACAGGTTGCCGCCGACAGCACCCAGCACGGCGCCAATGGCCGCGCCCTGGCCGGCCTTGCCGCCGGTGGCACTGCCGATCACGGCGCCGGCGATGGCGCCGATGCCAGCGCCCTGTGCGGTGCCGCGCTCGCGTTCGCTCATGTTGCCGCAGCCGGCGACAGCAAACGCCGCCACGGTGCACAGGGCAAGGGGTCGGTAGAGGGTCATCATGGTCAGTCTCCTGCGGGGAATCCGGGAGCGTCAGCGCAGCACCCACGCGCTACCATCCGCCGCCCCGTCCTTGGAGTCTCCCCGCATGCAACGCCGTCATCTGTTCGTTACCGCACTCGCAGCCCTGGGCTTCAGCGTCGCTGCCAGCGCGCAGACGGCCTGGCCCACGCAGACCGTCAAGATCGTCGTGCCCACCGGCCCGGGCAGCTCGCTGGACCTGATCGTGCGGCTGATGAGCGACAAACTCGCCGCGCGCTGGGGCCAGGCCGTGGTGGTGGACAACAAACCCGGTGCCGGCGGCATGCTGGGACTGGACGTGGCGGCCAAGGCCACCGACAACCACACCGTCGCGATCGGCTTCAACGGGCCGACGGCCTACGCGCCCTTCCTGTACGCCAGGACGCCTTACGACCCGGCCAAAGATCTGAAGGCCATCGTGATGACCACCTCGCAGGCCAACGTGCTGGCCATCAACGCCGAGAAGGTACCGGCGAAGAACCTGGCCGAATTTGTGGCCTGGGCCAAGGCCCAGGGCGGCAAGATGAACTACAGCTCGCTGGGCCAGGGCAGCTCGGCGCACCTGACGATGGAGCTGTTCCTGGCCGAGGCCGGCCTGCAGGCGGTGCACGTGCCCTTCAACGGCAGCCCGCCGGCCGCGATGGCGGTGGCGCAGGGCACGGCCGACGCCACCTTCATGGTCGCCCCGGCGTTGCTGCCGCATGTGCAGAGCGGCAAGGTCCGTTTGATCGCAATCAGCGCCGACGACAAACCCGACAGCCTGAAGGCGCTGCCCTCGTTGGCCGAAGGCGGCTACCCCAAGGTGGTGTCGCTGGCCTGGAACGGCCTGGTCGGCCCCAGCGCGATGAGCGACGCGGCCGTGGCGCGCATCAACGCCGATGTGAACGATCTGCTGAAGAACGACGCCAACGTGCGCGACGTGATGGCCAAGAACGGCCTGACCATCGTCGGCGGCAGCGCCGCGGAGTTCCGGCGTTTCATCGACGCCGACGTGGCCCGCTGGGGGCCGGTGATCACCAAGCTCGGCGTCAAGCTGAACTGACCCCGGCCGCTCGCTGATCAGCGGCGCACGATGGCGCCGTCGACGATCTTGACCCGGGCGCCCACGCTGAGCACCGGGTCCACCGCATGGTCGAACTTTTGCGTGCTGCCGTCGTCCAGCTGCACCGTCACGCGGTAGACGGTGGTCTTGGACCGGCTGTTCTGGATGCGGTTGCCCGCATAGGCACCGCCGATGGCACCGACGATGCGCGCGATGTCCTTGCCTGAACCGTCGCCGACCTGGTTGCCGATCACGGCGCCCAGCACACCACCGGCCACCGTGCCCAGCACGTTCTTCGAGTCGCCATCATCGACCTCGGCCTTGCCGACCGCGGTGATCACGCCGCAGCTGACACCGGCGGCGCGTTCCGGCCGGTTCAGCTCGCAGCCGTAGGCGCTGGCAACCGCCACCTGCGCGCGCGAAAAGCGCTGGTTCACCTCGCGTGTGCCCACCTTCAGGTAGGCGGTCGCGACCAGCTCGCCGCGCAGCTGGTCCTTGCGGGCGACGGTGTAGCTGCCTTCATAGAGGCCGCGGCTGACCTCCTCCAACACGATGGGCTGGGCGACCCCTTGCACCACCACACGGGCCGCACCGCCGGGCACGCCGGACAGTGAAAATTTCAGTTCGTCGCCGCCGCGGATGCGATCCGGCGCGTTGACGCTGAACGCGCCGATGCGCGCCGCCTGCACCGGGCTGGGTGAGCCCCGTTGCAGCGACTGGTCCAGCGTGGCGTTGAAGACCTGGCCCGCCTTGACGATGCGCGCGGTCACCAGGCTGCTGGCGGTGAGCTTGTCCCGCGAGCGGATGGTGTAGGTGCCCTGGTAGACGCCGGCGCGGATCTCGTCCAGGCGCAGCGTGCCGGTGGCTCCGGTCATCTGCAGCGTGACCTCGGCGCCGGGGGTGGCGCTGAGCTGGAAGTCCAGCTCGGTGCCAGGTGTCAACGCGCGCACGGCCTCCACGGCAAAACTCTGGGCGCTGACGTTGGCCGTGGTCTGTGCCTGGGCCATTGTGGCCATACCGAGGGGCAACACCGCGGCCAGCGCGAGGACCAGAGCGGACAATCGAGAAGGCGTGGTCGTCATGGCAGTCCTTGATCGCACCACAAAACGGGCACGTGCCCGGCTACAACGCGGCAGCCACGTTCCCTGCTGACGCGGGCAAAAAGATCAGCGCCTGGGTGCGGTACCGCACCGACAGGCCGCTTCAATGCCCGCCGGCCAGCAGCTCCGCGTTGCCCCCGGCGGCGGCGGTGTTGATGGTCACCGTCTGCTCGGCGCAGAAGCGGTACAGGTAGTGTGGCCCGCCGGCCTTGGGCCCGGTGCCCGACAGACCTTCGCCCCCAAACGGCTGCACACCCACCACCGCGCCAATCATGTTGCGGTTGACGTAGACGTTGCCGATGTGCGCCGCGTCCGCCAGCCGCGCCGCACGGCTGTCGATGCGGGTCTGGATGCCGAAGGTCAGGCCGTAACCCAGCGCGTTGACCTGCTGCACCACGGCCATCGGGTCACCGCCCCAGCGCACCACGTGCAGCACCGGGCCGAAGATCTCGTCCTTCAGGTCCGCGATCTGCGTGATCTCGAAGGCCACCGGCGCCAGCAGGCGCGGGTGGGCCGCCACACGGCTGGCCTCGCCCAGCAGCGTGGCCTCGCGCCGCAGGTGTGCCACCTGCGCGCTGATCTGCGCATGGGCCTCGTCGTCGATCAGCGGGCCGACGTCGGTGGCCAGCAGGGCCGGATCACCCACGCTCAGCTCGGCCAGTGCGCCGCGGACCATCTCGATCACCGCGTCTGCAATGCCTTCGTGCACACACAGCAGGCGCAGCGCGCTGCAGCGCTGGCCGGCGCTGCGGAAGGCGCTTTGCACCACCGCGTCCACCACCTGCTCGGGCAGCGCGGTGCTGTCGACCAGCATCGCGTTCAGGCCGCCGGTTTCGGCGATCAGCGGCACGATCGGGCCATCCTTCATCGCCAGCGTGCGGTTGATCAGCCGCGCCACCGCGGTGCTGCCGGTGAAACACACGCCGGCCGTGCGGGCATCGGCCACCAGGGCTGCACCCACGGTTTCGCCGCGGCCGTGCAGCCACGCCAAGGCGTCGGCCGGCACACCCGCTTCGTGCAGCAGCGCGACGAACCGTTTGGCGATCACCGGCGTCTGCTCCGCCGGCTTGGCCGCCACGGTATTGCCCGCCACCAGCGCGGCCACCACCTGGCCGGCGAAGATGGCGAGCGGGAAGTTCCAGGGGCTGATGCAGACAAACACCCCGCGGCCGTGCAGGCGCAGCACGTTGCGCTCGCCGGTGGGGCCGGGCAGCAGCTGCTCGCCCAGCCGTGCCTCGGCCTGCTGCGCGTAGTAGCGGCAGAAGTCCACCGCCTCGCGCACCTCGGCGATGGTGTCGGCCCAGGTCTTGCCCGCTTCAAACACCAGCAGCGCGGCGTATTCCGGCGTGCGGGCTTCCAGCAGGTCGGCCGCACGGCGCAGGCAGGCGGCGCGTGCAGCCAACGGCGTGGCGCGCCAGGCCGGGAAACCGGCGTGCAGCCGGGCCATCGTGGCCAGCACTTCGGCGGTGCTGGTTTCGGTGACAGTCTCGATGGCCACCGGCGCGGCCAGCAAGGGCGCACGCATCGTGGGGCAGCTGATGTCCAGACCCGCCGCGTTGGCGCGCCCCGCGCCGTACAGCGCCAGCGGCGCCACCAGGCCGGGCACGGGGCGCGGCGTCAGTGGCGACGACAGCAGCTCCTCCGGCGCCACGGCGGCATCGGCCAGCTGGTGCACAAACGAGGAGTTGGCGCCGTTTTCCAGCAGCCGGCGCACCAGGTAGGCCAGCAGGTCGCGGTGTTCGCCCACCGGCGCGTAGACGCGGCAGGGGATGCGGCCGTCCTTCATCACCTCGCGGTACACCGCCTCGCCCATGCCGTGCAGGCGCTGCATCTCGAAGGGTGCGCTGCCCGCCATCTGCACAATGGCGGCGATGGTGCCGGCGTTGTGGGTCGCGAACTGCGGGTAGATCACCTCGTGGTGCTGCAGCAGCGCCCGCGCGCAGGCCAGGTACGAGAGATCGGTGTGGGTCTTGTGCGTGAACACCGGGTAACCAGGGACGCCCAGCTCCTGCGCACGTTTGACCTCGCCGTCCCAGTAGGCACCCTTGACCAGGCGCACCATGAACTTCAGCCCGTGACGGCGCGCGATGCGGGCCACTTCGTCGACCACCGCCAGCGCGCGGGTCTGGTAGGCCTGCAACGCCAGGCCGAAGCCTTGCCACTGCGGGAACTGCGCCGCGATGCGGCCGGCCAGCACATCCAGCAGCTCCAGCGACAGCTCCAGCCGGTCCACCTCTTCAGCGTCGATGGTCAGGTTCAGGTTGGCCGTGGCCGCCGCTTCGATGAGCTGCCACACACGCGGCTGCAACTCGGCGAACACACGCTCGCGCTGCGCTTCTTCATACCGCGAAAACAGCGCGCTGAGCTTGATCGAGATGCCGTCGGCGACCATCGGGGAATCCGCGCGCTGGCCACCCGCGATGCGCGCGATGGCGTTGGCGTAGCTGGCCAGGTAACGCTGTGCGTCGCGCTCGGTGCGGGCACCTTCGCCCAGCATGTCGTAGCTGAAGCGCAGGTTGGGCAGCACCTTGCGCTGCGACGCGGCCTCGCTGCGTGCTTCGTCGATGGTGCGGCCGAGCACAAACTGCCGGCCCAGCAGCTGGATGGCCCGCACCGTGGCGGCCACCACGGTGCGGGCGCCCAGGCGCTGGATCAGGCCGGCCTCGGCCCCGGGCAGGAACTTCTTGGACAGGCTGATGGCACTGGCCGACAGGCTGGCCAGCATGCGGTGCGGACCTTCCGGCGCGCCGTCAGAGGCCCCGTCGAAATCCGCCCGGCCGAGTTGATCGGCCGTCAGCGCGATGGCGGTCTCGGCGTCGGGCACGCGCAGCAGAGCCTCGGCCAGGCGCATCAGGGCCAGGCCTTCGGCGCTGGAGATCGGGTACTCGCGCAGCAGCGATTCCATGGCCCAGAAGGGCGCCGGATGGGCCCGCACCTGCTCGACCCAGGGGCGGGCCATCGCCACCACCTGCGGCCAGTCCAGCCCGCCGGACAGGGCCGCTTCAGCCGCCGCCAGGGCCTCGGCCTCGGGGCGGTAGGGGAAGGGCAGGCGTTCACGGGGCGTCGGGTGCATGGCAGGCGTCCGGTTTCTGAAGATGCGCCAGCATAGGCAGCCCCGGGCCGATTTGGATGCGGTTCGAGGCCCGCTTCATGGAGAATCATTCGCCATGGACGCCCTCACCGACCGCCTGAACGAGCGCAACGACAAGATCGACAAGATCGATCTGCGCATCCTGCGCGTGCTGCAGGCCGATGGCCGCATCAGCAACCTGAAGCTGGCCGAGGCGGTGCACCTGTCGCCCACCGCCGTGCTGGAGCGCGTGCGCCGGCTGCACCGCGACGGCTACATCCTGGGCTACGAAGCGCGGTTGAACCCGGCCAAGCTGGGCGCCGGGCTGCTGGTGTTCGTGGAGATCCTGCTCGACCGGACGGTGCACGACGTGATGGACACCTTCAAGGCCGCGGTGCAGGTGCGGCCCGAGATCCTGGAGGCACACCTGGTGGCCGGGGGTTTCGACTACCTGCTGAAGACCCGTGTGTCGGACATGGCGGCCTACCGCGAGTTCATCGGCAGCGTGATCTGGACGCTGCCCGGCGTGCGCGAGACGCGCACCTATGCGGTGATGGAAGAGGTCAAGAACAGCGCGCAGCTGCCCGTGTGACCGCCAGTACCGGGACTCAATGCAGCGTCAGCGCCGCGTCGTCAAACCCGGTGGGGATGAAACGCCCGAAGTCCGACGGCCCGGCCTCCGGCCCCGGCCAGCGGCGCGAGATGGACACCACGGCGGCGGCACTGTCGGGGCTCAGCGGGCGTGCCAGCAGGTAACCCTGGCCCAGGGCACAGCCCAGCGCCCGCAACTGCGCCAGCTGCGCCGGGGTTTCGATGCCCTCGGCGATCACGGTCTTGCCCAGGGCCTTGCCCAGCGTGATGACGGCTTTGACGACCTCGGCATCCTTGGTGTCGTCCTGCAGCCGCTGCACAAAACTGCGGTCGATCTTCAGGCTGGTGATGGGCAGCGTGGACAGGTACGACAGCGACGAGTAGCCGGTACCAAAATCGTCCACCGACAGGCCCACACCCAGCTCGCGCAGCTGGCCCATCACGTCCAGCGCGCTGTCCAGGCGCTGCATCAGCGTGCTTTCGGTGATCTCCAGCGTCAGCTGGCCCGGCTCCAGGCCGTTGGACAGCAGCGCCGTGGCCACCTGCGAGACAAAACTGGCGCGGCACATGTCGGTGCCCGAGACGTTGACGTGCACCCGCGGCCGGGATGCGCCAGCGGCCAGGCCGCGCTGGAACTCGCGCAACTGCGCGCAGGCCCGGCCCAGCACCCAGTCGGTGAGGCCGCTGATCAGCGCCGATTCTTCGGCGATGGGGATGAAGGTGGCCGGCGGCACCGGGCCTTGTTCCGGGTGGTTCCAGCGCACCAGGGCCTCGAAGCTGTCCACCTGGCCGGTGGCCAGGTCGTAGATGGGCTGGTAGACCAGGTGCAGTTGCTGCTGCTCCAGCGCACGTCGCAGGTCACGCTCCAGGTTCACCTGCGAGGCCAGCTGCGCGCGCAGGCTGGCGTCGAACAAGGCCGTGCGCGCACGGCCGGCGGCCTTGGCGCGGTACATCGCGATGTCGGCATCGCGCAGCACGTCACCCGGGGTTTCGTAGCCCACGCTGCTGAAGGTGATGCCAATGCTGGCGCTGCTGGTCACCTCGGTCCCGTCCAGCGCATAGGGCACGGCCAGCGTCTGCTGCAGACGGTCGGCCATGGCCACCAGGGCGGCTTCGTCACCCAGCTGGTCCACCAGGATCGCAAACTCGTCGCCCCCCAGCCGGCCCACGGTGTCGCAGGGGCGCACCTGGTCGCGGATGCGCTGCGCCACCAGCGTGAGGAAGCGGTCGCCCGCGCTGTGGCCCAGGGTGTCGTTGATCAGCTTGAAGCGGTCGAAATCGAGGTACATCACCGCAAAGGCGTAGTCGGGCTCGCGCCGGCAACGCTCGATGGCCTGGGCCAGGCAGGCGCCAAAGCGGATGCGGTTGGCCAACGAGGTCAGCCCGTCGTGGTAGGCGATGTGCTGCAGCTGGGCCTCGGCCTGGCGGCGCGCGGTGATGTCCTGCGCCTGCAGGATCAGGCAGGGTGAGCTGGCGTCGCGGTCGCTGAAATGGCCGCTGTGCAGCGCCAGGTGCACCCACTCGCCACTGACACGCTGGCAGCGCAGCTCCACCGTGGCGTCGGCGCCGTCGCGGGCCAGGGCCGATTGCCATTGGCGCGCCAGTGCGGCGGTGTCTTCGGGGTGCACAAACACCTTGAAGTCCTGCCCCAGCAGCGCCTCTTCGGTGGTGCCCAGCAGGGTGCACAGCGCCGGGTTGGCCTGCAACACATGGCCGTCGGCACCCACTAGGGCCATGCCGATGGCGGCGTGCGAAAACGCGGCGTGGAAACGCTGTTCGCTTTCGCGCAGCTGCTGCAGGTGACGCGCCGACTGCTCGGCCTCACGCTCAGCAGCGCTGATGCGCACCTGCTGGGCCTGGTCGTCGGATTCACGCTGGCGGAAGTGGTAGTGCAGCATCACCAGCAGCACGATGATGATGGGCACGGCACCCGCCATCACACCCAGGCCGGTGGTCTTGAAAGCCAGGTACAGCAGGCCGGCGATCAGCGCGCTGGCGGCGTAGGTGGTGCCCACCCAGCCGAAGCTGGCAAAAAAGGCGCCCATCTTCAGCGGCTCGCGTCGCTTCAGGTGCAGCACCACCGTGATGAGCAGCATGTTGAACAGGAAGTGGCCGACGGCAAACACCATCGCCAGCAGCAGCACCACGGCTTCGCCCAGCGCGGCCCGCGGTGCGATCCAGCCGATGCAGGCGTGCAGCGCCGTGCCGGCGATCAGCATCGACAGCGCCGACGCGGCCGGGCTGATGATGCGGCTGGTCCAGCGCTTGGACGTTCGGTAGGCGCCGATGAACACCTCGCCCGACGCCGCCAGTGCGGCCGCGGCCGGCCCGTACAGCAGCAGCAGCAGGATGATGAAGACCTCGCCCGCGGCGAAGGAGTTCTTTGAGCCCGGGATGCGCACCGGGAAGAGCCCGGCCAGCATCGCGATGGCACAGCCGATCACGACCTGCAGGCTCACCGTCCATGGCAGGGCCAGCAGTTGCAGCACCGACCAGCCCAGCGCCGCACTGCCCAGCAGGACCACGGCCCACCAGTACGCGGTGGCCGGGCGGTTGTAGTCGGCCATCAGCGCCGCGTGAAAACGCTGTGCCGGGCCGAGCGCAGGGGCCGTGCGCGGTTCGGGCGGGGGCAGCGACAACATGGGCCGGGTGCTCACAAAATGACGAAGGGGTGCCTTGTTATCGGCACCCCCTGCAGTGGGCTTGAGCCGGCTTGCGCCGGCGCTGTTCAGGACCTGCCGCTCAGGGCTGGCCTTCCGACAGGATGACACCTTCGCTGAGGATGACCCCTTCGCTCAGGATCACACCTTCGCTGAGGATGACCCCTTCACTCAGGATCACACCTTCGCTGAGGATGACGCCCTCACTCAGGATCACGCCCTCGCTGAGGATGACCCCTTCACTCAGGATCACACCGCTGCCGGCGATCAGCGCCCCGGAGACGTTGCCCGTCAGTGCAAAGGCGCCTTGGCCCCCGGTGAGGCTGCTGCCCAGCGTCACCCCCGCGCTCAGCAGCATGGTGGGCGCGGCCAGCGACTCGGTGAAGGCGCTGGGCACGGTGTTGGCCGCCACCGTGGTGCTGGCCGGCCAGTAGGCCACCTGGGTGCGGTAAGCCGTGCTGCCGCCCCAGACCAGGCGCGGGTCCCACAAGGCCTGGTACTGCGTGAACAGCGCCGGGCCGGACGCGATCTGCCGCCCGCCGACGAACACCAGACGCGACCAGTTGAACGTGGCACCGGCGACGGTGGACGTGGGCGTCGGCAGCGCCGTGGCGTTGAGTGCCTGGCCCACGGTGATGGTGCCGGCGGCGACGCGGGCGCCGATGTCGGTGCGCAGGGCCTTGGCCAGGCGCACCGCGCCGTCCACGTTCAGCAGGCCGGCGCCTTGTTCCACCAGCGTGGCACCCGGCAGCGGCTGCGCGGCGTACTGCAGGATGGCCTTGATCAGCGGCGGCGTCAGGCTCGGGTTGGCCTGCAGCAGCAGCGCCACGGCGCCACTGACCACCGGTGCCGCCACCGAGGTGCCGGACAGCGACATCAGCGTCTGTTTGGGCAGTTGCAGGCTGCCCAGGCCCGTCAGCAGGGCCGGCACGTCGTTCGCCAGCTTGTTCCAGCCGCCGCCGTTGTCTTGCGCCGCGGCCGAGATGATGCGGTTGCCCGGCGCCACCAGGTCGGGCTTGAGCAGGTTGTCCACCTCACGCTGACCGTTGCCGTTGGCCTTGCCGCCACGGGTGGGACCGCGCGAGCTGAACAGGTTGACCGAGTCGTTGCCGCGGCCCACCGTGCCCTGCATGTGGGTGGAGCCCACGGTGATGACGCTGGGGTCGTGGCCCGGCGAGCCGATGGTGCCGAACACCTTCTTCAGGCCCTGGTTGCCGAAGTTGCCCGCCGACACCACCACCGTGATGCCAGCGGCGGTGGCGCTGCGCACGGCGCGGGCCAGCGGGTCGGTCTCCCAGCTTTCGGTGGAGTCGGCCGCCAGGCTGAGGTTCATCACGCGGATGTTGTGCTGCTTGGCGTTGTAGATCACCCAGTCGATGCCGGCCAGCATGTCGGTCATGGTGCCGGTGCCGTCGGCGCCCAGCACCCGCACGTCCACCAGGTTCGCACCCGGGGCGATGCCACGGGTGTCGCGCAGCAGGCTGGGGTCACGGCCCGCGGCCACGGCGGCCACGTGGGTGCCATGGCCATAGGGGTCGGGGTTGCTGGAGGCGCTGCTGTCCACCGAGGCCTCGAACGACAGCCGCGCCGCACCGCCGGGTGCGTAGGCGCTGGCCTGCAGGGCCGACGAGCCGGCGCCGACCAGGTTGACGCTGCGCACCACACGCGACACACCCATCGCGTTGTCGAAGGCCTTGTGGCTGCGCATGATCCCGGAATCGAGCACCGCGATGCCGACGCCGCTGCCGTCCAGGCCGCTGTAGTTGCCCAGCAGGCCCACGCTGCGCACCGCCGAGGTGCTGGCGCCCGTGGTTTCTTCCAGTTCGCTCAGAGAGCGCGCGGTGATGCGGTTCGGGGAGACCGAGACCACGTCGTCGCGTTTTTCCAGCCGCTTGAGCGCACGCGCCGGCATCGTGACCGACAAGGCGCGCACCGACGCAAAACGTGCATGCACCGTGCCGCCCAGCGACTCGATGTGCTTGCGCAGCGCCTTCAGTTCGGCGTCGCTGCTGTCGCTGACGATCACCGCCTGCACCATGCGTTTGCCGCCGGTCTTGCGTTCCCATCGGTTGCGCAGCGGTGCACTGTCGGACGCGTCCATGGACGGCGTCAGGTCGCGGGCGAACTTGCGGTGGTGTTTGCCAGAGCCTTCGGCGGCCTCGGCCTGCAGCGCAAAACCACCGGCCAGCAGCAGGCCACTCATCAGCCAGGTCAGTCGTTGCTGCAGTCGCTTGCGTTCGATCAGCACGATGAACGGTGTCAGCACAGTCATTTTTGGTCCCTTGTTCCAGCGCTCGTCCCGGGTTGGAGCGAGTGGACGCGATCATCGGAAAAGACCGGTGATTCAGGGGCAGTTCACTTTTGGAAACGTGCTGTTTTGGGCGTGAAGTTCTCACGCTCGAGCCCGTGAATTTTTCCGCTCGGCACGGGCCGGCGGAACTTGAGGGCCACTTTCGTGAAGGATTTGGCCCCGTGTTCGGGGGGTGTCAGCTTGCGCGGGCGCCGAAGATGGCGGTGCCCACACGCACCAGCGTGGCACCCTCCAGCACCGCGGCCTCCAGGTCGGCGCTCATGCCCATGGACAAGGTGTCCAGCGCCAGGCCACTGCGGTTCAAGGCCTCCAGAAGCTCTCGCAACTGCCGATGGGGCACGCGCTGCGCCGCCAGGTCCGCCGCAGGCTCGGGGATGGCCATCAGCCCACGCAGCCGAACGCACGCTGCCGGCAGGGCTGCCACAGCCTGCGCCAGTGCCGGCAGCTCGGCCGGTGTGACACCGCTTTTGCTGGCCTCGCCGCTGATGTTGACCTGCAGGCACAACTGCAGCGGTGGCAGATGGGCCGGCCGTTGTTCGGCCAGGCGCTGGGCAGTCTTGAGCCGGTCCACCGACTGCACCCAGTCGAAGGCTTCGGCCACCGCCCGGGTCTTGTTGCTCTGCAGCGGGCCGATCAGGTGCCACTGCAGCTGCGCACGCAGATCGGCCAGCGCAGCGATCTTGTCCAGCGCCTCCTGCACGTAGTTTTCGCCGAAGGCGGTCTGCCCCGCGGCATGGGCAGCGCGCACCGCGTCGGTGCCCTGGGTCTTGCTGACGGCCAGCAGCGTGACGGCCTGGGCATCGCGGCCCGCGGCGATGCAAGCCGTCACCAGACGGCGCTTCACTTCTTGTCGCTTGCTGTCGATGCTGCTCATAATCCCCCGAGCTTACGGTGCCTGCCCGGCGCCCACCCCTGCATGGACATCACCCAGCTGCTGGCCTTTTCCGTCAAGAACAAGGCGTCGGACCTGCACCTCTCGGCCGGCCTGCCGCCGATGATCCGCGTGCACGGCGACGTGCGGCGCATCAACGTCGAGGCGCTGGACCACAAGATGGTCCACGACATGGTGTACGACATCATGAACGACGCCCAGCGCAAACATTACGAAGACACGCTGGAGTGCGACTTCAGCTTCGAGATCCAGGGCCTGGCGCGTTTTCGCGTCAACGCCTTCAACCAGAACCGCGGCGCGGGCGCCGTGTTCCGCACCATCCCGAGCAAGATCCTGACGCTGGAACAGCTGAACTGCCCCAAGGTGTTTGCCGAGCTGGCGCTGAAGCCGCGTGGCCTGGTGCTGGTGACGGGCCCCACGGGCTCCGGCAAGAGCACGACGCTGGCGGCGATGGTGAACCACCTGAACGAAAGTGAATACGGCCACGTGCTGACGGTGGAAGACCCGATCGAGTTTGTGCACGAGAGCAAGAAGTGCCTGGTCAACCAGCGCGAGGTGGGCCCGCACACGCTGAGCTTCAACAACGCGCTGCGCTCGGCGCTGCGCGAAGACCCGGACGCCATCCTGGTGGGTGAGCTGCGCGACCTGGAAACCATCCGCCTGGCGCTCACCGCAGCCGAAACCGGCCACATGGTGTTCGGCACGCTGCACACCAGCTCGGCCGCCAAAACCATCGACCGGGTGGTCGATGTGTTCCCTGCGGCCGAAAAGGAGATGGTGCGTTCGATGCTGTCGGAATCGCTGATCGCGGTGATCTCGCAGACCCTGTGCAAGACCAAGGACGGCAGCGGCCGCGTGGCGGCGCACGAGATCATGATCGGCAGCTCGGCGATCAAGAACCTGATCCGCGAGAACAAGATCGCGCAGATGTACAGCAGCATCCAGACCGGCCAGAGCCTGGGCATGCAGACGCTGGACCAGAACCTGGCCGACCTCGTGCGGCGCAACGTCATCGCGCCGGCCGAAGCACGGGCCAAGGCCAAGATCCCTGAAAACTTCCCCGGGTAGGACTGACGAATGGAACGCGACCAGGCTTCGAAATTCGTCTCCGACCTGCTGCGCCTGATGGTGGCGCGCAGCGGCTCCGATCTCTTCCTCACCGCCGAGTTTCCGCCGGCCATCAAGGTGGACGGCAAGGTCACCAAGGTGAGCCCACAGCCGCTGACCGGCCAGCACACGCTGCAGCTGGCACGGGCGGTGATGAACGACAAGCAGGCCGCCGAGTTCGAGCGCACCAAGGAGTGCAACTTCGCCATCGCACCGCAGGGCGTGGGGCGTTTCCGCGTCAACGCCTTCATGCAGCAAGGCCATGTGGGCCTGGTGTTCCGGACCATCCCGCAGACCCTGCCCACCATCGAGAGCCTGAACCTGCCCAAGGTGCTGAAGGACGTCTCGATGGGCAAACGCGGGCTGGTGATCTTCGTCGGGGCCACGGGCTCTGGCAAGAGCACCTCGCTGGCGGCCATCGTCGACTGGCGCAACGAACATTCCTACGGCCACATCATCACGATCGAAGACCCGGTGGAGTTCGTGCACCCGCACAAAAACTGCATCGTCACGCAGCGTGAGGTGGGCATCGACACCGACGGCTGGGAGCAGGCGCTGAAAAACACGCTGCGCCAGGCGCCGGACGTGATCCTGATGGGCGAGATCCGCGACCGCGAGACCATGGAACACGCGGTGGCCTTCGCCGAGACCGGCCACCTCTGCCTGGCCACGCTGCACGCCAACAGCGCCAACCAGGCACTCGACCGCATCATCAACTTCTTCCCGG
>JADMJD010000141.1 GCA_018780805.1 Rubrivivax sp. | reverse complement strand
AATAACGCTGGGAAATCTGGTTTATACCTGTCGGCAGGGCAATATGCCGACCATGAAATTTTTGGAGATACAATGATTCGTGATCAAGAAACGCTGACACTTCTTGTCGACACCCTTTCCAGATTCGTGAGGGAACGTCTGATTCCGGCGGAAAACAAAGTTGCTGAAACCGACGAGATTCCAGATGACATAGTTGCAGAAATGCGCGAACTTGGCCTTTTCGGACTTTGCGTGCCTGAGGAGTACGGTGGTCTCGGGCTTACCATGGAAGAAGAAGTTCTAGTTGCTTTCGAAATCGCAAAGACATCACCGGCCTTCCGTTCCTTGATTGGTACCAATAATGGGATCGGCTCACAAGGCTTGATCGTCGACGGTACCGAAGAACAGAAGAGCTACTATTTGCCAAAACTTGCCTCAGGGGAGTTGATTGCCTCCTTTGCGCTAACCGAGCCAGGCGCAGGCTCTGACGCGGCGTCGCTCCGTACCTCTGCCGTTCTAGACGGTGACTTTTACGTTCTTAACGGCACCAAGCGCTTTATTACCAATGCACCAGAAGCCGGCGTTTATACCGTGATGGCGCGCACAAATCCGGAAATCAAGGGAACTGGAGGAATTTCCGCATTTATCGTTGAAAAAGGCACTCCTGGCTTGTCGCTCGGCAAGCGTGATCACAAAATGGGTCAGAAAGGCGCCCATACTTGTGATGTGATGTTCGACAACTGTCGGGTACCCGCAGCTAACATCATCGGAGGGAAGGAGGGGGTTGGCTTCAAGACCGCGATGAAGGTACTCGACAAGGGACGCCTCCATATTTCCGCCATCTGTGTTGGCGCGGCTGAGCGCATGCTAGATGACGCGCTGCGTTACGCCATCGAACGGCAGCAATTTGGCAAACCAATTGCAGAGTTTCAGTTGATTCAGGCAATGCTTGCTGACAGCAAGGCCGAAATATACGCCGCCCGTTCAATGATTCTTGATGCGGCTCGCCGTCGCGACAACAAAGAAGACATTTCAACCGAAGCATCCTGTTGCAAGCTCTTTGCATCAGAAATGTGTGGTCGTGTAGCTGATCGTGCCGTCCAGATACACGGTGGCGCAGGCTATGTCTCCGACTATGCAATCGAACGCTTTTACCGTGATGTACGTCTCTTCCGGATCTACGAAGGGACGACCCAAATTCAGCAACTAGTTATCGCCCGTAACATGATTCGAGATGCATCTTTGTAAACCAAAAATGCTTTTCCGTATTGGATAATGCAATGAAAATTCTTGTACCCGTCAAACGTGTTGTCGATTACAACGTCAAGGTCCGCGTCAAGGCCGATGGCACTGGTGTTGATCTGGCCAACGTCAAGATGAGCATGAACCCCTTCGATGAAATCGCCATCGAAGAAGCCGTCCGCCTCAAGGAAGCCGGCATTGCGACGGAAGTCGTCGCTGTCTCCTGTGGTGTCGCTGCCTGCCAGGAAACCCTGCGCACGGCGATGGCCATTGGTGCCGACCGTGGCATCCTCGTCGAAACCGATGTCGACCTCCAGCCGCTGGCCGTGGCCAAGCTGTTGAAGGCCCTGTGCGAGAAGGAACAACCGCAACTCGTCATCTGCGGCAAGCAGGCCATCGACGACGATGCCAACCAGACCGGCCAGATGCTCGCCGCCATGCAGAACTGGCCGCAAGCCACCTTCGCCTCCAAGGTTGTCATCGCCAACGGCAAGGCAGCCGTCACCCGTGAAATCGACGGCGGTCTGGAAACCCTTGAGATCAGCCTGCCGGCCGTGGTGTCCACCGACCTGCGCCTGAACGAGCCGCGCTACGCGACCCTGCCCAACATCATGAAAGCCAAGAAGAAGCCGCTCGACACCGTCAAGCCGGCCGACCTCGGTGTTGATGTTGCACCGCGCCTGAGCACGCTCAAGGTAGCCGAACCCGCCAAGCGCGGTGCCGGCATCCGCGTCGCCGATGTCGCCGAACTCGTCAACAAACTCAAGAACGAAGCCAAGGTGATCTGATCATGACTATTCTTGTAATCGCCGAACACGACCACGCCAGCCTCAAGGTCGCCACCCTCAACACCGTTGCTGCTGCCCAGAAGATTGGCGGTGATATTCACGTCCTCGTCGCCGGCAGCAACTGCGCTGCTGCCGCCCAGGCCGCCGCCAGCCTGCAAGGTGTGGCCAAAGTAAAAGTGGCCGACGCTGCCCACTACCAGAGCCAGACGGCTGAAAACCTGACCGCCCTGGTCATCGCCAATGCCGCCGGCTACAGCCACATACTGGCCCCGGCCACCACCTTCGGCAAGAACCTGCTGCCGCGCGTCGCCGCCTTGCTTGATGTGGCCCAGATATCTGAAATCACCGGCGTTGAATCGGCTGACACCTTCGTTCGTCCGATCTACGCCGGCAATGCCTTGGCGACGGTGAAGAGCGCCGACAGCGTCAAGGTCATCACCGTGCGGACCACCGCTTTCGATGCCGTCGCGGCTGGCAACAGCGCCCCGGTCGAAGCCATCGCCGCTGCCGCCGATACGGCGCAGAGCACGCTGACCCACCGCGAACTGACCAAGTCCGAGCGTCCCGAACTGGGCGCTGCCAAGATCATCATCTCCGGTGGTCGCGGTCTGGGCAGTGGCGAGAACTACCACGCCCTGCTTGAGCCGCTCGCCGACAAGCTCGGTGCGGCCCTTGGTGCTTCCCGCGCCGCCGTTGATGCCGGCTTCGTGCCGAACGACTATCAGGTCGGCCAGACCGGCAAGATCGTCGCGCCGCAGCTTTACATCGCGGTCGGTATCTCGGGCGCCATCCAGCATCTGGCCGGCATGAAGGAGTCGAAAGTCATCGTCGCCATCAACAAGGATCCCGATGCACCGATCTTCCAGGTCGCTGATTATGGGCTTGTTATGGACCTATTCGAGGCAATTCCACAAATCACTAGCCAAAGTAACTAAGTTCGTCTCCTCTGCCGGTAAGTACACTCCCTTGTAACCGGTAGTTTTAGGGGTTTAGGCTTCCACCTAAACCCCATTTTTTTGAAAACTCGGTTCATCCTTCTAACGAATAGCGTTTATCCGCCGACGCGGACGAGTTTGAAGAGGGCAGGAAGTCATATCGGCGGATAAACCTCGTTGGGCTAGACCGCTGGACGGGCGATGGTTATGGGGATTGTAAGGAGAG
>JADMJD010000031.1 GCA_018780805.1 Rubrivivax sp. | reverse complement strand
TCTTCCAGCCGCCGAAGCCGTGCCAGGCCATCGGCACCGGGATCGGCACGTTGATGCCCACCATGCCCACCTGCACCCGCCGCGCGAACTCGCGTGCCACACCGCCGTCGCTGGTGAAACAGGCCACACCGTTGCCGTATTCATGGTCGTTGACCAGCTGCAGCGCGCTGGCCATGTCGGGCACACGCACGCAGGCCAGCACCGGGCCGAAGATCTCTTCCTGGTAGATGCGCATCGCCGGGGTCACGTGGTCGAACAAGGTGCCGCCGGTGAAAAAGCCCGCCTCGTGGCCCGGCACCTGGCAGCCGCGGCCGTCGACCACCAGCGTGGCGCCTTCTTCGGCACCGATGCCGATGTAGGCCTCGATGCGGTCGCGCGCGGCCTGGGTGACGATGGGGCCCATCTCGGCGTCGAGCGCCATGCCGTTCTTGATCTTCAGCGTCTTCGCACGCTCGGCCAGGCGCGGCACGATCTGGTCGGCGATGTCACCCACCAGCACCGCCACGCTGATGGCCATGCAGCGTTCACCCGCCGAGCCGTAGGCGCTGCCGATCAGCGCGTCCACGGCCTGGTCCAGGTCGGCATCGGGCATCACCACCATGTGGTTCTTCGCACCGCCCAGCGCCTGCACCCGCTTGCCGTGGTGGGCCCCGGTTTCATAGATGTACTGCGCGATCGGCGTGCTGCCGACGAAGCTGAGCGCCTTCACGTCCGGGTGGTTCAGCAGCGCATCCACCGCCACCTTGTCGCCCTGCACGACGTTGAACACACCGTCGGGCAGGCCGGCCTGCTGCAGCAGCTCGGCCATGAACAACGACGGCGACGGATCCCGTTCGCTGGGCTTGAGGATGAAGGCGTTGCCGCAAGCCAGCGCCACCGGGAACATCCACATCGGGACCATGCACGGGAAGTTGAAGGGCGTGATGCCGGCCACCACGCCCAGCGGCTGGCGCAGTGTCCAGTTGTCGATGCCGGTGGAGACCTGGTCGGTGTAGTCGCCCTTCAGCAGCTGCGGCACGCCGCAGGCGAACTCGACGATGTCGATGCCACGCGAGACCTCGCCCTGCGCGTCGGTGAAGACCTTGCCGTGTTCGGCGGTGATCATCGCGGCCAGGGTGTCCTTGTGCTGGTTCAGCAGCGCCAGGAAGTTGTTCAGCACCCGCGCGCGGCGGATCGGCGGCATCTCGCCCCAGGCCGGCTGCGCGGCCACGGCGGCGGCCACGGCGGCGTGGACGTCGGCCACCTCGGCCAGGCGCACCTGGCGTGCGGCGCTGCCGGTGGCGGGGTTCCACACGGCCTGGCTGCGGGTGCCGCTGCCGGCGCTGCGCCGGCCGGCGATCCAGTGGCCGACTTCGGTGGTCTGGGTGAAGGCTGCGGGCGCGCCCATGGTGCTTCTCCGGCGTGTCAAAACGACGAGTCTACGGCGCGCCAGCATCCCCGCACGCGCCAAAAAAAGAAGCCCGGACACCAAGGTGCACCGGGCTTGTGGAAGCCCTCTTGCGAGGACGTCGTTGGGAGCGGGGCGTCGGCCAGAACCGACACGTGCCCCATCCTAGGCAGCAGACACCCGCCGCCCCATCCTGCAAGGTGGGGGGCTGGGGTGACAATCGTGGGATGTCTCAAGCACCTGCCCCCGGCCCCGCGCCCCTGACCGACGCCGACCTCGACACCCTGCAGGACCTGCTGGCCGCGGTGCCGGCGCCGCTGGAACCGCTGGACGTGATGGCGCTGGACGGCTTTTTGTGCGGCGTCATCCTGCAGCCCCGGGACATCCCCGCCGCCGACTGGCTGCCGACGGTGCTGGACATCGATGGCCGCCCTGCACCTGCCGGCTACAACGCCGGCCCGCTGACGGCCCTGGTGCAGCGTCGACATGCCGAGCTGCAACGTGCCATCGCGCAGCGCGACTGGTTCGACCCCTGGATCTACCCGGACGACGAAGCCGATTCACCGTCCACCGCCGTGTTGCCCTGGGTCGCCGGTTTTGCCGCGGCGCTGGACAACTTCCCGGCCCTGATGGCGCTGGACGCGCCCGAGCTGGTCGAGCCGCTGGCCCTGGTCTACCTGCACTTCGACCCGGCCGACCTGGAAGACGCCGACGCGCTGGCGGCCGTGATCGAGACCATCGAGCCCCCGGCCGACCTGGCCGAGGCGGTGCAGGACCTGGTGCGTGCGGTGATGCTGATCGCCGACGTGACCCGGCCCCGCCGCCCGGCGCCGCCCCGGCGCACCCCGCCTGGCGTGCGCCGCGGCCCGCCGCCGCGCGGCCGCCGCTACTGAGCCTGAGCGCCCCCAGGGCCGGGCTGCGCCCAGCCCGCCCCCCGCGGGGGTTCAAGGCGCCCGGCCAAGCCGGGTCACCTTGAGAAAACCCGCGCCGCGTGCAGGCCCAGACCCTGGGCCACGCTGGCAAAACGGTCGCCACGCACCGCGGTGGCCCCCGGGAACACCGCCGCGATGCCGTCCACCAGCGACGTGAGCCCGGTGGAGCCGCCGGTGAAAAACACCGCCTGCACCGCCGCGGCCGGCACGCCGGCCTGGCGCAGCGTCTCGTGCGCCGCGTCGACGATGCGGGCCTGGTCGGTCTGCAGCGCCCGCGCAGCGCCGCCGGCGTCCAGCGTGGCGGCCAGGCCTTGTTCCACCAGGTCCAGGTCGATGGCGGCATGGCCGTGCAAGGCCACGTCGATCTTGGCCTGCTCTGCGGCGCCGGCCAGGGCATGGCCCAGGCGCTCTTCCAGCACCGTCATCAGGCGGCGGTGTTGCTGCGGGTCGGCGTACCAGCTGCGCATGCCCCGCCACTCGGCCAGCCGCGCCGGTGCGTAGACGGTGTTGATCAAATGCCAGGTGGCCAGGTCGTAGAAGATGCTGCTGGGCAGCTCACGCGCCGGCTCGCCGGCACGGGCCGGGCCCAAGGACCCGTAGCCCAGCAGCGGCAGGATGGCGGCCAGCGCCACCCGGCGGTCGAAGTCGGTGCCGGCGATGTGCACGCCGTGGTTGGCCAGGATGTCGTCGCCTCGGTCCAGCCGCTCGCGTCGGCCGGGGCCCACACGCACGAGCGAAAAGTCCGAGGTGCCGCCGCCGATGTCGGCCACCAGCACCAGCTGCTCGGCCTGCACCGTGGCTTCGTGCGCAAAGGCCGCCGCGATGGGCTCGTACTGGAAATGCAGCTCCTGGAAGCCGACGGCACGCGCGGCGTCGGCCAGCGCGCTGGCGGCCTGGCGGTCGCGCTCGGGTTCGTCGTCCACGAAAAACACCGGCCGGCCCAGCACAGCGCGGGTGATGGATGCGCCGGCCTCGGCATCCGCCAGCTTCTTGAGGTGGCGCAGGTAACCGGTGATCACGTCGCCATAGCGCACGGCGCGGCCACCGCCCACGTCGGTGCGCTGCTCCAGCAGCGCCGAGCCCAGGATGCTTTTCATCGAGCGCATCAGCCGGCCGTCCTGCCCCTCCACGTAAGCCGCCACGGCCGCGCGGCCGTACAGCCGCGGCGGCTCGGCCCCGTGGGCCAGGCCATCGGCCTGGTAAAAAACCGCGGTGGGCATGGTGGGCTGGCCCCCTTCCAGCACCACCAGGCGCACCCCGGCCGGCCCCGGCAACGCCACTGCCGAGTTGGAGGTGCCGAAGTCGATGGCGCAGCAAGGCGCGTTGGCAGCAGCGGCGGGCGGGGTGGGAGGACGGGAGCGTGAAGGCATGGGGGCGCGGATTCTAGAACTGTGTCACGTCTTCCCCCCAATTCACGATTCCAGTGTTCTGTCACAAGGTCGAAACTTCATGCAACGACATTCACGACATCGCCCCTGGAGCAACCCATGAACACGGCCCCGTCTTCTCTGCGCAGCTTCCTGCTCGGCCGTGCCCGCCAGGTGCCTGCGGCGGTGGACCCGGCCGACATGGGCACCTGTTTTGGCCTGGAGATGACGCTGGACCAGCCCCCGCTGGCGGCCGGCGCGGCCGAGCCGGTGCAGCGGCGCTGGTGGCAGCGCCTGTCGGCCCGCCGCAGCACCAGCGCCTGACGCCGACCCGGCCGGCCCAGGCCCGGCCCTAGAATGGCTGCATGGCGCGAGGATCTTTTCGAGAGCAGGTGCTGAAGGTCCGCGAAGACGCCATCGTCGCCGCGGTGAACCGCCTGCTGGCCGAAAAGGGTTTCGACCTGATGACGGTGGACGAGGTGGCCGCCGATGTCGGCATCGCCAAGGCCAGCCTGTACAAACACTTCGCCTCCAAAGAGGCGCTGGCCGCTGCCGCCATGGTGCGGGTGCTGCGGCTCACGGCCGAGGTGATCGAAGCCCAGCCCCCCAGCACCCCGGCACTCGACAAGCTGCAAGCCGTCACACGCTGGGCGCTGCAGGTGCAGCTGGCCGGCGAGATGCCGACGCTGCCGTCGCAAAACTCATCGCTGCGCACCGAGCTGCTGGGCAGCAAGGCCTACATCGACCTGCTGATGCAGGTGAGCGACCAGCTCGGCGCCTGGATCGAACAGGCCCAGACCGATGGCGCCATCGACCCGGCGATCCCGTCGGAAGTGGTGCTCTACACCATTTTTGCCCGCGCCTGCGACCCGGTGCCCGGGTTCCTGAAGGCTGGTGGCCGCTACGACGACAAGACCATCGTCGATCTGGTGTTGGCCACCTGCTTCAACGGGCTGCAATCACGCCGCTGAGCGGCGCCTGCAAGGTTTGATCGGCGCCTGATCAGCGCACCAGCAGCACCGGCGTGCCGCACTTGGCCAGCACCTTGGTGGCCACCGAGCCCATGACCAGGTTGGTCAGCGAGCCGTGGCCGTGCGAGCCCATCACCAGCAGGTCGAACTTGCCCTTGTCGGCCACCGCAGCGATGGTCTCTGCGGCATGGCCGGTCTTGCCGACGTACTTGGCCTCGATGCCTTGTTTGCCCAGGAAGGTGCGGATGGGCTTGAAAACCTTGGCCGACTCGTCCTCGTAGTAGCTGTCCAGCGTGGCCTTGTCCAGCACGGCGGCGGCACGCGGCGGCACCGGCGCCACGGTGTGCAGCACCGTGTAGTCGTGGCTGCGGCCCGGGAACTCGTCATGCGCGGTCAGGTAGGCCAGCATGCGTTTGGTGAAAGGGCTGCCGTCGACGGCGACGAGGATCTTCATGGGGTCTCCAATCTGTCAGGTACGCCGCCAGTGTGGCACAGCCCTGGGGGTGTCTTTTGACGGCGGTCAAGCCTCGATCAGGCGCAGCGGGTCCCAGCCCAGGTGTTCTTCCTTGGCCGCCAGACCACGCGCCTGGCAGACCACGCGGGTGCTGCTGCCGTCGGCATGGGCCACGCGGTAGTCGTGCCGGCAATGCAGGTGGCCGTGCAGCCACAGCGACGCCCGCGGCAGCAGGTCGTCGTCGGCGTTGCAGAAGCTGGCCGTGCCTGGCTGGCGGCCGTAACGCGGGTCGGCGCTGAGCAGGCTGGGCGCAAAGTGGGTGATGGCCACGGTGGTGTCCCAGCGGCCCTCGGCCGGTTCGGCCAGGGCCTCGGCCAGCCAGGCACGGCAGGCCAGGGCCTCCGTGCGCACCGCAGTGGCGTCAAAGGGTTGGCCGTGCTGCGTGGCCTGCATCACACGTTGGAAATACATGCCGGCCCGTTGCGCACGCGGGCGCTGCGCCTGGCCGAAAAGGTCAAAGTCGCACCAGCGCACGGTGCCGGCGAAGCGGATGCGCCGGCCATCGGCACCGGCCAGCACCACGGTGCGGCGCTCCAGCCAGATGAAACCCAGGGCCTCGGTGCGGGCGCGCAACTCGCCCGCGGCTGTGTCCACAACCCGGCCATCGAACTCGTGGTTGCCGGGTGTGAACAGCACCGGCACCGGCCAGCCGGCAAAACGTGCCAGGCCGGCCCAGCTGCTGTCGATGTCGCCCGCCAGCACCAGGGCTTCTGCGCCCGGTGCCGGCTGGGGATGAAAGGTCTCGGACTCGAGGTGCAGGTCCGAGAAGAGTTGGAGTTTCAAGCGACCCTCGCCGGGCCGCCCCAAGCGGGTCGCACGCCCCTCGGGGGCCGACACCGAAGGTGTCTGGGGGCTGTCAAATTCAAGCCGCCAGTGTCGCCTCGATGCGCTGGCGCGTCTGCTCCAGTTCGGCCGGCAGGTGGTAGGCCAGCGTGCGGAACAGTTCGTCGTGCAGCTTCATCTCCTGCTGCCAGGCGGCATGGTCGATGGAGCTGACGCTGGTGTACTGCTCGCGGCTGAAATCCAGGCCTTGCCAGCGCAGGTCTTCATAACGCGGGCTGGTGCCGAAGACATGTTCGGCGCCGTCGGCCTGGCCCTCGACGCGGCCCAGGATCCAGGCCAGCACCCGCATGTTGTCGCCGTAACCCGGCCAGACGAACTTGCCGTCGGCGCCCTTGCGGAACCAGTTCACGCAGTAGATCTTGGGCAGCTTGGCGCCGCTGGCCTGCAGCTGGGCGCCCAGGTCCAGCCAGTGCTGGAAGTAGTCCGACATGTTGTAGCCGGCAAACGGCAGCATCGCAAACGGATCGCGGCGCACCACGCCCTGCTGGCCAGCGGCGGCGGCGGTGGTTTCGCTGCCCATGGTCGCGGCCATGTAGACACCCTCCACCCAGTCACGCGCTTCGGTGACCAGCGGCACGGTGGTGGAGCGGCGGCCACCGAAGATGAAAGCGTCGATGGGCACACCGGCGGGGTTGTCCCACTCCGGGTCGAGCACCGGGTTGTGGGTGGCGGCGACGGTGAAACGGGCGTTCGGGTGCGCGGCCTTGGCGCCGGTTTCCTTGGCGATGGCCGGGGTCCAGTCGCGGCCCTGCCAGTCGATGGCATGGGCCGGCGGGGTGTCGGTCATGCCTTCCCACCAGATGTCGCCGTCGTCGGTGAGCGCCACGTTGGTGAAGATCACGTTGCGCTTGAGCGAATCCATGCAGTTCGGATTCGTGTGGTAGTTCGTGCCGGGGGCAACGCCGAAATAACCCGCTTCCGGGTTGATGGCGTACAGCCGGCCGTCGGCGTGGGGCTTGATCCAGGCGATGTCGTCGCCGATGGTCGTGACCTGCCAACCCTCAAAGCCGGCCGGGGGCACCAGCATGCTGAAGTTGGTCTTGCCGCAGGCGCTGGGGAAGGCCGCGGCCACGTGGTACTTGCGGCCGGCGGGCGAGGTGACACCCAGCACCAGCATGTGTTCGGCCAGCCAGCCCTGGTCGCGGCCCATCGTGGACGCGATGCGCAGCGCAAAACACTTCTTGCCCAGCAGCGCATTGCCGCCGTAACCGGAGCCGTAGCTCCAGATCTCGCGTGTCTCGGGGTAGTGCACGATGTACTTGGTGGTGTTGCACGGCCACGCGACGTCGGCTTGTCCTGCCGCCAGCGGCGCGCCCACGGTGTGCACACAGGGCACGAAGTCGCCGTCTTCGCCCAGCACGTCGAAGACCTTGCGGCCCATGCGCGTCATCACGCGCATGCTGACCGCCACATAAGGGCTGTCGGTCAGCTCAATGCCGATGTGCGCGATGTGCGAACCCAGCGGGCCCATCGAAAACGGCACCACGTACAGCGTGCGGCCACGCATCGCGCCGCGGAACAGCGCCTGCTCGCCGGTCTGCAGCAGGCTGCGCATCTCGGCCGGGGCCATCCAGTTGTTGGTGGGGCCGGCGTCTTCCTTCTGCGCGCTGCAGATGTAGGTGCGGTCCTCGACCCGGGCCACGTCGCTGGGGTCGCTGCGGGCCAGGAAGCTGTCGGGGCGCAGCGCGGGGTTCAGCTTCTGCAGCGTGCCGGCGGCCACCAGTTGCTCGGTGAAGCGCTGGTATTCGGCCTCGCTGCCGTCGCACCAGTAGACTTCCTTGGCTTCGGTCAGCGCGGCCACTTCGGCCACCCAGGTCACGAGGCGGGCATGTTTGACGTAGGCGGGCACGTTCAGGCGCAGCCCTTCCAGCACGGGACGGTTCACGGGGATCTCCAATCGTCTAGATACAAAAAGCGGGATTGGGCGAGGCCCGCCTGCAGCGCCTGCGGGCCTCGCCGAATGCCGCCCGATAGACGCCGGGGGCGCGATTGTCGCCCCAATGTAATCGGGCCGTAACCGCCCTCGGTACGGGGGTCATGCAGAAACGGAATAGTCTGATGTGGGTCCTGAGCGTGAATGTGGCCGTGGCGCAACCACTGCGGATTGCGGGCCGAACGGTGCTCAGCGCCATCGGCAAGCGCCCTGTGTCCGGGCCAGTGAGTGTGCGCCCACTCGGTCTGGAAGGTGACGAACAGGCCGACCTGTCGGTGCACGGCGGGCTGAGCAAGGCGGTGTACGCCTATCCCGCGGAACACTTCACGTTCTGGCAGACGGTGCGCGCCCAGGCACGCGTGAGCCTGTGGGATGAACCCGTCACCCCGGGCGGGGTCGGTGAGAACCTGACGCTCGACGGTGTGACGGAAGACCAGCTCTGGATCGGCGACCGTCTGGTGCTGCCCGGTTGTGTGCTGGCGGTGAGCGAGCCGCGCTTCCCCTGCTTCAAGTTCGGCGCGGTGATGGGGTTTGCGCAAGCCGGCAAGTTGATGGTGCAGTCTGGCTACTGCGGCGCCTACCTGGGCGTGATCCAGCCCGGCCAGGTGCAGGCCGGTGACGCCATCGTGCTGGAACCCGGGCCTCGGGAGGTCAACCTGCGGGAGCTGTTCAAGGCCCAGATGGCGGGCCGGGGCTGACCACGCCCAGCCCGGTCCCCAGCCCCAGCCACCGCCCCAGCGGCGCGGTGAGCAGCAGCACCACCACGTAGCGCACCACATGGAAGGCCGTGACCACCGGCACGCCGAGTTCCAGCACCTGGGCCGTGATGCACATCTCGGCGATGCCGCCGGGCGACGTGGCCAGGATGGTGGTGGCCGGGTGCAGCCCCGCCAGCGCCGCCAGCCCGGTGGCAAACAGCGCCGACACGCCCAGCATGGCGAAGCTGCCCAGACCCACCGACAGCAGCCAGCGCGGCGCCACACGTGCGAAGTCGGGGGTGAAGCGTGTGCCCAGGGCCACCCCGATGAAGAGCTGGCCGGCGTTGGTGGCCCCCGGCGGCAGCGCCGACAGCTCGATGCCCGCCAGCGTGAGCGCGGCCGTGACACCCAGCGCCCCGAGCACAAACGGGTTGGGCAGGCGCGCCCAGCGCATCAGCGCGGCGCCGGCCAGCGTCAGCCCTGTCAACAGCAGCAGACCCCGGGGCTGCAGCACACGCACCGCGGGCTCAAAGGCGTCGGCGCCATGCACACCGGCCAGCTGGAAGGCCAGCGGCAGCGTCAGCACCACCAGCAACACGCGCAGCGAATGCGCGGCGGCCACGCGGTCCACCTGCGCGCCGGCCCGGTCGGCCAGCACCGCCATCTCCGACGCACCGCCGATGGCAGCGGCGTAGTAGGTGGTGGCGGGGGCCTCAGCGGGGTTCAGCGCCGCCAGCAGGCGGTGGAAGCCGTAGCCCAGCACCAGGGCCCAGAGCACCCCCGCGCCGATGGCCGGCGCCAGCGGCCAGAACAAACGGCCAACGCCGGGCGTGAAGTACAGCCCCAGCGACACACCGATGGCCCATTGACCGGCGTTGCGCAAACGGTCCGACGCCGCCAGCGGCACACCGCAGACACCTGCCAGCGCCGTGGCCAGCAACGGCCCGACCATCCACGGCAGCGGCAGGCGCAAGGCCTGCGCGGCGCCACCGGCCGCGGTGGCCAGCGCCAGGGTGCCGAGCAGGCGCGCCAGGCGGCGCCGGGTCAGAGCCTGAGAGATTTTCAGGCGTGCCCGAGCAACGCGCCAAAACGTGCCCGATCAAGGCGCAAAGCGCAGCCATAGCTCGGGCTATGGCGAGCATTTGCAACGCCGAGCGGGTGCGTTTTGGGGTGGTGAGCGGGCATGCGCGAAAGACTCAGGCTCTCAGCCCGTCACCTCGATCGTCAGCAGCGCGGCGCCGAACTCGTCGCTGCAGGTGGTGCCGGCAGGGCACACCGGCTGGCCCGCCAGCAGCGGCAGGCGGCCACCGGCGTTGGCAGCTTCCAGGGCCGCGGCCACCGAGCCGGTGGGAAAGCTGGTGAAGCCCTCGACCAGCTTGGGCGCAAACGCCGCCATGTCACGCGGCCAGCGCGACACCATCACCAGCACCTGGCCCTGGCCGGGCGGGCCGGAAACGTTGAACTCCAGCCCGCCCTGCGGCAGGGTCAGCGGTTTGCCCTTGCTGGCCTTGGGCGCGGGGGTCAGGCCGTTCGGGTACAGCAGCTGCAGCGCGCCGTCGCTGCCATGGTTGAACAGGTAGACGTGGCCGTCCTGCAACGAGCGGATGGTCAGCACGAGTTTGTCGCGGTCCATGCGCAGACGCGTGTTGGCGGCAGTGAGCTCCAGGCCCCAGCCCGGTGTCTGCGCGGCGACCACACGCTGGAAGACCTCGGCCGGCACAAAACCGGCTGCGACCGGGGCGGGGGCGGGTGCGGATGTGAGTGCAGACGCCGATGCCGCCGGCGCAGGTGCCTCGGCCACGGCCGGCGCGGGCGCGGCACCGCGGCCTGCGAACCACCAGGCGCCGGCGCCACCCGCCGCCAGCACAGCCGCGCCGGCCACCAGCAGACCACGCCGCGAGCCCTCGGCCGGCGCGGCGCTCGCGGCGGGGGTGGCCGCAGCGCCAGCCGCCGGCATCGCGCGAGGTGCCATCTGCGTGCGCGCATCGGCCGGCGGCGAGGGTGCTTCTGGCCGGGCCACCACGCGCGTGCGTTCTGGTGGCGGCGCCACCACCTGGGTGCGGTCGTCGGCCGGCGCGACCGGCGCCGCTGCGGGCGCCGGCAGGTCCAGGTCCAGCGTGTCGGCCTCGGCCATGGGCCGGCTGGCCGGGAAATCGGCGGCGGCATCGGTGGGCGATGCCGCCAGGCCCAGTTCGGCCTTGAAAGCGGCGATGGACGGTGTGCGGTTCTCGGGCCGAACCGCCAGCGCGTGGTCGACCGCGCGCAGCAAGCGCTCGCTGTAGCGGCCCGCGGCCACCTTGGACAGCGGCTCGAAGCTGTCGTTCACCAGCCGGCCCACCGACGGCGGCGGCGTGCGGCCACGCACCGCGTAGTAGGCCAGCGCCGCCAGCGCGTAGACGTCGGTCCAGGGCCCCTGTTTCATGCCCGGGATCTCGGCGTACTGCTCCACCGGCGCATAACCGGGTTTCAGGATGACGGTGAGGGCCTGCGTCATGTCGCCGATCACGCGCCGCGCGGCGCCGAAGTCCAGCAGCACCGGGCGGCGCGAGCCGGCCAGCAGCAGCACGTTGTCGGGCGCGATGTCGCGGTGGTACCAGTACTCGGCGTGGATGATGGCCAGCGCGTCGGCCACCGGGCCCAGCCAGCCCAGCAGCGTGGCCTCGTCGGGTGGCGTGCCACGCTGGCGCAGCTCGTCGCGCAAGGTGATGCCTTCGTAGAAGGGCATCACCATGTAGGCCGAACCGTTGGCCTCCCAGAAGCGGAACACCTTCACCAGCGCCGGGTGGTCGAACTGCGCCAGCATGCGCGCCTCTTTGACGAAGCTGTCCTTGCCGGCGTCGAAGGTCTCTTTGTACTTCTCGGAGCGCACACTCACCTGCATGCCGCCCACGCGTTGGGCCAGTGAAGAAGGCATGTATTCCTTCACCGCCACCTGGCGCTTGAGCGAGTGGTCCCAGGCCCGGTAGACGATGCCGAAGCCACCTTCACCCACCACGCTGAGCAGCTCGAACTCCGCCAGCCGCATGCCCGCGGGCAGCGCATTGCCACCGTCATGGGCAGGCTGCGGCGCGGCGGGCATGCCACCCTGGCCGGGCGGGTACGACATCGTGGGGTCGAAAAAACCGGTGACGTCGTCGTCGGAAGGGGGTGCGCTCATCGGCTGGGCCTGTGCGGCCACGGCTGCGGCCGAATCCTGACGGAGATGGGCCAACATGGTAAGCCCTGCCGCCCGCGGGCGCGGGCTCCGCCTTCTGTGGGATTGCCCGGGATGGCCTTGAGACGCAGCATGCGGCAGGCTGTAAAAGCCAGCGCCCTCGGTTCCGACGGGCCGCAGACCGGAGGAGCGATGACGCCCCCAACACTCATCTGGCGCCGGACACTGGTCCGCTGCGCAGCCGCCCTGTGCTGCGCGTTGGCGGGCACCGCCGCCGTGGGGCAGCGCACGGCATCACCCGACGCCACCATCGGCGCGCCCACCGAGCGGCGTGTGCAGGTGCGCGATTTCCTGCTCAGTGGCGCAACGCTGATCGACCCGGCCCGGCTGCAGGCGGTGCTGGCGCCCTTCAAGGGGCCGCGCACGTTGGCGGAACTGCGCCAGGCGGCGCTGGCGGTGCAGGCGGCCTATGTCGAGGCCGGCTATGGTGCGGTCGTGGCCTATTTGCCGTCCCAAGCGGTGGAAGACGGCAGCATTGCCATCACCGTGCTCGAAGGCAAGGTCGGCCAGGTGGTGGTGGAAGGCGCCAAGCGCAAGACCTCGGCGCAGATCCGCGCCGCCTTGCCGACACTGCGCGAAGGCGAAACACCGCAGGTGCGCCGCATCGACGGCGAGCTGCAGATGGCCAACGAAAATCCGGGCCGCACGGTGGGTGTGCTGCTCGGCCCGGGCCGCCAGCCGGGCGAAGTACAGGCCACGGTGAAGGTGCAGGAGGCGCCGGCGCAGCGCTGGCAGCTCAGCGCCGACAACTCCGGCAACGACCGCACCGGCCGCTACCGCGTGGCCCTGGGCTGGCAGCACGCCGATCTGAGCGGGCACGACGACGTGCTGACGCTGCAGGTGCAGACCTCGCCCACCGCTTCGGACGCCGTGGCGGTGCTCAGCGGTGGCTACCGGCTGCCCTTCCCGGGCTGGCTCTCGGCGCTGGACCTGTTTGCGGCCTACAACGACGTGGACGGCGGCACCAGCGCCACCGCGGCGGGCGACCTCAGCTTCTCTGGCCGCGGCCGCATCGTCGGGGCGCGCTGGAACCTCTACCTGCCGCGCCTGGCCGAGTTCGACCAGCGCCTGGTGTTCGGCCTGGAACAACGCGCCTACCTGAACCAGTGCGCCATCAGCGGCCTGCAGGCCGGCGCCTGCGGTCCGGCCGGCGAAAGTGTGACGGTGCAGCCCTTCACGCTGGAATGGGCCACGCAGCGTGGCGGCCAGACCGCGGGTGGTTTCAACGTGTCGCTGTCGCACAACCTGGGCCTCGGCGGCCGGCATGGCGAAGCGGCCAACTTCGAGGCCGTGCGCACCGGCGCCAAACGGCGCTACACCGTGTTGCGGGCAGGGGCCACCCTGAGCCTGCCGGTGCTGGAGAACTGGAGCCTCGCCGGCCGCGTGAACGGCCAGTTCACGGGTGATGCCCTGGTGCCCGGTGAACAGTTCGGCATCGGCGGCAGCGCCACCGTGCGCGGCTATGAAGAACGCGAAATCACCGGTGACAGCGGCCTGACGGCCAGCATCGAACTCGTCACCCCACGTTGGGACGGCAGCTTCGGCAGCCAGAAGATCGATCTGCGGCTGCTGGCGTTTGCCGACGTCGGCAGCGTGCGCAATGAAAATTCAACGGCCTGCACCGGCAACCGCAGCCGCTGCAACTTGGCCGCCTTCGGCCTGGGTGCGCGGCTGACGCTGGGCCCGGTGCAGACCCGGCTCTCGGTGGCCAACGCGCTGGAAGACGGCGCCACCACGGTGCGCGGCGACTGGCGCACCCACTTGTCCTTGAGCGCCAGCTTCTAGCTGCCGGCGGGAGACCCTGACATGCCCACTTCGACCCACACCCCACGCCCCGTGCTGCGCCGGCTGCCATTGGCACTGGCCTCGGCCTGCCTGCTCAGCGCCGCGCTGCCCGGCCACGCCGACAACCGCGCGCCCACCGGCAGCGCCCTGCCCGGCGGCCTGAACGTGGTGCGCGGCCAGGCCAGCGTGCAGACGCAGGGCCAGCAGATGACGGTGACCAACTCGGCCGGCGCCATCCTGAACTGGCAGCAGTTCTCCATCGGCGCCGGTGCAGCCGTGTACTTCCAGCAGCCGTCGTCGGTGAGCCAGGTGCTCAACCGCGTGGTGGGTCGCGACCCGTCGCAGATCCTCGGCCAGCTGGGCAGCAACGGCCGTGTCTGGCTGCTGAACCCACAGGGCGTGCTGTTCGGGCGCGATGCGCGCATCGACGTCGCCGGCCTCGTGGCCTCCACGCTGAACATCCGCGACGACGACTGGCTCACCGGCCGCTACCAGCTCACGCAGGGCGACGCCGCCGGCGCCCTGCTCAACCAGGGTGTGCTGCAGGCCGACGAAGGCGGCCGCATCCTGCTGGTGGGCGGCAGTGCCGGGGTGCGCAACGAAGGCCTGATCGAAGCGCCCGGCGGCCAGGTGCTGCTGGCCGCCGGCCAAAGCGTGGAACTCGTGGACACCCACCTGCCGCACCTGGCCGTGCGCCTGGACGCGCCGGCCGGTGCGGCGCTGAACCTGGGCCGCATCGCGGCCGCTGGCGGGCACGTGGACCTGATGGCCGCGCTGGTGAACCAGGACGGCATCGTGCGCGCCGACACCCTGGGCGAAGGCCCGGGCGGGCGCATCGTGCTGGATGCACAAGACCGGCTGACACTGGGCACGGGCAGTGTCACCAGAGCCACCAGCGCCAGCGGCAGCGGCGGCGGTCTGACGCTCAGCGGGCGCCAGATCGCGCTGCTGGACGGCGCCGTGGTGGACGCCTCCGGCGCGGCCGGCGGTGGCCACATCACCGTGGGCGGCGGCCAACAAGGCCGAGACCCCGGCCTGCGCCACGCCGAAGCCGTGTGGATGGCGCCCACGGCCCGCATCGTGGCCGACGCCACACAACAGGGCGACGGCGGCAGCATCGTGCTGTGGAGCGACCAGGCCACCCGCGTTTACGGCGCGCTCAGCGCCCGCGGTGGCGCCCTGGGCGGCAACGGCGGCTTCATCGAGACCTCGGGCGGCTGGCTGGACGCCCGCCCGGCCCAGGTGCGCACCGACGCCGCACGCGGCCGGGCCGGCCTGTGGTTGCTGGACCCGTGGGACATCACGATCAGCGACACCGGCAGCGACAGCAACATCGGCGGCGGGCCGGACTTTTCAGCCATCGGCAGCAGCGCCACCATCCTGACGTCCACCATCGAGGCCGCGCTGGAGGCCGGCAACAACGTCAGCATCACCACGTCGTCCAGCGGTTTCGAAGCCGGGGACATCCGCATGCTGAACGCCACCGTGGACGTGACACCGTCATCGCCCGTGTCGCTGACGCTGCTGGCCGACCGCAACATCGTGCTGGACGGCGCCACCCTGCGCAGCCAGGGCGCGCCGCTGTCGGTCACGCTCTCGGCCGCCCAGAGCGGGGCCGGCGCCATCCTGATCAACGCCTCGACACTGCAGACCGCGGGCGGCGACCTGCTGCTCACCGGCAGTGGCACGTTCTGCAACGGTCGTTTCTGTGATGGCGAATTTGGCAGCGCGGCGCTGGCCACCGACAGCACCGGCCTGCAACACGGCGTGGCCATCGCGTCATCGCTGCTGGACGCGGGCGCGGGGCGCATCGATGTGTTCGGCCAGAGCGAGGTCACGTTGGCCGACAGCGGCGGCATCGTGGTGACCGACGGCGCCAGCCTGCGCGGGCGCGACATCAACCTGCGCGGTGTGGTGGTCTCCAGTGGCACGCTCAACCGCACTGGCGTCAAGGTGGCCGGTGGCGAGGTGGTCGCCACCAACAGCCTGTCCATCAACGGCCAGGCCTATTCCTCCGTGTATTCCTACGACGGCAGCCCGACGGGGGTGGACATCCTGGGCGAGGTGCGGCTCGACGGCAGCGGTGGCAGCGGCGAAGGGGATTCGCTGCTCAGCATCTACGGCTACAGCGAAGATGCCGCACCGGGCTACGGTGGGTACGGTGAGCTCTTCGGCGTGCCGCGGGTGGGCGTCGGCATCCGCGGCGGCACCGGTCGCGTCGTGGCCACCAACGGCGCCAGCATCGACATCGAAGGTGCTGCCACCGGCAGCGGCAACGGTGCCGACCTGGGCGTGCGCGTGGACAGCACCGCCACCGGCGCCATCGACAGCTCGCAGGGCGCCGACCTCACGCTGTACAGCAGCGGCAGCCTGCTGATCTCCGCCGACATCCGTGTCTCCGAACAAGGGGGCCGCCTGTCCCTCCAGTCCGACAGCACGCTGTCCATCCTGGGCGCCACGGTCAGCGGTGACCCGTCCACCGTGGACATCGTGACCACCACCGGCCTGCAGATCGGCTCCAGCACCCAGCCGGCCAGGCTGGTCTTTGGCGACAACACCAGCGTCAACATCGAAGCCGCGGGTTTCCTGTTCGGGGCCGACTCGTTTTTCATCCCGAACCAAGGGGAGGTGTTCGCACCGCAGGCCATGGGCGGCCGGGTGCGGCCGCTGGCGGTGCTGGTGGACACCCCGGCCAGCGCCACGCTGCTGGCGGCTGGCGGGCCGATCACCGTGTTCACCGACTCGTTGGCCATCGGCGCCAACGCCACTTTTCATTCACCGGCGGTCGGCAACGCCGTCACGCTTGCGGGCACCGCAGACAACCTGCATGCGATGGGCTTGTTCGACAACCAGGCCGGCGTCAACGCGATTTCCACGCCCAACGGGTACTGGGAGGTCTGGGCGCAGGCGCCGGAAGGCGAAGGCCTGTTCTTTCCCGGCGGCCTGGTGCCCGACTTTCGCCAGGTGGATGCCGTGTATGGCCAGACCCAACCGGCGCTGAGCGGGGCCCGCGGATTTTTCTTCCAGGGGTCGGCACAGCTGACGCTGTTCCTGGGCGAGGGTGCACCGCCGATCACCAAGGTCTACGACGGCAGCCCCAGCCTGGACGCTGATTTCTACGGCCTGTTCGTCAGCGGCTTCCGTGGTCAGGACGGGCTCGATGGTGCCCTGGGCTACGACGACAAAAACGTCGGCAGTGGCAAGAGCATCGCGCTCAACGCCTTCGGTCTGTCGGGCATCAAGGGCCCGGACGGCGCGCCGGTGTTCGGCTACACGCTCGACTTTTTCGCCGGCCAGGGCGTCGCGGCCATCACACCCGCCACGCTGGACCTGCTTGGCGCGCAGATCAGCGACAAGGTCTACGACGGCACGGTGCAGGCCGTGGTGCAGCAGTGGGACCTGAGCGGCTTCGTGCCCGGCGACGACCTGGTGGTGATCGGCGACGCGCTGTTCGCCGACAAGAACGTGGGCAACGCCAAGCCGGTGTCGCTGTCGGTGCTGGGCCTGAGCGGCATCGACGCCGCCAACTACGTGCTGGGCAACCTGACCACCGGCAGCACCACGGGCAACCTGCTGCCGGCACCGCTGAACCTGGTGATCGGCCTGGTGGCCGACAAGGTCTACGACGGTGGCACGGCCGCCACGGTGTCCAGCGCCAGCGTCAGCGGCGTCGTGGGCAGCGAGGTGCTGAGCTTTGCGCTCAGCGGCAGCTTCGACGACCGCAACGCCGGGGTCGGCAAGGCGGCCAGCGTCACGCTCACCGGCATCGGCGGGGCCGATGCCGGCAACTACACGCTGGGCAGCACGCTCAGCGTGGCCACCAGCGCCACCATCAGCCCGGCCACGCTGGACCTGCTGTCGGCCACCGTGGCCAACAAGACCTACGACGGTGGCCTCGGCGCCACGCTCACCGGCTTGGCCTTGGCGGGCGCGGTGACGGGCGACGACCTGCAGCCACTGGGCAGCGCCAGCTTTGCCGACAAAAACGCCGGCAATGCCAAACCCGTGGCCGTGACGCTGAGCGGCTTGGGCGGCGCCGACGCGGCCAACTACCAGCTGGGTGTGGCCAGCACCAGCGCGGCGGCCGACATCCTGCCCGCGCCGCTGACCCTGCTGTCGGCCAGCGCGGCCGACAAGGTCTACGACGGCAACACCAGCGCCAGCGCCACCGGCCGCGTGCTGGGCGGTGTGGTGACGGGTGACGACGTGGTGGGCACCGGCGGCGCGAGTTTCAGCGACCGCAATGCGGGCGCGGCCAAGACCGTCAGCGTCACGCTCACCGGCTTCAGCGGCGCCGATGCCGGCAACTACAGCCTGGGCAGCGGTACCACCGCCAGCACCACGGCCAGCATCACACCCGCAATGCTGGACCTGCTGGGCGGCAGCGTCGCGAACAAGGTCTACGACGGTGGCACCGGTGCCACCGTCACGGCCTGGAGCCTGGCCGGCGTGGTGGCGGGCGATGCCGTCAACGCCAGCGGCAGCGCGGCCTTTGGCGACAAGAACGTGGGCACGGCCAAACCCGTCGCGTTAACACTCGGCGGCCTGGCCGGCGCCGACGCCGGCAACTACCTGATTGGCACGCCCACGGCCACTGGTTCGGCATCGATCACACCGGCCACGGTGAACATCGACGGCGCTGTCGTCGCCAACAAGACCTACGACCGCAGCACGGCGGCCACGGTCACCGGCTTTGCACTCACCGGCGTGGTGGCGGGCGACAGCGTGGCCGGCAGCGGCAGCGCCAGCTTCGCGGACCGCCAGGCGGGCGTGGCCAAGCCGGTGGACGTGCGCCTGACCGCGCTGACCGGTGCCGATGCCGGCAACTACGTGGTCGGCCAGGCCGACGGCAGCGCCAATGCCTCCATCTTCCCGGCCCCCGTCACGCTGGCCGGCGGCACGGCCGCCAGCAAGACCTACGACGGCACGGTCAACACCTCCGCCACGTCGCTCAGCCTGGCCGGCGTGATCACGGGTGACACCGTCAGCGGCAGCGCCGACGCCCGGTTTGCCGACCGCAACGCCGGCAGCGCCAAGCCGGTGACGCTGTCGCTGCTGGGCCTGTCAGGCGCAGATGCCGGCAACTACACGCTGGGCGGCACGCTGACGGCCACGACCACGGCGGCCATCACGCAGGCGCTGCTCACCTACGTGGCCACACCGGCCACGGTGGCCGTGGACGCACCGCTCACAGGCTTCACGGGCCTGGTCAGCGGTTTCGTCGGCGGCGACACGCTGGCCGGCGCCACCACCGGCAACGCCGTGTTCAACGCAGCCCTGGAAGGTGTGCCGGCGCCAGGCACCTACGCGATCAACGGCAGCGGCCTCGTGGCGCTGAACTACGGCTTCGTGCAGGCACCGGGCAACGGCACGGCGCTGACCATCGTGGCGGCCTCGGCACCGCCTCCGCCGCCACCTCCGCCGCCCCCGGTGTCCGGCGAACAGGCGGCCACCGTTGTCACACCGAGCGAGCGCATCGCCGGCGTGAAACCGCCACGTGACCTGCTGCCCGCGCCGCTGGCCACGGCACCGGAGATCGGCCGCCTGCTCGACCTGATGCCGGCGCTGGACCCGAACAACCGCGATGCGATCTTCGGCGCGCTGGATCTTTCGGGCCTGGGCCCGGACCGGGTGGCCGCGGTGCTGGCAGCGCGCGACGAGTACAAAAAAGCCTTGTTCAGCCCCGCGCTGGCGCGGCTGGAGCAAGACCCGTCACTGGCCGACGCCCCGGGCTGCGCCACCGCCCAGCAGGCCGCCAGCGGCCAGTGCCTGATGGTGACGCCGCTGGACCGTGAATCGGTGATTTCCAACGCTCGCGTGGTGGAGCGCCTGCCCATCGCCTCGCCGCCCGCGGTCCAGCCCGCGCCGCCACCGCCTGCCGCAGCCGGGGCGCCTGCCGCGCCCGCGGCACCGGCCGCCCTCGCAGCGCCACGTCCGCCGGTGCCGGTGGTGGTGCCGCCTTTCCCCGAGCGGCGCGGCATCCGCCAGGCCACGCTGCCACAGATCCAGCGCAAGATCGCCGTCGTGGTGGGCATTGACCAGTACGCCGACGCCCGCATCCCGCGCCTGGCCAACTCGGTGCGCGACGCGCAGGCCGTGGCGCAGAAGCTGGAAAACACGCTGGGCTACGAAACCGTGGTGCTGGAGAACCCGACCAAGGCGGCGCTTTTCCGGGTGCTGAACCGTCTGACGGCCGAATCCTCGCCGCAGGATTCCGTGGTGCTGTACTACGCCGGCCACGGCGAGTTGGTGCCGCAGACCGGGCTGGGTTATTGGCAACCGTCGGACGCCGACGCCACCCGGCCCGAGACCTGGGTCTCGAACAGCGACATCAACCGCGTGCTGCGCGGCATCGGCGCGTCGCAGGTGGCCCTGGTGTCCGACAGCTGCTTCTCCGGCAGCCTGGTCAGCGAGACCCGCATCCGCGGGGTCAGCCCGACACAGGACCCGGCAGGCCTGCTGGCGCGGCGCGCGGCGGTGGTCATGTCCTCGGGTGGCAACGAGCCAGTGGCCGACGCCGGGCGCAACGGGCATTCGCCCTTTGCCTTCAGCCTGATGCAGGCCATGGACCAGGTGCCCGCCTGGCGCCCAGGCAGCAACTTGTTCGAGCAGGTGCGATTTCAGGTGGCGCGCCAACTGCCGCAGCGACCGCAGTACGGGGCCTCCGGGCAGGGCGGACACGAAGCAGGTGCGGACTATGTCTTCGAACAACGTCAATTGGAGGGAGTGACGCGCTAGGCCGGCCGCCGCACAATCTGGCTTCAGTTTGCTTCCGAGGAGGCCTCCATGCGCCGCATCCCCCAGGGCTTTGCCCATGGTCTGTTCCTGGCCGGTTTTGCGCTGGCCGCCCAAGTTGCCGGGGCCGCCGAGCCCGTGCTCAAGCCAGGCCAGGTGACGGAAAACGCGTTGGTCGACGCGCTGGCCATCGAACCCGCGCCGCAGGAAGAAGCAGGCCAGACCCGCTCCATCCGCCCGACCATGAAACCGGCCGGCAGCACCCAGGCCGCGGGCCCGGGCCGGGCCAGCCTGCTGATCACCTTTCCCACGGGCTCGGCCACCTTGACGCCGGAAACGGTCAAGGCGCTGGACACCGTGGGCAAGGCGCTGCAGTCCGACCGCCTGGCGGGTTTCAGCTTCCGCGTCGAAGGCCATGCCGACCCGCGCGGTGGGGCCGAGATGAACCTGACGCTGTCCGAACAGCGTGCGCAGTCGGTGGTGGCCTACCTGGTCGACAAGGTCGGCATCCTGCCCGACCGGCTCAGTGCCGTCGGCAAGGGCTCGGCCGAGCTGCTGAACGCCGACCGGCCGGAAGCGCCAGAAAACCGCCGCGTGACCATCGTCACCACGCGTTGATGCAGCCCCGTGCGGGGTGACACGCACAAGCGTGGCACCATCGCACGATGCTCGCTTACCGACACGCCTTCCACGCCGGCAACCACGCCGACGTGTTGAAGCACCTGGTGCTCACGCTCGTGCTGCGCCACATGAACCTCAAGGACAAGGGCTACCGTGTGGTCGACACACATGCCGGCGCCGGGGGTTATTCACTGCAGGGCGAGTACGCCAACAAACGCCACGAGTTCGAGGACGGCGTGGGCCGGCTCTGGGGCCGCGATGATCTGCCGGCCCCGGTGGCCGACTACCTGGCCCTGGTGCGCCAGTTCAACGACGGCGCGCAGCTGCGCCAGTACCCGGGCTCGCCGGCCTTCGCGCACCTGCTGCAACGCCCGCAGGACGAGATGCGCCTGTTCGAGCTGCACCCCACGGACCACAAGATCCTGGCCAGCTACCTGGGTGACCAGGCGCAGGTGAGCGTGGCGATGAGCGACGGTTTTGCGGCGCTGAAAAAGCAGTTGCCGCCGCCCACGCGCCGCGGCGTGCTGCTGATCGACCCGCCCTACGAGCTGAAGAGCGATTACGCCAAGGTGCTGGCCGCGGTGCGTGAAGCGCTCGCGCTGTTTGCCGACGGCACCATCGTCGTCTGGCTGCCGCAGCTGCAATTGCTGGAATCCACGCAGCTGCCGCAGCGCCTGAAGGCCTCGGCCGCCCCGGCCAAGAAGGGCTGGCTGCTGGCCCGGCTGACGGTGGCGCGCGCCGATGCCCGCGGCTTTGGCATGCTGGGCAGCAGCGTGCTGGTGATCAACCCACCGCACACGCTGCAGCCGGCGCTGAAGGACACGCTGCCCTGGCTGGCCGAGGTGCTGGACCAGACCGGCGGCCAGGCCAGCAGCGCGCTGGAAGCGGGCAGCTGACGCGGTTCAGGGTTCCAGCCCACGCTGCCGGTCGGCGTGGAACTGCGTGCGGTAGGCCTCGAAGCGGCCTTCTTCCAGCGCCTGGCGCACCTCGGTCATCAGGTTCAGGTAGTAGTGCAGGTTGTGGAGGCTGGCCAGCATCGGCGCCAGCATCTCGCCGCAGCGCTCCAGGTGGTGCAGGTAGGCGCGGCTGAAGTGGCTGCAGGTGTGGCAGCCGCAGGTCGGGTCCAGCGGGCGGGTGTCGTTCTTGTGGCGCGCGTTGCGGATCTTCAGATCGCCAAAGCGCGTGAACAAATGGCCGTTGCGCGCGTTGCGCGTGGGCATCACGCAGTCGAACATGTCCACGCCCGCGGCCACACCTTCCACCAGGTCTTCCGGCGTGCCCACGCCCATCAGGTACCGCGGTTTGTGCGCCGGCAACCGGTGCGGCGTGTGCGCCATGATGCGGCGCATGTCGTCCTTGGGCTCGCCGACGCTGACCCCGCCGATGGCATAACCCGGCAGGTCCAGCTCGGTCAGCTGGGCCAGCGATTCTTCGCGCAGTGATTCGAACATGCCACCCTGCACGATGCCGAACAGCGCGTTCGGGTTCTGCAGCCGCGCAAACTCGGCCTGCGAGCGCCGCGCCCAGCGCAGGCTGAGTTCCATCGACGCACGGGCCTCGGCTTCGGTGGTGAGCTTGCCGTCGGTCTCGTACGGCGTGCACTCGTCGAACTGCATCACGATGTCGGAGTTCAGCGCCGTCTGCACCTGCATGCTGACCTCGGGCGTCAGGAACAGCTTGTCGCCGTTCACTGGCGATGCAAAGCGCACGCCTTCTTCGCTGATCTTGCGCATCGCGCCCAGGCTCCAGACCTGGAAACCGCCACTGTCCGTCAGGATGGGGCGCGGCCAGGCCTCGAAGGCGTGCAGCCCGCCGAAGGTCTTCAACACGTCCAGCCCCGGGCGCATCCACAGGTGGAAGGTGTTGCCCAGGATGATCTGCGCGCCCATGGCCTCCAGGTCGCGCGGCATCACACCCTTGACCGTGCCGTAGGTGCCCACGGGCATGAAGATGGGCGTTTCGACGACGCCGTGGTTCAGTGTCAGCCGGCCACGGCGCGCGTGGCCTTGGGTGCCCAGGACTTGGAAATTCAGCATCCGGCGATTGTCGCAGTGGGGCCACGACCACCGGCTGCCGGCTTGATTTCACGAACGTAGTTGCGAATCATTCGTGTTATGCTTAGTTTCAACAAGTAAAGAAGCTGCCGTGGCCCGCCGTCTCCCGTCCTCTGATCGCCTGCCGGCCGGGCAGCGCAACGCCGCCGTCGCCGCCATCCTGGCCCTGCACGCCGCCGCCGGCTGGGGCCTGCTGCAGGTGCAGGCGGTGCGGGACTCGCTGGTCGCCGCGGCGCCGATGTTCGTCGACTGGATTGCGCCGCCGGCCCCCGTGCCTGCGCCACCACCCCCGCCGCGCCCGCGGGCGCCCGCACCGCCGCCGAAGAACATCGTCGCCACCCCCGCGGCAGCGCCAACGCCGGCCGCCTTTGTGGCGCCGGCACCGGAGCCGGCACCGCCTTCGCCGCCGGTTGTGGTGGTCGCCGCGCCGGCACCGCCCGCACCACCCGCTCCACCCGCACCACCGGCCGCACCTCCGGCACCCAAGCTGATTCCGCCGTCGGCCATCCAGTACCGCGTGCCGCCCGACATCAGCTACCCCAACGCCTCCCGGCGTCTGGGCGAGAGTGGCCTGGTCATCGTGTCGGTGCTGGTCGACACCGAGGGCCAGCCACGTGAGGTGCAGGTGGCGCAGAGCAGCGGATTCGAGCGCCTGGACCGCGCCGCCGTGGCCGGCGTGCAGCGCGCGCGCTTCCAACCCTATCTGGAAAACGGGCGGGCGCTGGCCGGCTGGGCCCGCATCCCCGTGCCTTTCACCTTGGAGAACTGAATGGATTCGAACCTCGGCTTTGCGCACTTCATCGCGCAGAGCGACGCCGTCGGCAAGACACTGCTGGTGCTGCTGCTGGGCATGTCGGTGCTGTCGTGGATCATCATCGCGCTGAAGGGCCTGGCCCAGGTGAACCGCCAGCGGCGCAGCACGAAGTTCCTGGACTTCTTCTGGAACGCCACCTCGCTGGAGGCGGTGCAGCACGAGATCAGCACCCACGGCGCACACGACCCCTTTTCGCACCTGGCCGCCCACGCGATGCAGGCGCAGACCCACCACGCACGCTACGGCGCGGCCAAGCTGGAAGAAGCGGGCACGGCCAGCGACTTCGTCACCCGCACCATCAAGAAGGTGCTGGACGAAGAAACCACGCGGCTGGAAAACGGCCTGACGGTGCTGGCCACCGTGGGCGCCACAGCCCCGTTTGTCGGCCTGTTCGGCACCGTCTGGGGTGTGTACCACGCGCTGGTGGCCATCGGCATGAGCGGCGCCGGCACGCTGGACAAGGTGGCCGGCCCGGTGGGCGAGGCGCTGATCATGACCGGCCTGGGCCTGG
>JADMJD010000228.1 GCA_018780805.1 Rubrivivax sp. | reverse complement strand
AGGTGCTGGGCATCCTGGTGCTGGTGGTGCTGCCCAGCCTGTACTTCGGCCGCCGTGTGCGCAAGCTCAGCCGCGCCAGCCAGGACCGTGTGGCCGACTCCAGCGCCATCGCCGCCGAGGTGCTGAACGCCATTCCCGTGGTGCAGAGCTACCACCAGCAGGCGCGTGAAGCCCAACGTTTTGACGACAGCACCGAAAGTGCCTTCGACACCGCGCTCAAACGCACGCGCATCCGGTCGCTGCTGGTGGGGTTCATCATCACCGCCACCTTCGGCGCGCTGCTCTGGGGCCTGTACCAGGGCACGCAGGCCGTGCTGCGTGGCGACATCACGGCCGGCCACCTGGGCCAGACCGTGGTCTTTGTGATCATCTTCGTCGGTGCGGTGGCGGTGCTGTCCGAGGTCTATGGCGACCTGCTGCGCGCAGCCGGCGCCACCGAGCGCCTGATGGAGCTGCTGGCGGCACGTTCGCCGGTGGCCGAACCCGCGGCGCCGTTGGCGCTGCCGGCGGCGCGTGGCGGATCGGCGGTGCATTTCGAGCAGGTGCTGTTCCACTACCCGTCGCGGCCGAAGACAGCGGCGCTGGACAGCTTTACGCTCGACATCCAGCCCGGCGAGACCATCGCCCTGGTGGGCCCCAGCGGCGCCGGCAAGAGCACGGTGCTGCAGCTGCTGCTGCGTTTTTACGACGTGCAGCAGGGCCGCATCCTGCTCGACGGGGTGCCGGTGGACCGGCTCGCGCTGGCCGACCTGCGCGGCCGCATCGGCATCGTGCCGCAGGACAGCACGATCTTCTCCACCAGCGCGCTGGAGAACATCCGCTACGGCCGTCCCACGGCCAGCGACACCGAGGTCATGGCCGCCGCCAAGGCCGCATTTGCACACGACTTCATCACCGCGCTGCCCGAGGGTTATGCCAGCTTCCTGGGGGAGCGCGGTGTGCGCATCAGCGGTGGCCAGCGCCAGCGCATCAGCATCGCCCGCGCGCTGCTGAAGAACCCACCGCTGCTGCTGCTGGACGAAGCCACCAGCGCACTCGACGCCGAAAGCGAGCGCATGGTGCAGGCCGCGCTGGAAGCCGCGATGAAGGACCGCACCACCCTCGTCATCGCGCACCGCCTGGCCACCGTGCTGAAGGCCGACCGCATCGTGGTGCTGGACGGCGGCCGCATCGCCGACATCGGCACCCACGATGAACTGGTGGCGCGCGGCGGGCTGTATGCCAAGCTGGCAGCGATGCAGTTCGACCTGCAAACGGCATAATTCATGCGCATACTTCATGGAGTCAATTCATGTTTCGCCCGGATGAAGGCCCCAAGCGCCCCGTCAACCTGAGCCTCAACGCCAAGGTGCTCGACCGCGCCCGCGAGCTGGGGCTGAACGTGTCGGCCACCGTCGACGCGCTGCTGGCCGAAGAAGTGCGCCGGCTGTACTGGGAGCGCTGGAACGACGAGAACAAGGACGCCATCACGCACTACAACGCCCGCATCGCCAAGGAAGGCCTGCCGCTGGCGAAGTACCGCACGTTCATGAAGGGCCGCTGATGCCGCGGCTCGATGTCTACGCCAACCCCGACGCCAGCGAGCGCCGCCACACGCCCTACTTCCTGGACGTGCAGAACGACTACATCGACGACATCGAGACCCGGGTCGTGATCCCGCTGCGCCGCGAAGCCGTCTTCGGTCCACGCGCCCGCGACCTGCACCCGCTGCTGCAGGTGGCCGGTGACGCCGTGGTGCTGGACACCACCGCCATCGGCGCCGTGCCGCTGGCCGAGTTGCGCAAGACGGTCGGCCAGCTGCGTAAATCGCGCGCCGAGATCCAGAACGCGCTGGATGCCTTGTTTGGAGCCTTTTGAGTGAACCGCCCGATCCGATCCCAGTACGAAGACTTCATGCGCCACGTCGCCACCCACGGCGTGGCCAAGGCCGACCGCACCGGCACCGGCACGAAGAGTGTGTTCGGCCACCAGATGCGCTTCGACCTGAACGAAGGTTTCCCGCTCATCACGACCAAGAAGGTGCACTGGAAGAGCGTGGCGCTGGAGCTGCTGTGGTTCCTGCGCGGCGACAGCAACGTGCGCTGGCTGCAGGAACGTGGCGTGACGATCTGGAACGAGTGGGCCCGCGCCGACGGTGACCTGGGGCCGGTCTACGGCGTGCAGTGGCGCAACTGGCCCACGCCGGGTGGCGGCCACATCGACCAGATCGCGCAGGTGGTGCAGCAGCTCAAGGCCAACCCCGACAGCCGCCGCATCATCGTCAGCGCCTGGAACGTGGCCGACCTGCCGCAGATGGCACTGATGCCCTGCCATGCGTTTTTCCAGTTCTATGTCGCCGACGGGAAGCTCAGCTGCCAGCTCTACCAGCGCAGCGCCGACATCTTCCTGGGCGTGCCCTTCAACATCGCCAGCTACGCGCTGCTGACCCACATGCTGGCGCAGCAGTGCGGCCTGCAGGTGGGTGACTTCATCTGGACCGGTGGCGATTGCCACATCTACGACAACCACAGCGAACAGGTGGCCACGCAGCTGGCCCGTGAAACGCGACCCTATCCGAAGTTGCTGATCAAGCGGCGGCCGGACTCGATCTTCGACTACGACTTCGACGATTTCGAGATCCAGGGATACGACCCACACCCGCTGATCAAGGCGCCGGTGGCGGTCTGAGCATGCGGCTCGCCCTCATCGCCGCCGTCGCACGCAATGGCGTCATCGGGCGCGACAACGGCTTGGTCTGGCACGAGCCGCTGGACCAGAAACACTTCCGCAGCGTCACGATGGGCTGCCCGGTGGTGATGGGCCGCAAGACCTGGGAATCGCTGCCTGCGCGCTTCCGCCCGCTACCGGGGCGGCGCAACGTGGTGGTCACGCGGAAAGCCGCCTACGACGCCCCCGGTGCACGCACGGCGGGCAGCCTGGATGCCGCGCTGGCCGGCCTGGCCGACGCACCCCAGGTCTTCGTGATCGGTGGTGCAGAGCTGTATGCGCTCGCCTTGCCACGAGCCGACACCCTCGAACTCACTGAAATCGGTGCCGACCTGCAAGGCGACACACATTTCCCGCCGTTTGCACAACTGGGCTTTGCCGAAACCGCGCGCACGGCGCACACCGCGGCCGACGGCACGCCGTTTTCGTTTGTGTCTTACACCCGCCAGGCGGGCTTCCCTGTGTCGTCTAGACAGAATGGCTTGGCAAAAAGAGGCGGCCCGCCCCCTGCAACAACGTAGGT
>JADMJD010000066.1 GCA_018780805.1 Rubrivivax sp. | reverse complement strand
GCCCGAGCGGGCCGGGCGGGACTCGAACCGGGTCATCGACACCCCGTGGGCCTTCAGCGGCACCAGCAGGTCGTGCACGGCGCCCGACTTGTTGGGCACCGAGACCACGAGGCTGGTGCAATCGTGGCCCGAGGCCTTGGGCGGCGGGTGGCGGCGCGGGTCGGTGACGACGGCAAAACGCGTGCGGTTGTGCGGGTCGTCCTGGATCGCGGGCGCCACCGTGTGCAAGCCGTATTCGCTGCCGGCGCGGGCGCTGGCAATGGCCGCGGCGCTGCTGTCCAAGGCCGCCAGGCGGGCGCCTTCGGCGTTGCTGGCCACCGGGCGGCGCTCGGCCTGCGGCAGGTGGGTGCTGAGCCACTGGTGGCATTGCGCCAGCGCCTGCGGGTGGGCCATCACGACCGTCACGCCGTCCAGCGCGTTCTCGCGCCGCAGCAGGTTGTGGCGCACGAACAGGCTGGTCTCGCCGATGATGCTGAGCGGCGTGTGCAGGAACAGATCGAGTGTGCGTGCCACGCCGCCTTCGGTGGAGTTTTCCACCGCCACCACGCCAAAATCGGCCACGCCGGCCGCCGTGGCGTTGAACACCTCGTCGAAGCTGGCACAGGGCACGCGCACGATGGAGCTGCCGAAGAAGCCCAGCGAGGCTTCTTCGCTGAAGGTGCCGGCCGGGCCCAGGAACGCCACACGCGTGGGCGTTTCCAGCGCGCGCGAAGCGGACATGATCTCGCGCCAGATCGGTGCGATGCTGTCGGTCAGCAGCGGGCCGGTGTTGCGCCGCTTCAGGCCGTCGATGACCTGGGCTTCACGTTCGGGCCGGAAGACCACCGAGCCTTCGCGCTTCTTCAACTCGCCCACCTCCAGCGCCAGTGCGGCGCGGCGGTTCAGCAGGTCCAGCAGTTCGGCATCGGTGGCGTCGATGCGTGTGCGCAGGGCCTGCAGGTCGGCGTTGTGGCCGCTGGCGTTGCTCATGCGTGCCGGCCCAACATCACCTGCCGGCGCCCGAGGCGGCGGCCGGCGGGGTCAGGCCCAGGCGCTTGCCCATGGCCGCGTCCAGTGCCTTCAGCCGGGTTTCGACCTGGGGTTTGACATCGGCCACCAGCTTTTCGCCGAGTGCCTTCTGCATGTCGGGCGCCAGGGTCTGGAATTTGCGCCAGGCGGCCGATTCGAACACGGCCAGAACTTCCTTGAGTTCAGCTTCGGTCATCTTCTCTTCCATCAGCGGGCCGATGGTGGTGGGCGCCAGCGCCTGGGCGCGGGCGCGCACGATGGGGTAGGTCTGCTCCACGAACTGGCGCACATCGCCTTGCAGTTCGTTGGCCATGGCCTGGCGCTGCTCCGCCGCGACGCGTTGCTGCACGATGGCACCGGCGCGCTGCAGCAGTTGCACCGCAGGTTGTTCCACCAGTTGCCGGGCCAGACCGTCGATGCCGCCTTGCTGGGCCTGCAGGATCTTGCTGATCAGCTCTCTTTTGGCCGGCGTGCTGGTGCTCTGGGCGGGGCTCAGCGTCGAAAACGCCAGCAGCGCAGCCAGCACGGTCATCTTCATCATCAGGTGTTCTCCTCGCCAGCGGGTGCGGCGTCTTCGTCGTTGGCATCGTTCTCCACGATGCGTTGCAGGCCGGAAAGTTTCGAGCCGTCGTCGAGTGCGATCAGCGTGACACCTTGCGTGGCACGGCCGAGTTCGCGGATTTCCGAGACGCGGGTGCGCACCAGCACGCCCTTGTCGGTGATCAGCATGATCTCGTCGGCCGGGCGCACCAGCGTGGCGGCCACCACGCGGCCGTTGCGCTCGGTCTGCTGGATGGCGATCATGCCCTTGGTGCCACGCCCGTGGCGGGTGTACTCCACGATCGACGTGCGTTTGCCGAAGCCGTTTTCGGTGGCGGTCAGCACACTCTGCGTTTCATCTTCGGCCACCAGCATCGCGATCAGCTGCTGGCCGTCATCCAGGGCCATGCCACGCACACCGCGCGCCTGGCGGCCCAGCGGACGCACCTCGTCTTCGGCAAAGCGCACGGCCTTGCCGCCGTCGGAGAACAGCATCACGTCGTGGTGGCCGTCGGTCAGCGCGGCGCCGATCAGGTGGTCGCCGTCGTCCAGGTCCACCGCGATGATGCCGGCCTTGCGCGGGTTGCTGAACTCGTCCAGCGCCGTCTTCTTCACGGTGCCCAGCGAGGTCGCCATGAAGATGTAGTGGTCGCCCGGGAAGCTGCGGAACTCGCCGGTCAGCGGCAGCACCACGGTGACCTTTTCGCCCGCCTGCAGCGGGAACATGTTGACGATGGGTTTGCCGCGGCTGTTGCGCGAGCCCTGCGGCACCTCCCAGACCTTGAGCCAGTACACACGCCCGCGGTCGCTGAAACACAGGATCCAGTCGTGGGTGTTGGCGATGAAGAGCTGGTCGATCCAGTCGTCTTCCTTGGTCTGCGTGGCCTGCTTGCCGCGGCCGCCGCGCTTCTGCGCGCGGTACTCGGTCAGTGGCTGGCTCTTGATGTAGCCGGTGTGGCTGAGCGTGACCACCATGTCGGTGGGCGTGATCAGGTCCTCGGTGCCCAGCTCCTGCGCGTTGTGTTCGATCACGCTGCGGCGCGCCCCCACCTTGGTCTGGCCGAACTCCTGGCGCACGGCCTGCAGCTCGCCGGTGATGATGGCCGCCACACGCGACGGCGTGGCCAGGATGTCCAGCAGGTCGGCGATCTGGGCCATGACCTCCTTGTACTCGCCAATGATCTTGTCCTGCTCCAGGCCAGTCAGGCGCTGCAGACGCATCTGCAGGATCTCCTGGGCCTGGTCGTCGGACAGGCGGTACAGGCCGTCAGGCTGCATGCCATAGTGCGCCGGCAGGCCCTCGGGGCGGAAGGAATCGCGGCCGCCGGGGGCCTGCTCGGCCGTGCGCGACAGCATCTCGCGCACCAGCGAGCTGTCCCAGCTCTTGGCCATCAGCGCCGCCTTGGCCACCGGCGGCGTCGGGCTGGTCTTGATGGTCTCGATGAACTCGTCGATGTTGGCCAGCGCCACCGCCAGGCCTTCGAGCACATGGCCCCGTTCGCGGGCCTTGCGCAGCTCGTACACCGTGCGGCGGGTGACCACCTCGCGCCGGTGGTCCAGGAAGACCTCGATCAGCGTCTTCAGGTTGCACAAACGCGGCTGGCCGTCGATCAGGGCCACCATGTTCATGCCGAAGGTGTCCTGCAGCTGCGTCTGCTTGTACAGGTTGTTCAGCACCACCT
>JADMJD010000171.1:24049-24841 GCA_018780805.1 Rubrivivax sp. | reverse complement strand
TAGTTGGCGTAGAAGACGATGCCGCCGGCGTCGGTGTCTTCCCAGTAGACGCGCAGGGCATGCCGGTAGGGGTCGGTGCGGGACATGGACCCGACCGATTATGCAAGACGCGTTCCGCCGTTCCGGGCCTGATCAAGGTGCCGTCACACGCCGATACACCGGGCCCCACATCGGGTGGCCGGCCTCGGCCTTGGCCAGCTCGAAGGCCGGGTCGGCGCTGCGCGCGGCGCGGAACGCCGCTTCGCATTCGGTTTGGCGCGCGCTGGTGCAGGCCACAAACGCGATCAGCTTGTGCGCCGTGGCCTGGTCGCGGGTGCTGGCCAGGCCGGCCTGCAGCGCGCGTTTGAGCGCCGCTTCGGCGGCCGGGTACTGGCCTTCGTCGTAGAGCCGGATGCCTTCGATCAGCGCCCGCTCGGCGGTGCGCTCCATCAGCTCGGCCAGGCCCGAAGGCGCGGCCGGGGCCGGCGCGGGTGGTGGGGGCGTCGCGCAGCCGGCCAGCAAGGCGGTGAGCAGCAGCAGGGCAGGCAGTTTCATGAGCCGAAGCGGTGGCGCACCACCGCAGGTTTGTCGGGGTGGACCTCCACGCGGGTGGTGAAGGGCGGGAAGTCGCCGTTGCGCACCGTGACCTCGTGCGTGCCGGCGCTCAGATCGAGCTTGACCAGCGGTGGGGTGATGCCGACGGCGCGGCCGTCCACCTCCACCTCGCCCCAGGGGCTGACGGCGATCTGCAGCGTGCCATTGGCCACGGCAGCCGCCGGTGCCGCGGCCGCGGCGGGTGCGGCCTTGCGCACC
>JADMJD010000171.1:0-24039 GCA_018780805.1 Rubrivivax sp. | reverse complement strand
GCCGGCCGCACGGCGCGGGGTACCGGCGGTGAAGCGGCTGCGGTGGCCACGGGCGGCGCGCTGGCGGCTGCGGTGTCGGGCAGCGGGGATGCGGGCGCGGATGCGGGCTCCGCCAAGGCCTCGACCGGCGCTGGGGGCGGTATCGCGGCCACGGGTGTGGGTGTTGCCAGGGCCTGAGCGGCCGGTTCAGCCGGCGCCGCGGGCCACAGCAGCCACACGCTGGTGATCACCAGCAGCGCGGCGGCCGACAGGCCGGCCCACAGCGGTGTGCGGCTGGCCCGGATGCGCGGCCGTGGCTGTGCCGCAGGGGCGGGCAGGGCCGGGTCGTCGTGGGCGCTGCGTTCCTGCCAGGGGCGCAGCGCCTGCGCGAGCTCGGCGGCGCTGGCGTAGCGCTGCTCGGGCGCACGTGCCATGGCCTTGGCGGCCACGCCGGCCAGGCCCGGCGGCACGGCGCGCTGCAGCTCGTTGGCCGGCGCCGGGTGGCCGTGCAACACGGCGTTGATGATCTGCTCCAGCGTGCTGCCTTCAAAGGCCTTGCGGCCCGCCAGCAACTCGTACAGCACCACACCGAGTGCATACACGTCGGTGCGGCCGTCGATGGTGCCGCCTTGCAGTTGCTCCGGCGCCAGGTAGTGTGGCGAGCCGGCGACCAGGCCCTCCAGCGCCGGCACGGCTGCGCCCTGCGCACCGTGGGCCACGCGGGCGATGCCGAAATCCAGCACGGTGGGCCTGTCCTTGCGGGTCAGGAAGATGTTGGCTGGTTTGATGTCGCAATGCACCACACCGCGGGCATGGGCGTAGGCCAGCGCATCGGCCACACGCCGCACCAGCTGCGCGGCCTGCGGCGGCGCAGGGCGCCAGCCGCTGGCCAGGGCTTGGCGCAGGTCGCGGCCCTGCAGGCGTTCCATCGCGATGTAGACACCGTGGGCCGACAGGCCGGCGTCGTAGACGGTGACGATGTGCGGGTGGCTCAGCCCGGCGACGGCCCGGGCTTCGTTCAGGAACATCGCGTCCAGCGCCACACGCTGTGGCGTGTTGAGCGAAAACTGCAGCGTCTTGACGGCCACGGTGCGCGACAGCAGCGGGTCCCAGGCCTCGTGCACGCTGCCCAGGCCGCCCTCGCCCAGTTTGTGCTTCAGCGCATAGCGGCCAATGTGCTGCAACGTGGGTTCGTCCGACAGGTCGATCGGTGTGGTGACATCCGGCTCGCTGTCGGCGCCAGCTGCGGCTGCCTGAACATTGGCCTGTGCGTCAGGCAGGCGGTCGTCCCACTCAGGCGGCAGCGAGGCCACGGTGGCGGCGAAGTCGGAATGCGCATCGTCGTCGGTGTCGACGGCGCTGGAAGAGGGTTGTCCCACGGAGCCGAAGCTTAGAAGGCCCAACGCAGGGGCAGCGCTCGAAAAGCGTGGGAATCGACCGCCGGTTAACCGCTTGTCACCAAGCGACACCGGCGTGACGGTACTGTTTCACGTCAGTTCCCGTCGCAGGCGGGCCAGGGCCGCTTCGATCTCCGGCAGGCTGCTCGCAAACGACAGGCGCACATACCGCTCTGCCGCGGCAGGCCCGAAATCGCGCCCCGGGGTCAGCGCCACGTGCGCGCGCCGCATCATGTCGAAGCAGAAATCCCAGCTGCTGGCGCTGAAGCGGCTGCAGTCGGCCCAGACGTAGAAGGCGCCGTCGGGCACCACCGGCACGTCCAGACCCATGGCTTGCAGGGCCGGCACGACGACATCGCGGCGTTGGCGGAAAGCGGCGCGGCGTTGTTCGTATTCGGCGATGCTGGCCGGCTCGAAACAGGCCAGCGCCGCCTGCTGCGCCAGGCTGGACGCGCAGATGTAGAGGTTCTGCGCCAGCTTCTCCACCGCCGGCACCAGGGCCGGTGGCAGCACCAGCCAGCCCAGGCGCCAGCCCGTCATGCTGAAGTACTTGCTGAAGCTGTTGATCGAGATCACGTCCTCGCCCAGCGCCAATGCGCTGCCGGCGTAGGTGTCGTCGTAGCTCAGGCCCAGGTAGATCTCGTCGACCAGCGTGACGCCGCCCCGTGCGCGCACCGCCTGCACGATGGCCGCCATCTCGGCCGGCGCGATGGAGGTGCCGGTGGGGTTGGAGGGTGATGCCAGCAGCACACCACGTGTGTGCGGTGTCCAGTGCGCGATGACCGAGGCCGCGTCCAGCTGGAACCGTGCCGCCGGCCCGGCCGGCAGCAAGCGCGGCGTGGCGCCGGTGGCGCTGACGAAGTGGCGGTTGCAGGGGTAGCTGGGATCGGGCATCAGCACCTCGTCACCAGCCTCGAACAGCGCCAGCGTGGCCAGCTGCAGCGCCGCCGACGCACCGGCGGTCACCACGATGCGGGCCGGATCGATGGCCAGCCCGAACCGGCTGCCGTACCAGGCCGCGATGCGTTCGCGCAGTTCGGGCATGCCCGTGGCTTGCGTGTACTGCGTGCGGCCGGCGTGCAGCGCCTGCTCGGCTGCGGCCACCACCAGCGGCGGCGCAGTGAAATCCGGCTCGCCGATGTTCAGATAGATCATCGGCTCGCCACCGCGGGCCGGGTCGCATTCGGGGCTGTGGTCGATGGTGCGTGCGGCCTTGGCGCACTCCATCACGTAGAAGGGCTCGATCTGATCGAGCCGCGCGGCCAGCTTGATCGCCATGCGCTGCGCGCTCAGCGTCCGCGCGCGGCCACTTCCACCGGGCGCAGATCGCCCGCGGCCTTGTCCAGCACGCCGTTGACGTACTTGTGGCCGTCGGTGCCACCAAAACTCTTGGCCAGTTCCACCGCCTCGTTGATGGCGACGCGGTAGGGGATGTCCAGGCAATGCGTGAGTTCGTAGGCGCCGATCAGCAGCACCCCATGTTCAATGGGCGAGAGCTGGTTGGTGCGGCGGTCCACGTGTTTGGCCAGCACCGCGTCCAGCGCCGCGGCTTCGGCGATGCAGCCGTTCAGCAGGGCGTCGTAGTGCAAACGGTCGGCGCGCTCGAACTCGTCCTGCTCGTGCATGTGGGCGTCGATGACGGCGGCGTCATCGCCCGACAGCAGCCACTGGTACAGGCCTTGCAGCGCCAGCTCGCGGGCGCGGCGGCGTGGTGACTTGGTGGCCGCACGTGGTTTTTTGGCCGCGGGTTTCTTGGCCGCATCGGCAGGGGCCTGCGCTTCGTCGCTCATGGCAAGTCCTCCAGCAGGTTGGCCATTTCAACCGCCACGCGGGCGGCGTCGCGGCCTTTTTCTTCGGCACGCGCCCAGGCCTGCTCTTCGTTTTCGACGGTCAGGATGGCGTTGGCGATCGGCACGCGGTGGTCCAGTGCCACGCGGCTGACACCGGCGCCACTCTCGTTGGCCACCAGCTCGAAATGGTAGGTTTCACCGCGGATGATGCAGCCCAGGGCCACCAGCGCGTCGTAGTCGCCGTCTTCGGCCAGCGCCTTCAACACCACCGGCACCTCCAGCGCGCCCGGCACCGTGAGGTGCACGATGTCGCGTGGGGACACGCCCAACGTGCCCAGCTCGGCCAGGCAGGCCTCGGCCAGCTTCAGCGTGAGCGCTTCGTTGAACCGCGCGCGCACGATGGCGATGCGCAGACCTTCGCCGGAAAGTTCTCCGGCCGTGCCTTTGTCGGCACCTTGCATGGTGTTTCCTTCAGGGTGCGGGGGCCACGAAACCCGTGACCTCCAGGCCGTAACCGGCCATGCTGGGCATGCGGCGCGGGCTGCCGAGCAGCTGCATGCGCACGACACCCAGTTCGCGCAGGATCTGCGCGCCAATGCCGTAGGTGCGCAGGTCCATAGCCGCCGGGCGGCGTGCGGCGGGCGCCGCGTTGTCTTTCAATTGGGGCAGCAAAGCATCGACACCTGCGCCGCAGTTCAGCAGCACGGCCACGCCGCAGGGTTCGGCCCGCAGCCGGGCCAGGGCCTGCGGCAGCGGCCAGGAGTGGGCGGCGCCGGCGGCGTCCAGCAGGTCCAGCGCGGTGAAGGGCTCGTGCACCCGCACCGGCACCACGTCTTGTGCGGACCACTGGCCATGGGCCAGCGCCAGGTGCAGACCGCCGCCCTGGTCGCGGAAGGCGGTGCAGCGGAATTCGCCCTGGGGTGTGAGCAGCGTGCGCTCGGCCTCGCGGTGGATCAGGGTTTCGTGCCGGCTGCGGTGTTCGATCAGGTCGGCGATGGTGCCGATCTTCAGCCCATGTTCGCGCGCGAAGATCTCCAGGTCAGGAAGACGCGCCATCGTGCCGTCATCTTTCATGATCTCGCAGATCACGGCCGCCGGTTCCAGGCCGGCCATGCCGGCCAGGTCGCAGCCGGCTTCGGTGTGGCCGGCGCGCATGAGCACGCCGCCTGCCTGCGCCTGCAGCGGGAAGATGTGGCCCGGCTGCACCAGGTCGGACGCCTTCGCGTCGCGGCCCACAGCCACTTGCACCGTGCGTGCACGGTCTGCGGCCGAGATGCCGGTGGTGACACCGTCCACCGCCTCGATGGAAACCGTGAAGGCGGTGCCATGTTTGGTGCCATTGCGGCTGGCCATGGGCGGCAGCTGCAGGCGTTCGCAGCGCTCGCGGGTGAGCGTCAGGCAGATCAGGCCACGCGCAAAACGCGCCATGAAGTTGATGGCCGCCGGCGTGACATGCTCGGCCGCAATGACGATGTCACCTTCGTTTTCGCGGTCTTCTTCGTCGACCAGGATCACCATGCGGCCAGCAGCCAGCTCGGCCACCAGCTCGGGAACGGGGGAAATGGGCATGGGGGGATTGTAGGCGGGGGGTCTGTGGGCCGGCGGCGGCACAAAGCGAACGGCCCGCCGAAGCGGGCCGTTTGATCGGGCAGGTGCGGGGTCAGGCCTTGCGGCGGCGGCGCGAGGCGGCCAGGGCCAGCAGGCTGGCACCGACCAGAGCGAGCGAGCCGGGTTCAGGGACGTCGCTGGACGTGGCGACATCGCCCACTACAAAACTGTCGAAGCCCAGGAAGTCCCAGTCGTCAGGATCGTCTGAACCCTGGGTGATGCTGAAGCGCACGGCGGAAATCTGGTCAGAGTTCGTGTCGTCAACCACCCCGATGAACTGCAGCCACCCGTTGGTCGGAGAGTTGGCCGGTGCCATCACGTCCCGCAGGTCATACGCCTTGGTGGTGCCGTTGCTGAGGAGCAGTTCCATCAAAAACGACCCGGCGAAGTCGCCAAAGTCCGTACCGTAGAAGCCAAAGGCGGAAATGTTCTGGTCAAAGTCGATTTGGAAACTCACAGCGGTCAGCCACCACTGGCCATCACCGCTGGTGTCGAAGCGGCCCTCGGTGCCATCGATCACGTTGTTTGCGATCTGCCCAGCCGCGCCGGCGCCCGTGACGCGTGAAATCGTGGCGCCGAGATCCAACATGTCAAATTTGGTGTACGGACCAGTCGGAGCACCACCGAATCCCTCGCCAACGATCGTTCCAGGAACCAGCGCGTCTTCAAATGCTGTGCGCTGTTCCAACGGTTCCCCGCTGACCTGTCCACCCGGCGTGGTGTTGAGTCCGAAGTACGGCACGATCTCGGCTTGAGCAACGCCGCAAGCCGCAATCAAGGCAACTGCAACAGCATGTCGAAGGTTGAAGGCTGAATAGACCATATTTGTAACCTCTGAAGGGAGGGGAGTCGGGCGTCTTGTGAAGATCAAGCAATTATCCGGCCAGGGTAAAAAAGTCCTTTTGATCATGTACTTACGGAGAACCCCTGGATCAAGTGTGGCCGACATTTGTCAAGTTTTCCGACACTTTTGGTCTGAGCCGCAGCCGCAGCCGCAGGTCCGGGCCGATGAGTGCTTGGTCTATGCAAGTCCACTCAGCCTCCGCTGACAACCGTAGCGGTGCCGGCAGATCTGCAAAACGTCGACCTTTTCCCAGCAGACGCGGGGCGATGTAGACAAGCAGCTCGTCAATCAAGCCGTGTCGCAGCAGACTGCCGCTGAGCGTCGCGCCCGCTTCTACATGCAACTCGTTGATCCGCCGGTGCGCAAGGTCCTGCAGCACGAATGGGAGGTCCACGCGCCCGTCCTGCGCCGGCGCCTCCACTTGCTCTACGCCCGCAAGCGCTGCGAAGTTGGGCCGCGAAACGCCGTAGACGAGACACTGCCCGGGTGGCTGCAGCACGCGCGCGCTGGCCGGCGTGCGGTACCTGCTGTCAAGCACGACTCGAAGTGGTTGGGTGAACCCTGGCACGTCACGTACGTCCAGCCGAGGGTCGTCTGCGAGTACTGTGCCCGCGCCGGTGAGCACGGCCCCGGCGCGGCGACGCCACATGTGGCCATCGCGCCTCGCATGGTCACTGGTGATCCATTTGCTGCTGCCGTCGAGCAAGGCTGTGAAGCCGTCAAGCGAACTGGCGATTTTCAGCCGAGTCCAGGGCCGCCCCCTTTCCATGCGACTGAAGAAGCCAATGTTGATCTCACGGGCGAGTAGGGCCAAATCGGCGTCGGCCATGTCCACCTGGATGCCCGCGGCCCTCAACCGCTCCAGCCCCGCGCCGTTGACTTGGTGATGCGGGTCACCCACGGCGACCACCACACGCGCCAGGCCTGCAGCGATCAAGGCATCGCTGCACGGTGGTGTCCGACCATGGTGCGAACAAGGCTCCAACGTGACCCAAGCAGTAGCGCCCTGCGGGTCTTGCCCGGCGCTTTGTGCATCCTGCAGCGCCATGACCTCGGCGTGCGGCCCACCATCGCGCTGGGTGTGTCCGCGGCCAATGACCGTGCCGTCGGGCCGGCCCAGGACGCAGCCCACACGAGGGTTAGGTTCTGACAAGCCGATCGACAGTCCGGCTTCTGCCAGGGCTTCTTGCAGGCGCTCGCGATCCAGCGGCGTCATTGATCAACAGCCTCGCAATCAGGTCGACGGCTGGTGGTGCCAGGTCCGACCGTTGAGAGGCGTATCGACGTCGTCGTCCGGGCAGCCGAAAGCGGTGCCGCCATTGCCCGCCCGAATGACCAGAAAGTTCTGGTTGATCAAAGGCTCGCCAACGCTTGCATAGTTCAGAGGGTGCTCGCCATTCGGCATCTGCGTGGGTGCAATGCTGTGGTCACGTCGAGTGGTGTACCGGCAGACGCGGTAGCGGTTACTCGACGCATCGCTGATGCTGGCGGCCAACAACGGCAAGTTGGTGACGCCATCGACGGGAAAACCTTCAATGACTGACTGCCCAGCCCACCCCAGCCCTCCTGTGTCAGGAACCGCGCAGAAGTAGGGCACATATGCGCCGACCGTCGTGTCTTCAAAACACTGTACTGTGCCCACGTCGGCCAAGGGGCTGGTCTGGTTGACGACAACCTGCAGCCCACCCAAGTTGGAGCCTGGCGGAATCTCCGAATCCTCCGCCGTTGGCGCGGCAGTGGTTGTCGCGAATCTGATGAACCCGGCCAGCAAGCGCGCGTTGACGGCGATGCAGTTTGTCAACTCGTCATCTGAGCAAATCTTTGTGATCACGCCGGTGCTGTTGTCGAACACCCATGAAGTTGTGCCCGCACCCGGGGGCGTAAAGACGCTGGTCCCATCCTCTTGTGTCAACGCATCTCTCGGAATGGCCGGATGCCGGTTGCCCGGCATCCCGAGCGGAGAAGATTTCGTTGAAATGGACAACGTGGCCGCCAGTGTGGACGGTACACCGACGATGGCGGTGCTGAGTTGAACACGCTGAGTCTGGTCGGTCCGATCTGTCCACGTGACATCCACAGTGAAGGTCTTGAAGGATGGATCGGTCGACGTGACGACTGTTTCAACGACAGAGAAGGTGGCATTCACGCCATCGACATCCCGTGCGTCATCGGCGATCTCCGAGTAATAGTCCTCGGTGGCCACGTCTCCGCTGAGTTCCGAGAAGCCTCGCCACCGCTCGATGCTGGCTTGGGCAATGCGCACGGCCTCCGCGCGCTGCTTGGCAATGTCGCCATTGAGGCGCAGGCTTGCTTGAACCCCAACGAGGGCCAGGGCGCCAAAGCCCATGACCAACAGAGCCACCATGGCCTCAATCAATGAAACGCCGCGCTGGCGCTGCCGGGATGACTTAAAGACGTTCATGGTGCGGGCCGGAAGTCTGCCCAGCCCCCGGGTACTTTGACGAAACTGCCCGTCGTGAATTGCAACCGCTTGAGCACAGCAAGGTCATAGATGATCGTGGTGGTGGCGCTGCCCGCAACCGCACCCTCCGCAATGGCAGCCCCTGTGAGGTTGCCGGCGCCTGCGATGGTCCACGTTGGAGCCCTGCTGTACAGAAAACCGTAGACATGCCCGGCGCCGCTGAAGGAGATGCTGCCCGTCGCGATCAGCAGTACCGGATCATCCAGCGCTCCGACGTCGTCGTCATTGTCGAAATCAACGTCTCCGTCAACCCACAAGATGCGGCCAGGGTTGGCCGACAGGCTGGCGCGTATGGTGTCTGTGCCGCAAGGGTCGTCACAACCTTCTACCACCATCAAGCCGGGCTGCTCCCGATAGAGGCTTGGCCGGGCGGAGAACGTGGAGCCGAACATGAAATCCGCGACGCTCAGCGTGTCCAGGTCGACCAGTGCTATGCGTTGCAAGCCACTGTCGTTGTCGGTCACTGAAAGCTCGCCGGGGGTACCTGCCACCGAGCCAAGCCGAAGGCCATCTCGCTCTACTGAGCCTCCGGCAAGGATTGAAACACCACTCGTCGCGGGTTCCGCGTTGAACACACCCATTGCTGCCGGGCTGACATCCAAGCTCTCGCGTACCGTCAGTGCGGCCTGGGGCAATGCGGGCAAGCCACTGCGCAATGCCAAGACCATGGAGACCGAGGCTCTGCCCTCACCGCCCTGGGAGGTCGACGGAAAGTCGAGACAGTCGTCATTGAGCGTCGTGCAGGCGTTCACGTCGACCCTGACGATACCTGGCTGTGTGGTGCTGGCCCGTGTGAAGCGCAGCCGAAAGGCAGGGAACGGACCGCCGCCACCTGGCGCATCCAACTCCGGGCTGCCTTCGGTTGGGCAACTGCAGGACCAATTGGCCCCATCGTAGACACAACTGGGCCAGACAGTGCCACGACCGTCCGCATCCGCGTCGGCGGCCGTGATCAAGCCCGTCGATCCGTCCACAACAAGATAGCGTTGGCGAAAAGTGGTGTCCGACGCGTCTGCGCTGGGTTGACAAGTGGCGTCGATCCGCCCTGAGTTGAGCAGAGCAACAGCCCACTCCAGGCCCGCCTCGGCAGCTTCAAAGGCCTGGGTGGAGCGGTACTGGTTGACCGATGTGCGTTGCTCGAAAATGAGGTTGCGGTTGGCGTAGGCTGCCACCATGGCCATGATGAAAAAGAGTGCAGCGACGATGATCAGCGATGCGACGCCACGCTCTTTCCTGTATCGATGAACAGGCTGAAATCGAATCATGGGCAAAGGCTCGCGCCGTTGTTCGAGATCAACCGGTCATTGCGCAGACGAACTGCAGTGGTCAAATCCCGAGTGACGGTTGGGTCTGTCCTGGATCGCGCACTGATGGTCAATTGAAGCGTACGTGCCTCCGCCTGGGGCCAGCACGCTGTGCTGCCATCGTCATCACACACGCGTGGGCAAGGAATGCGCTCAGACTGAGTGGCTGTCAAAACAATGTCCAGGCCGCTGACGTCCATCACGTTGCCGTCGGTCAGGTCCTGCCACCCGGCACCAGCCAGGCGGGTCTGGATCACGCCTGACGAACTAAGCCTGAAACCGTAGGGCCCCTCGTTACCCGCACTGCGCTGGTACGAAAAGTCCACCTGATCGCCAGCGACCGTGATCGACGAAAATGGATTCATGCTGGGGTCAGCAGCACTACCTGGGTACCACAATGTCTCGTTTGCAGCGGCCCAGGAGCCCGATCGCCGCAGCTCCCGCGTGATGATGTCCGCGCTCGCCCGCAGATCTTGCTGCAGTTGAGTTTCGAGAAGCAATCGACGGTTCTCCGTGAGTTGCGAGGTCACGAGCGCTGTGGCCGCTGCAACGACAAACAGCCCGACGGTGATCCCGACCATCAACTCGACCAAGGAAAGGCCGCGCTGGTGCGCATTGCCCTGCATGCTGGGCCTCATGGGGTATTGCATGGGTTCTCCGGGCAATCCGCTGCACCAACGGACTTGCTGGATGGCGCACATGTACGCACACGTCCAGAAGGGCATACGTGGTTGCGCAGCACGCGCTCGTCGTCCAGCTTCGTGTCAACGCTCCACAATCCCAGCGCGGGGGGGTTGAAGTCGACAGCAACCGATACGATGCCACCCGAAATGTGGTCGAACGCAAAACCGAAGCCTTGATCGGCAGGGGTGCTGAAATTGACAACAAGGCGAGTCGGAACACGCACAGTACGCAAAAGTGTGCCGCCGGCTTGACAGGTTGGTTCAGGTACGGTTCTACAGTCGCAACGAACCGTGTTCTGATTCGGGGGCACCAAGTAGATCGCGTAGCACGTCATGCCATTTCCGGCGGGGCGGAACCTTACGTGAACATATTGATTGCGCGCAGTCGCCTCACTCCGCGCGAACTGCAGGTCATTGACCATCTCTGCATTGATCGCGCGCAGCCTCTGCATCCGCACAAAATCGGCCAGACTGGGGACGGCAAATGCCACCAGCATGGCGACTACGGCCAGGCCGATCAGCAACTCTATGAGCGACAGCCCGCGGGTGCTACGGCGACCTCTGAAAGCAGCCATCAACGGGCCCAGCATGCGTGTGCCTCGCTGTAGGTGAATGCTTCGCAATCGGCACAACCAGCGTAGCGGATGTTGCCGCCCTGCATTTGCAGACCGAGGCGCCTGCACGCAGTGTCTTGCGCCTGCGAGGTGCCAGTCTTGGCAATCGCGGTGACCTCGTACCCCGTCCCATCAGCTGATGGGACGCTCAAGTCGTAGTAGTTGTTGGGTGTTGTGCTTGAGATGCCCAACCCCGGTTCTTCGTCATCATCTGGAGCGGCCAATGAAGTGGTGTAGGTCGCATTGTTGGCACGCCAGCGCTCTTGCGCCTGCTGCACGGCGGCCATTGCCGTGAAGGCCTCGGCGCGTCGGCTCTTACGCACTGAATCGTTGTAGCTCGGGATCGCCACAGCCGCCAGGATGGCCAACACCACCATGGTGATCACCACCTCAATCAGCGTGAACCCGCCGCCGGAACGCTGCGGGCAGGTCGAAGTCGCGTGGTTGCTCATTTGGATGATTGTGCGTTGCATAACGCGGACCAACTACTTGGCGGCCTGCCGCTCTTTGCCGCTTGTCGCCGCTGATCAACCGCTGGTCGCCGTACCCCCAAGCTTCAGGGGTCAGCATGGACGCACGCCCGGCACGGCGGCGTCGGGGCTGCAGGTCCGGATGCGCCCCATGACGTTGATAACCTGGTGCAAGGCGCCGACGCCGGACAGCAGACGCAGCGTGGCGGTGGGTGTCACAGTGCCCTTGTCGGCGTCGAACAGCACGGACCGGCTGTTGGACCGCAGCTCGATGCCGTCTCGGGCCAGCAAGTGCACTCTACGCAACGGCGTGACGCCTTCGTCGCACACCGGTACCGCAGTGCCGTTGCAGCGGCAATTGCCCGCATCGCCGTCGTGCACCACGTAGCAGCTGCCCTGGTCGTCGTTCTGGAAGTCCATCCGCACGCTTTGATTGCGAGACACCGCCTCGGAGCGGGCGAGTTGCAGGTCTGTTTCCAGCTGGGCCGCAGTGGACTCCAGCTGTCGGCGCTGCCGCAACTGCTCGAACGATGGCAGCGTGAATCCCGCCACGAGCAACACGATGGTGATCGTGATCGCACACTCGATCAGGCTCACACCACGCTGGCGGCGGGAGGGTGCAGGGTGGTTCATCGGTCGGCTCCAGTGGGTGGGAAGGAATGGCCACACTGTAGAAACCGCTGTACCGGCCCGAAACCCGCGAAGGGTGGGGTGGGGGAGGGATTGCAGCGGGCCCCCGGATGGGGGCCCCCGACCGCTCAGATGTCCTGGATCAGCTGCCGGAACTCGTCCACGTCTTCGAAGCTGCGGTAGACGCTGGCAAAGCGCACGTAGGCCACCTTGTCGATGCGCTTGAGCTCGCGCATCACCAGCTCACCGATGCGCGTGCTGGGCAGCTCGCGCAGGCCGCTGGCCAGCAGCTTCTTCTGGATGCGTTCCAGCGCCGCGTCCACCTGCTCCACGCTCACCTGGCGCTTGCGCAGCGCCAGCTGCATCGAGGCGCGCAGTTTGGCGGGTTCGAACTCGGCCCGGGTGCCGTCCTTCTTCACCACCGCCGGCAGCGTGATCTCCACGCGTTCGTAGGTGGTGAAACGTTTGTCGCACTTCAGGCAGCGCCGCCGGCGCCGGATGACGCCGCCCTCGTCCGACTCACGTGTCTCGACGACTTGCGTCTCGTCGTGGTCGCAGTAAGGGCAGCGCATGGGCGGCTTATCGGTACACCGGGAAGTCGCGGGTCAGCACCGCCACCTTGGCGCGCACCTGGGCCAGCGTGGCTTCGTCGTGCGGCTTGTCCAGCACGTCGGCGATCAGGTGCGCCGTCTGGCGCGCCTGTTCTTCCTGGAAGCCGCGGGTGGTCATCGCCGGCGTGCCCAGGCGGATGCCGCTGGTCACCATGGGCTTCTGCGGGTCGTTCGGGATGCCGTTCTTGTTGCAGGTCATGTGGGCCGCGCCCAGGATGGCCTCGGCTTCCTTGCCCGTCAGGCCCTTGGGCCGCAGGTCCACCAGCATCACATGGCTCTGCGTGCCGCCGCTGACGATGCGCAGGCCGCGCGCCATCAGCGTCTCGGCCAGCACCTTGGCATTGGCGACCACCTGGGCCTGGTAGGTCTTGAACTCCGGCTGCAGCGCCTCCTGGAAGGCCACGGCCTTGCCGGCGATCACGTGCATCAGCGGGCCGCCCTGGATGCCGGGGAAAATGGCGCTGTTGATCTTCTTGGCGATGGCCTCGTCGTTCATCAGGATGATGCCGCCGCGCGGGCCACGCAGGCTCTTGTGCGTGGTGCTGGTCACCACGTCGGCATGGGGCACCGGGTTCGGGTACACCCCCGCGGCGATCAGGCCGGCGTAGTGCGCCATGTCGACCATGAAGTAGGCGCCCACCGCCTTGGCCACCCGGGCAAACCGCTCAAAGTCGATGTGCAGGCTGTAGGCGCTGGCACCGGCGATGATGAGCTTGGGCTTGGTTTCGTGGGCCAGCTTCTCCATCGCGTCGTAGTCGATGGCTTCGTTCGCGTCCAGCCCGTAGCTGACCACCTTGAACCACTTGCCGCTCATGTTCAGCGGCATGCCGTGCGTGAGGTGGCCACCTTCGGCCAGGCTCATGCCCATGATGGTGTCGCCGGGCTGCAGCAGGCCGAAGAACACCGCCTGGTTGGCCTGGCTGCCGGAGTTGGGCTGCACGTTGGCGAACTGGGCGCCGAACAGGGTCTTCAGGCGTTCGATGGCCAGCGTCTCCACCACGTCCACGTGTTCGCAGCCGCCGTAGTAGCGTTTGCCGGGGTAACCCTCGGCGTACTTGTTGGTCAGCTGCGAGCCCTGGGCGGCCATCACGGCCGGGCTGGTGTAGTTCTCCGACGCGATGAGCTCGATGTGCTCTTCCTGGCGGCGGTTCTCGGCCTCGACGGCGGCAAAGATCTGGGGGTCGGTCAGGGCGAGGGTGGAACGGGAACGGTCGAACATGGCGGTCCTCATCAACAAAGGCAGGGGCCGACGGAAGCCGAGGCGCGATGCCGAGGGTCGGCATTGGCGTCGGTCGAAGGCTGCCCAGGCGAACGGCGGATCGCCCCGGGCGTCACTCCACCCAGGCGCCGCGCTCCCCGGTGGTCGTCCACCTCGGGGCGGTCAGCCCCTCATCGCCAGTCGCGCAGGCCGCGAGTGTAGCGTGCCGCGCTCAGCGGAAGACGGCGGCCACACGCTCCAGGGCCGGGGCCGGCTCGTCGTCGGCCGGAGCCGTCTCGATCGGTGCGGCCGGCGGGGTGCTGGGGGCATTCACGGCGACCGACTGGCCCTGGGCCACCCGCTGCAGATGGGCCTGTTCGAACAGCACCTTGGCCACATAACCACCGTCCTGGCCGGAAATCGCACCGCCCACGTAGTAGCGCAGGCCTTCTTCCAGGCTGCCGGCCCGCTGGATGCATTCCTTGAGCACCTGCACGCCCACGCGCAGGTTGCTCACCGGGTCGAAGGCGGCATGCACGCCGCCAAAGGCCTCGTACTTGTCGTCGTGCACCCGGGTCATCACCTGCATCAGGCCCTGGGCGCCCACCGGGCTCTGGGCGAAGGGGTTGAAGCTGGATTCGATGGCCATGATGGCCAGGATCAGCGTCGGGTCCAGCCGCGCCTTCTGGCCGACGGACCAGGCTTCCTGCACCAGCCGCGACAAGGGCTCCGGTGCCACCTTGTAGCGGCGTGACAACCAGCGGGCCACGGCCGCCTGTTCCTTGCTCAGGTGTGCCGGGTCGGCGGCGGTGGCGCGTGCCACGGCATCGGCCTCGCCCACCACGGCGAGCAGGTCGCCGGATTCTTCGGCGCGGGTTTCATGGCGGGTCTGCAGCCAGTCCAACGCCAGGGTCTCGGCCTGCTGGCGCAGATCGGCCTGGCTGGCCACGAAGAGCGTGACGCCCACCACCGCCAGGCCCACCAGGGCCAGGGTGTTGTGGCACAGGGCCAGGGCGCCGTCGCCCACGTCCTGGACGAACACACGCAGCGAGCGCCCGAGGGCGTTGCGCGCAGCTTTCATCGCGGCGAGGGTGGTCATGTTTGCTCCTGCTTCGCGTCTGCGTGACCCACCAGACAGCGCGGCGGGGTCGCAAAACGATAATGAGCCGATCCTGCAGGCCCATCCCACGGACGTGGGCGGCGGCGGATGCGACGGGCGAGTCGCAAGGGTTAACCCTTGAGTTCGTCGAATGAACGGAATTCTAGGAAGCGCTGTATATCAGGTCAAGAATATGGAATTCCACTCTAACTACTTATTTGTATGAAGTACCGGGACCTGCGCGACTTCATGGCCCAGCTGGAAAAACGCGATGCGCTCCGAAGAGTGCAAGAAAGCGTGTCTCCCCACCTGGAAATGACGGCTGTTGGCGACGCCGTGCTGCAGGCCGGCGGCCCCGCCCTGCTCTTCGAGCAGCCCACCGGTTACAAGATCCCGGTGCTGGCCAACCTGTTTGGCACCCCTGAACGGGTGGCCCTGGGCATGGGGGCCGACGCGGTGTCGGATCTGCGCGACGTGGGCCGCCTGCTGGCCGCGCTGAAAGAGCCCGAGCCGCCCAAGGGCTTGAAAGAAGTAGGCAAGCTCTGGGACATGGCCAAGGCGGTGTGGGACATGAAGCCCGCGGAGCTGAAACACGCGCCCTGCCAGGACGTGGTGCTGGAAGGCTCTGACATCGACCTGGCCCGCCTGCCCGTGCAGACCTGCTGGCCCGGCGACGCCGGGCCGCTGATCACCTGGGGCCTGGTGGTCACCCGCGGGCCGCAGACCGTGGCGCAGCCACGCCTGCGCCAGAACCTGGGCATCTACCGCCAGCAGGTGATCGGCCCCCGCCAGACCATCATGCGCTGGCTGGCCCACCGTGGCGGCGCGCTGGATTTCCGCGACTTCGCGCGGGCCAACCCCGGGCGGCCCTTTCCCATCGTCACCGCGCTGGGTGCCGACCCGGCCACCATCCTGGGCGCGGTGACGCCGGTGCCGGACACGCTGAGCGAGTACCAGTTCGCCGGCCTGCTGCGCGGCAGTCGCACCGAACTGGTGGCCACGCGTGTGGGCGAGGGCGGCCTGATGCTGCAGGCGCCAGCCAGCGCCGAGATCGTGCTGGAAGGCCACATCCCGCCGGCGGTGCATGGCTTTGAAGGCCGCTCAGAGCGGGGTGTGCCGCTGAAGGAGCGCAACGGTTACCTGCATGCGCTGGAAGGCCCGTTCGGTGACCACACCGGGTACTACAACGAGCAGGACTGGTTCCCGGTGTTCGAACTCTCGCGCCTGACGCACCGGCGCGACCCGATCTACCACTCCACCTACACCGGCAAGCCGCCGGACGAACCGGCGGTGCTGGGCGTGGCGCTGAACGAGGTCTTCGTGCCCATCCTGCAGAAGCAGTTTCCGGAGATCGTCGATTTTTACCTGCCGCCCGAAGGCTGCAGTTACCGGCTGGCCGTGATCAGCATCAAAAAGGCCTACCCGGGCCACGCCAAACGGCTGATGTTCGGCCTGTGGAGCTTCTTGCGGCAGTTCATGTACACCAAGTTCATCGTCGTCACCGACGACGACGTGGACATCCGCGATTGGCAGCAAGTGGTCTGGGCCATCACCACCCGCATGGACCCGGTGCGTGACGCCACGCTGGTGGAAAACACACCCATCGACTATCTGGACTTTGCCTCGCCTGTCAGTGGCCTGGGCGGCAAGATGGGGCTGGATGCCACCAACAAGTGGCTGGGTGAAACCAGCCGTGAGTGGGGCAGGGTTCTGAGCATGGACAAGGCGGTCACGGCCAAGGTTCAAGGGCTGGTGGACCAGGTGCTGCGGCAGCCGTGATCGTCCTGGCAAAATTTGCAACCTGGCGAACTTGCGAACTTGTATTTGGCGCCAAGCTCGCCTAATCTGGAAATGCCTTCGATGAAGGCTCAACCGACGGCACAGTCACTGTGCGTCAGGGGCCCTGGACCTCATCTCTCTGGAGCCCCACTGGCGGTACTCACCGCCCGCCCCGCCAACCCCTGGGTCTGGCGGGGTTTCGTTTTTCAGGGCTGGTGAATCTTGACGGTCTGGCCGGCCACGGCCACCACCATGCCGGCCCGCAGCTTGCGGCCACGGCGTGTTTCGACACCACCGTCCACCTGCACGGCGCCCTCGGCGATCATCACCTTGGCCGCCCCGCCGGACGGCGCCAGGCCGGTGGCCTTCAGCAGCGCGTCCAGCGTGATGTACTCGCCGCGCAGTTCAAACACCGTCATGCCGCTTCTCCGAACTCGTGGGCGAGCAGTTCGTAAGAACGCCGCCGCACACCCACGTCACAGGCCCAGGTGTTGACCACCAGTTCGTCCAGTTGCAGCTCGGCCGCCAGCGCACGCAGCTGCGCCCCCACCTTGGCGGCGGTGCCGACAAAGGCGCGCCGGCGCATCGGCGCCAGTTGCGCCGTCTCGGCGTCGGTGAATCCTTGGGCCGCGATCTGCCCGGGCCAGCGCAGCGGGCCCAGGCGGCCCAGCTGCCTGTCCAGGCGCCAGCGGTCGCGGCTCAGTGCGTGGTGCTGCGCCTCGGCGTCGGTACCGGCCACCAGGGCCCAGACGCAGATGGTGGCATGCGGCTTCGGATGCCGGTCGCTGGGTTGGTACAGCTCACGGTACAACGCCAGTGCCTGCTCCACCCCCTGGCCGTCCATGAAGAAGTAGGCAAACGCATAGGGCAGGCCCAGGTGCGCGGCCAGTTGCGCGCCGTAGTCGGAGCTGCCCAGCATCCACAGCTCGGGCACGCGCTCGAAACCGCTGCCGCTGGGCGGCTCCGGGTGGGCGTGGATGCCGCCCAGCACCTCGCCGCGGGTCCAGGCCTGCAGTGCCTGCACCTGGTTCGGGAAGTCGTCGGCGGCACCGGCGCTGTTCGGGTTCAGCGCACGGGCCGTGCGGCCGTCGCTGCCGGGTGCGCGGCCCACACCCAGGTCGATGCGGCCCGGCGCCAGCGCGTCCAGCACACGGAACTGCTCGGCCACCTTCAGCGCGGCGTAATGCGGCAGCATCACGCCGGCACTGCCGACGCGGATGCGTGAGGTGCGCGCGGCGATCGCGGCCATCAGGATCTCGGGCGCACTGCCCACGATGGTGGGCAGGCCGTGGTGTTCGCTGACCCAGAAGCGGTGGTAACCCAGCGCCTCGGTGTGGATGGCCAGGTCCAGCGTGTCGCGCAGCGCGTGGTCCTGGCCGCGGCCTTCGACGGCAACGGATTGATCGAGAACGGAGAGTTTCACCCGTTCATTGTGATCAGGTCCGCCGGATCATGTCGGCCGCCTTCTCGGCGACCATGATCACCGGTGCGTTGGTGTTGCCCGAGACGATGCGCGGCATGATGGACGCGTCCACCACGCGCAGTGCCTGCACGCCGTGCACACGCAGTTCGTGGTCCACCACGTCGTGGCGCGGGTCCGGGCCCATGCGGCAGCTGCCCACCGGGTGGTAGATGGTGTCGGCGCAGGCGCGGATCACCTGCTCGATCTGTGCATCGGTCTGGCCGACGGCCGTGGTCTGCAGCTCGCGCCCGCCGTACTGCGCCAGTGCCGGCTGCTGCAGGATGTGGCGCATGGCCTTGAAGCCGCGCACCAGCTTGTCCATGTCCTCGCGTTCGCCCAGAAAGTTGGGGTCGATCAGCGGCGCGGCCAGCGGGTCGGCGCTGGCCAGGCGCACACTGCCGCGGCTGATGGGCCGCAGCAGGCACACGTGGCACGAATAACCGTGGCCGAACACCGTCTTGCGCCCATGGTCCACCAGCTTGCCGACCACAAAGTGCAGCTGCAGGTCGGGCGTGGCGAGATCCGGCGTGCTGCGGAAGAACGCACCCGCTTCGGCAAAGTTGGTGGTCAGCAGGCCGCTGCGCTGGCGCCGCCACTCGGCGATGCCCTTCAGTGCGCGCCAGGCCCCGGGCAGCGACAGGCCGAACAGATCGTGCAGGCCGGGTGTGTCCACCACCTGCACCACGTCCACATGGTCGTGCAGGTGCCGACCGACGCCCGGCAGGTCGTGAACCACCGGCAGGCCCAGCGCCTGCAGCTCGGGGCCGGCGCCGATGCCCGACAGCTGCAGCAGCTGCGGTGACTGCAAGGCACCAGCGCACAGGATCACTTCGCGCCGCGCCAGCAGCGTCGCCATGGATTGGCCGTCGCGCTTGAGTTCCACGCCGGTCGCGCGCCTGCCTTCCATCAAGACGCGGGTGGCCTGCACGCCGGTCAGCACCTGCAGGTTGGGCCGGCCCAAGTGCGGCGCCAGGTAGCCTTTGGCAGCGCTCCAGCGTTCGCCGTCACGGTGCGTCACCTGGTACAGGCCCGCGCCTTCTTGTTGCGGGCCGTTGAAATCGGGGTTGGCGGGCAGGCCGGCCTGCACCGCCGCCTGTACGAAGCGGTGTGCAAAAGGATTGGGGCTGCCCAGGTCCTTCACGTTCAACGGCCCGCCCTGGCCATGCAGCGCATCGGCACCGCGTTGATTGTGCTCGGCACGCTTGAAGTACGGCAGCACCTCGTCCCAGGACCAGCCGGGGTTGCCCAGCGCCGCCCAGTGTTCGTAGTCCTGCGGCTGGCCACGCAGGTAGATCATCGCGTTGATCGAGCTGGAGCCCCCCAGCACCTTGCCGCGGGGCTGGTAACCGCGGCGCCCGCCCAGGCCGGGCTGCGGCACGGTCTGGAAGGCCCAGTTGGCCTGGCGGGTCTGGGCCAGCAGGGCCAGGCCGGCGGGGCAGTGGATCAACACGCTGCGGTCGGCCGGACCAGCCTCCAGCAGGGTCACCTGCACCGCGGGGTCTTCGCTCAGCCGCGCGGCCAGCACGGCACCGGCCGAGCCCCCGCCGACGATGAGGTAGTCACACGTCTGGTTCATGCGCTCATTTTGAAGCGGGCCATGCACCGTGCCGGCGCGTGGCGCTGGGCTTAGGCACCCGACCCTAGAGCGGGCGCCCCGCGGGCAAACACGCTTGTGGTGCAGGGCAAAAGAAGCTGGTTTCCGGGGCCTTTCATGGGCGTTTTGTGGCCGCCCGCACTTTGGAGAATCGGGACTCACACATTCTTGAGCCTGCGCCATGCGCTATTTTCACCACCTGACGATCCGGGCCCGCTTCCGGCTTGTGATCGGCATCGTCACCGTTTCGTTGCTGGCCCTGGGCGCCTGGGGCGTGGTGGCCAACCATGTCGGCATCCAGCGTGTCGAGCAGCTCTTCGACCAGGCCAACAACGCCACCGGCCAGGTGGGCCAGCTGCGGCGCGGGCTGGCCGAACTGCGCCGGTTGGAGGCGCAGATGGTGGCCGTGGGTTCGTCCAACAGCGTCGAGGTGCAGCGGTTGCGCGGGCTCTGGAAGGAAGAGGTGGCGGGTTTGCGCCGCGGTGGCCAGGCCTTGCTGGCCGCACACCCTGACGACACGGCGATGGCGCCATTGATCGCGGCGCTGGACAGACAGCTGACCGACTACGCCGCGGCCATCGACCCCATCGCCGCGCAGCTGGAAGCGGCGCAGATCGACGGCCCGGTGGCGCTGGCCTATGTGGGACAGGCCGAAGACAAGGTGCTGGCCCTGGCCACCACCAGCGACGCGCTGCTGCAGGCTCAGCAGGCCGCGCTGGCCGGCATCCGCGCCGACATGGCGGCGTCTTCCACGCTGGTGTCCATGCTGCGCCTGGTGCTGGTGGGCGTGACGCTGGCGCTGTTCCTGCCGCTGATGTTGTGGACCCTGCGGTCGGTCTGCAACCCGCTGGAGCAGGCGGTGGCCGCGGCGCGGCGCATCGCCGGGGGTGATCTCAGCCCGTTGCCGGCGGTGCCCGGCCGCGATGAAACTGCCCAGCTGCTGCGTGCGCTGGCCGAGATGCAGCAGGGCCTGAGCCGGCTGGTGGGCCAGGTGCGGCAATCGGCCGAGTCCATCCAGGTCGCCAGCGGTGAGGTGGCCAGTGGCAACCTGGATTTGAGCCAGCGCACCGAGCAGACCGCCGGCAACCTGCAGCAGGCCGCCAGCGCGATGCAGCAGCTCAGTGGCACCGTGGCCGCCAGCGCGGCATCGGCGCGCCAGGCCGATCAACTGGCGCGCAGCGCGGCCGAGGTGGCGCAACGCGGCGGCCATGTGGTGGGCGAGGTCGTGGCCACGATGGACCAGATCAGCGGCAGCAGCCAGAAGATCGCCGACATCATCGGTGTCATCGACGGCATCGCCTTCCAGACCAACATCCTGGCCTTGAACGCGGCGGTGGAAGCCGCACGGGCAGGCGAACAAGGCCGCGGTTTTGCGGTGGTGGCCAGTGAGGTGCGCAGCCTGGCTCAGCGCAGCGCCCACGCCGCGCGCGAGATCAAGGGCCTGATCGGCAACAGCGTGCACAGCGTGGCGACCGGTGCGCGCCTGGTGGGCGACGCCGGCCAGACCATGGAAGAGATCGTGGCCAGCGTGCAGCGCGTGAGCGCCATCATCGGCGAGATCTCGGGCGCTGCCGCGGAACAGAACGGCGGCCTGGGCCAGATCCACGGCTCGGTGGCGCTGCTGGACCGCATGACGCAGCAAAACGCTGCCCTGGTCGAACAGTCGGCCGCCGCAGCCGAGTCGCTGAAGGCGCAGGCCCAGACGCTGAGCACGCTGGTCGCCACCTTCCGGCTGGAGAACACCTGAGATGAAAGTGTTCCCTGACTCGCTGCGCTCGAGTGCCCCCGAGGGGGACGTCAGTTCCTCCGGAACGGCTGTGCGGAACTGACATGCGCCAGGCCTGGTGGGTGACCCCCGACGGCAGCGCGCCGCCGGCTGACGTGCAGCAGGCGCTGGACGCCGTCGGCTGGGGCCTGGTGCCCGCACGTTCCATCGATGTCGGCGACGTGCAGCCGGGCCTGATCCCGGTGCCCGAGCCGCAGGCGCTGGACGCCTTGACCGAGCTGCCCAACCGCTCGGCCTTCGGCCGCCACTTCCCGGACTGGATGGAGCGCCACGGCGCCGACCCGGTGGCCGTGCTGGTGGTGCTGGACCTGGACTGGTTCAAGCAGGTCAACGACCAGTTTGGCCACGGCCTGGGCGACCAGGTGCTGCGCGCCGTGGCGCAGGCCCTGCGCAGCGGCCTGACGGCCCGTGACCTGGCTGCGCGGCTGGGCGGCGACGAGTTTGTGCTGGCCCTGTCGCGCAGCAGTGCGGCCGTGTTGCGGCACGACCTGGACGAACTGCGCCAGCGTGTGCAGGGCCTGCGCTTCAGCGCGGCGCCGGGGCTGGGGGTCACCGTCAGTGCTGGTGTCACCGACATCCGGCCCGACGATGGCCTGGACACGCTGGTGGCACGCGCCGACGCGGCGCTTTACCGCGCCAAGGCCTCCGGTCGGGATGCCGTGGTCTTTGACGAAGGCGGTGCGTCGCTGGAGCTGGAGCACGAAACCGAGCTGCAGCGCTTCATGGACATCACCCAGGTCTACAGCGAACGCCTGACGCAGGTGGTGCACACGCTCAGCCGCCGGCTGGTGCAGGGCGCGCGCCGCGATGCCTTGCAGGACCGGCTGACCGGCGTGCACAACCGCCGCTACTTCGATGAACGCCTGGCACGCGAGTGGGCCGTGGCCGTGCGCGACGACCGGCCCTTGTCGCTGCTGTTCCTGGACCTGGACGACTTTGGCGCCATCAACCGCCGCCATGGTTATGCCTGCGGCGACGCCGTGCTGCAGCGTTTTGCGCAGCTGGCCACCGACAGCATCCGCCTGGTGGACTGGCTGGCGCGCTGGGGTGGCGAGGAGTTCTGCGTCGTGATGCCCGACACCGCGTTGGCCGATGCGCTGGCCGTGGCCGAACGCCTGCGCGCCGCTGTGGCCGCGGGCGACTTCCACACCCCGGCCGGCGAGCGCCTGGGCCTGAGCTGCAGCGTGGGTGTGGCATCGCGCCGGCCGGCGCTGGACACGGTGGACGCATTGGCCGATGCCGCCAGCCGCGCCGCCCGCCGTGCCAAGGCGGCCGGCAAGAACAGGGTGGTGGCAGACGAGCCCTGATCAGGCACACTCGCGCGCTTTCCCGCCATGAAAGCACGCCCTTGTTCGCCTGGTTCGAACGTCTCGTCGATCCTTACCCCGAGACCCCGCCGGCTGCACCGCCCAAGACCTTCGGTGCCTTTTTGTGGGCCTGCAGCGCCGGCACACGCCCCTACATCGCGCTGATGACGCTGCTCACGGCCGGCATCGGCGCCTTCGAGGCGCTGCTGTTCGCGATGATGAGCCGCATCCTCGACTGGCTGGCCGCCGTGCCGCCGGCCGAGCTGTGGCAACGCGAAAAGAGCACGCTGCTGATCCTGGCCGTGGTGCTGGCCGGCAGCATCGCGCTGGCGGCGCTGCAGTCGATGTTCAAGCAGCAGGCGCTGGCGGGCAACTTCCCGATGCGGCTGCGCTGGAACTTCCACCGGCTGATGCTCGGCCAGAGCATGGGCTTCTACCAGGACGAGTTTGCCGGCCGCATCGCCACCAAGGTGATGCAGAGCGCGCTGGCGGTGCGCGACACCTGGATGATCCTGGCCGACATCCTGGTCTACGTGGTCATCTACTTCGTCACGATGGCCGCCATCCTGGGTGGTTTCGACCTCTGGATGCTGGGGCCGTTTGCACTGTGGCTGGCGCTCTATCTGGTGTCCATGCGCTGGTTCGTGCCGCGCCTGGCGCAGACCTCGCAGGCGCAGGCCGATGCGCGCAGCCTGATGACGGGCCGCATCACCGATGCCTACACCAACATCGCCACCGTCAAGCTGTTTTCACACTCGCAGCGCGAGGCCGGTTATGCGCGCAGCGCGATGCAGGAGTTCCTGCTCACGGTGCACCGCCAGATGCGCCTGGTCAGCGGCTTCGAGATCGTCAACCAGGTCCTGTCGGTCACGCTGATCGCCAGCACCGCCGGTGTGGCGCTGGCGCTGTGGATGCAAGGCCAGGTGGGCGTAGGTGCGGTGGCCGCGGCCACTGCGATGGCGCTGCGGCTGAACGGCATCTCGCACTGGGTGATGTGGGAGATGGCCAGCCTGTTCGAGCACATCGGCACGGTGCAGGACGGCATCAGCACCTTGTCGCGCCCGCGCACCGTGCTCGATGCAAGCGGCGCGCAACCGCTGCAGGTGCCGCGTGGTGAGCTGCGCTTCGAACACGTGGACTTTGCCTACGGCGGCACCCGCAAGGTGATTGACGGCATGGACCTGGTGGTGCACCCGGGCGAGAAGATCGGCCTGGTCGGCCGCTCCGGCGCCGGCAAGAGCACGGTGGTGAACCTGCTGCTGCGCTTTTATGACGTGGCCGGTGGCCGCATCCTGATCGACGGCCAGGACATCGCCACGGTCACGCAGGATTCGCTGCGTGCGCAGATCGGCATGGTCACGCAGGACACCTCGCTGCTGCACCGCTCGGTGCGCGACAACAT
>JADMJD010000206.1 GCA_018780805.1 Rubrivivax sp. | reverse complement strand
CGATGAACGAGATCAACATGGTGCCCTTCATCGACGTGATGCTGGTGCTGCTGATCATCTTCATGGTCACCGCCCCGCTGATCACCACCGGCGTGGTCGACCTGCCCAGCGTCGGCCGCGCCAAGCAGGCCGAGCAGCGCGTGGTCGAGGTCATCGTCGGCCAGGACGAGAAGTTGCGCCTGCGCACACGCGGCCCGGAGGCCGAAGAGCCCAGCGCGGTGACGATGACGCAGCTGGCCGCGCGGGTGCGCGAGCGCCAGCGCGGCAACGCCGAGGTGCCGGTGGTCATCAGCGCCGACCGCAACGTGAAGTACGACGTGGTGGTGCGTGTGATGGACACGCTGCAGAAAAGCGGCGTGCGGCGCGTCGGCCTGTCGGTACAACAAGGCGGCTGAATGGCCAGCGCCGCGCTCAGCCACGACGCCCTGCTGCCGCGCGCCCCCGGTGGCCTGGTGCCGGGCGCGGCGCTGTCGCTGCTGGTGCACGGCGGGCTGGTCGCGGCGCTGGCACTGGGCGTCAGCTGGCGCCACCAGGAAGCCGAGGTCTTCAGCGCCGAGTTGTGGTCCACCGTGCCCGAGGTGGCCGCGCCGCGTGCGCCCGAACCCGTGCCGAGCCCGCCACCACCGCCGCCGCCGGTGGCCACAACCGCACCGCCACCCCCACCGCCGGGCCCGAGTGCCGCCGACATCGCGCTGGAAAAGGAACGGGCCCGCGAACAGGCCGCCGCCGAAGCGCGTGAACTCGCCGAAGCGAAGAAGGCCGAGGCCAAGAAGGCCGCGGCCGACAAGAAGGCGGCCGACGACAAAAAACTCGCCGATGCCAAGAAGGCCAGCGACGCCAAGGCCGCCGCAGACAAGGCGGCCGAGGAGAAGCGCCTCGAGGCCCAGCGCCAGGAGAACCTGAAGCGCCTGATGGCGCAAGCCGGCGGCACCGGCGCGCCCACCAGCACCGGCACCGCAGCCCGCAACGCGGCACCCTCCAACGCCTACGCGGGTGTGCTGATCGCGCACATCCGCGAGCGCATCGTGATGCCCGACCGCGACCGCCTGCCGCCCACGCTGCAGGCGGTGGTCGAAGTACGTTCAACGGCCAGCGGCACGGTGCTGTCGCGCCGCCTGGTCAAACCCAGCGGCAACCCGGCCTGGGACGAGGCCGTGCTGCGCGCCATCGACCGCGCCGGCACGCTGCCGCGCGACACCGACGGGCGCGTGCCCACGGCCATCGAGATCAGCTTCCGGCCCAGCGATTGAGGCGGCGGCGCGCGCTCAGGCGCTGCCGCCGTAGCGGCGGATGAAACCGCGGTCGATGTGGTCCTTCCACCACCACACCCAACGCCCCGCGGCGGACCAGCGGCCCCAGGACGCGATGGCGTGTTTTGTGCCCGTGGCCAGCAAGTAAAGCGTGCGCGGCTGCGGGACGTGCGGCTGCAGTTCACCAACGCCCACCGCACGGCGCAGGTTCAGCGCCAGCGGCGGGCCGGCGCGCACCGCGTGCACACCGCTCTTGGGGTGCGGCGCATCTTGGCGCGTCGCCACGTCACCAGCGGCAAACACCTCGGGGTGCGACAGGCTTTGCAGCGTCGGCCCGGTCTGCACAAAACCACGTTCGTCCAGCGCCAGACCACTGTGGCGCAACCACGGCGGCGCGCTGGTCCCGATGGCCAGCAACGGCACGTCGCAGGCCACGCGGGTGCCGTTGTCCAGGCGCACGAAGCCGGGGCCGATCTCGGCGGCGTCAAAGGGCAGCACCGTCACACGCCGGGCCTTCAGCGCGGCGATGGCGCGGGCGCGCACGGCGGGACAAAAACCAGACAAGGGCCCGTCCGCCCCAGCAACCAGGGCCACCCGCGCACCCGTGCCCAACCGATGCAGCCGCCAGGCCAGCGCGAGCGCGATCTCCACCCCACCCGCCCCGCCGCCGACCACGCCCACATCCAGCGGCTTGCGGGCCGCGCGGTCCAGCACCTGCTCGAACAGCGTCACGAAATGCTCCACCGGGCGCAGGAACAGTGCGTGCTCTCGCGCGCCCGGGATGGCGTCGCGGTTCATCACCGGGCCGGTGTCCAGCGACAGCAGGTCGTAGCCGATCTCCCGCCCATCGGCCAGCGTGGCCACGCGCCGCGCCGCGTCCAGCGCGGCGATGCGGCCTTCGATGAACTGCACCCGCGCGGCCTGCGCCAGCGCCGGCAGCGGGATCACGATCTGACCGACCTGGTAATGCCCCGCCACCCAGCCGGGCAGCATGCCGCTGTACATCTGGCGCGGGAAGGGCGTGACCAGGGTCACCGTGGCCCCGGCAATGGCCTCGCGCGCGGCGTCCTGCAGCACGTGCACATGGGCGTGGCCACCGCCGGCGAGCAGCAGGCGTTTCATGGAACAAGCACGTGGTGCGTCATGGGAGAAACACGTGGTGTTTCATCGTTCCAGAACCAGATCAGCGACAAAGGCCTGGCTGCTGCCATCGGTGTTGTCGCCATCGGCGCCCACGGCGATGGCCTGCAGCGGTGGCACATCGCGGGCTTCGTCGCCGAAGGCGCGCAAAAAGTCGGCGTGCAGGTCGCGCGACTCACCACGCCAGGTGGCCAACGGCGCACCGGCACCTTGCAGCACCATCCAGCGCAGCCGCGGCGTGTAGGCATTGGGCAGCAGCGTGCCGGCGGGCAGCATGGCATCCCAGACGTAACACAGCGTCGCGGCCGGCAGGTCCTCGCCACTCACGCTGCGTGCCAGCCGCATCTTCTGGCGCTCCCAGAAGGGCAGTGCTTCCAGCGGCAGCCTGAACAGCGCACAGACCTTGAGCGCCGTGTCGTCTGCTTCCTTGCGCCTCAGGTCGGCACCGGCCTGCGGGCGATCCACACGCCAGCGCCAGCGCAGCGTGCGGCCCTCACCACCCGGGACCGCGTGCACCAGGTTGCCATACGAGCCCTCGGCGTCGATGCGCAGCGCCGGCGCGCCGTCCACCATGGCGATGGCAAAGCGCGTGAGCGGGAAGCGCTGTTTCGGCAGGCCCACCACACGCCAGTCGCCGCCCAGCTGCAGCGGCGCCAGCACCGTGGCCGCCACGGCAGCAGGCAGCAGCAGCGCCGCGGCCCCCAGCGCCCGGGGCCTCAAGCCGTGCCCCGACGCCAGGTGTGGAACTTCTGCACCCAGCGCAGCAGCCCGTGCGGCTGGTGCGCGCGCTTCCATTCCCCCGCAGCGTATTTGTTGGCCTCGGCCATGGTCGGGTAGGTGTGGATGGTGCCGAGGATCT
>JADMJD010000013.1:117205-119109 GCA_018780805.1 Rubrivivax sp. | reverse complement strand
TGTTCTTCGCGCTGGGCGGCTACGGCATGGGCATGTACCTGATGCGCCAGATCGGGCTGGACGGCAACTACAAGAGCCCGCTGCCCGACTTCATGGTGTTCCTGAACTGGAAGGAACTGCCCTGGACCTGGAGCTTCAGCGACAGCTTCATCGCCCAGATGCTGCTGGTGGTGCTGGTGCCCGGCCTGCTGGCGCTGGTGTTCGGCTGGTTCGCCTTCCGCTCGCGCATCAAGGGCGTGTACTTTTCCATCATCACCCAGGCGATGACCTTCGCGGCCATGCTGCTGTTCTTCCGCAACGAGACCGGCTTCGGCGGCAACAACGGCTTCACCGACTTCAAGCGCATCCTCGACCTGCCCATCGCCACGCCGGGCATGCGCATCACGCTGTTCGTCATCACCGGCTGCACGCTGGTGGGCTTCTACCTGCTGGCGCGCGCCATCGTGCACAGCAAGTACGGCCGGGTGCTGCAGGCCATCCGCGATGCCGAGACGCGGGTGATGTTCACCGGCTATAACCCGCTGGCCTACAAGCTGAGCATCTGGGTGCTGAGCGCGGTGATGTGCGCCATCGCCGGTGCGCTGTATGTGCCGCAGGTGGGCATCATCAACCCCAGCGAGATGAGCCCGGCGGCCAGCATCGAGATCGCCGTCTGGGCGGCAGTGGGCGGCCGTGCCACGCTGATCGGGCCGATCGTCGGCGCCTTCTTCGTCAACGGCGCCAAGAGCTGGTTCACCGTGGCCTTCCCGGAGTTCTGGCTGTACTTCCTGGGGGCGCTGTTCATCGCCGTCACCCTGTTCCTGCCCAATGGCATCGTGGGCTTGTTCCGCAAGGCCACCGAGAAGAAATCATGACGCCCGACCTGATGGAGCAGGGCGCCCAGCGCCGCGCCGCCTACGAGGCGAAGCAGCAGACCCAGCGCAGCACCGAAAGCGGCGGGCGCGACGCCAGCTATGGCCGCATCGCCCGCCTGGGCGTGCCCGATTTCACCCAGGGCGTGGCCCTGTACGTGGACGACATCACCGTCAGCTTCGACGGCTTCCGGGCGCTGAACAAGCTGAGCCTGACCGTCAATGTGGGCGAGCTGCGCTGCATCATCGGCCCCAATGGCGCGGGCAAGACGACCATGATGGACTGCATCACCGGCAAGACCCGGCCCGACAGCGGCACCGTGTCGTTCGGTTCCACCATCGACCTGCTGCGCCTGACCGAGCCCGAGATCGCCCAGGTGGGCATCGGCCGCAAGTTCCAGAAGCCCACGGTCTATGAAGAGCTGAGCGTGTTCGAGAACCTCGAACTCGCGCTGGCCGACGACCGCCGGGTGCGCGCCAGCCTGTTCTCGCGCCTGACCGGCGAGCAGCTCGACCGCATCGGCCAGACGCTGACCACCATCCACCTGAAGGACGACGCGCAGCGCACGGCCGGCCTGCTGAGCCACGGCCAGAAGCAGTGGCTGGAAATCGGCATGCTGCTGGTGCAGGACCCGAAACTGCTGCTGCTGGACGAACCGGTGGCCGGCATGACCGACGAAGAGACCGAGCGCACCGCCGAGCTGTTCCTGTCGCTCGAAGGCAAGCACAGCCTGGTGGTGGTGGAGCACGACATGAAGTTCGTCGACCAGCTGACCGAAGGCCGCAAGAAGGTGACGGTGCTGCATGAGGGCAGCGTGCTGGCCGAAGGCTTGCTGAGCGAGGTGCAAGCCAACGAGAAAGTGGTGGAGGTCTATCTTGGCCGCTGACCAACCCGACCAGCGGCCCACGATGCTGAAGGTCGACGGCCTGAACCAGTACTACGGCGGTAGCCACATCCTGCGCGGCGTCGGCTTCGAGGCGAAGCAGGGCGAGGTGACGGTGGTGCTGGGCCGCAACGGCGTGGGCAAGACCACGCTGCTGAAGAGCCTGATG
>JADMJD010000013.1:105445-117195 GCA_018780805.1 Rubrivivax sp. | reverse complement strand
GCAGTGGCTGGAGATCGGCATGCTGCTGATGCAGGACCCCAAGCTGCTGCTGCTGGACGAGCCCGTGGCCGGCATGACCGACGAAGAAACCGAACGCACCGCCGAGCTGTTCCTCAGCCTGGAAGGCCAGCACTCGCTGGTGGTGGTGGAACACGACATGAAGTTCGTCGACCAGCTGACCGAAGGCCGCAAGACCGTCACCGTGCTGCACGAAGGCAGTGTGCTGGCCGAAGGCAAGCTGGCCGACGTGCAGGCCAACGAGAAGGTGATCGAGGTCTACCTCGGAAGATGACGATGCTCAAGGTCGATGCCATCAACCAGTACTACGGCGGCAGCCACATCCTGCGCGGGGTCTCGTTCGAGGCGAAGCTCGGCGAGGTGACGGTCATCCTCGGCCGCAACGGCGTGGGCAAGACCACGCTGCTGAAGAGCCTGATGGGCGTGGTGCCGGTGAAGGCCGGCAGCATCACGCTCGATGGCCAGGACATCACCCACCTGCCGAGCTACGAACGGGTCAAGCGTGGTGTGGGGTATGTGCCGCAGGGCCGCGAGATCTTCAACCGGCTGACGGTGGACGAAAACCTGCGCATGGGCCTGGCCACGAAACCCGGCGCCAGCCAGGTGCCGGCCGAGTTGTTCGAACTCTTCCCGGTGCTCAAGCAGATGATCAACCGGCGGGGGGGGGACCTCTCCGGCGGCCAGCAGCAGCAGCTGGCCATCGCCCGCGCGCTGGCACCCGGCCCCAAGCTGCTGATGCTGGACGAGCCGACCGAAGGCATCCAGCCCAGCATCATCAAGGACATCGGGCGTGTGATCCGCATGCTGGCCGACCGCAAGACCATGGCCATCGTGCTGGTGGAGCAGTACTACGATTTCGCCGCCGAGCTGGCCGACCAGTACCTGGTGATGGAGCGTGGCGAGGTCGTGCAGCGCGGCCTGGGCAAGGACATGGACGCCGAGGGCGTGCGGGACCGGATGGCGATCTGAGCGTCGCTGCCGTGCCCCCCGGGCGCGGCACACCCTGTCAGATGTGACATGTTCACGCTGGCATCATCTTTGCACAATAGACTGACTGTCTGTTGTGGTGGATGTGTGCGATGGAACTGTTGTCCGGGTTCAGGCTGTTGCTGGTCTACGCACACTTGATGTTGTGTGTCTTTGCGCTGCACGAGGTGCTGGTGGGTGACTGGCGCCTGCTGCGAGGCCAGGCGCACGCCGACGACCTGGCCTGGACCCACCGCAGCATCAGCTGGCTGCTGGCCGGCCTGTGGCTGACCGGGCTGGTCATCGTGGGCCTGGACACCGGCTGGCAGCCGGCACGGCTGGCAGACTTTCCCAAGACCGGTGCCAAGCTGGTCACCACCGTGGTGCTCACGCTCAACGGCGTGCTGCTCTGGCGCTGGGGCCTGCCGCGGGCGCTGCACCTGCCGGCCTTGAGGCGATGGGAGCGTGCCGCGGTGCTGGCCGCTGGTGCCACCAGCACCGCGGGCTGGCTGGCTGCGGCTTTTTTGGGTGTGGCTCGGCCGCTGAAGGACCTGCCCACTGCGCTGCTGCTGCAGGGCGTGGCCGCGGTGCTGTTGGCCGGGCTGGTGGTGGCGCTGGTGCTGGCCTTCTGGCGTGCACCCGCGCCCGAGCTCAGTGGCCCGCCGGCGCCAGACGGAACACAGACACCGCCTCGACCAGCTTGACCGACTGCTGACGCAGGCTTTCGGCCGCCGCGGCCGATTCTTCGACCAGCGCGGCGTTCTGCTGCGTCACCTCGTCCAGCGTGGTCACGGCCTGGCTCACGTCGGCGATGCCGCCGGTCTGGGCCTGGGTCGCGCCATCGATCTCGCCGATCAGCAGGCTGACGCGCTGCACCTGCGACACGATGTCCTGCATGGTCTGGCCGGCGTTGGCCACCAGGCGGGAGCCGGTTTCCACGCGTTCGACACTGGCGCCGATGAGGGCCTTGATCTCGCGCGCCGCCTCGGCACTGCGCTGCGCCAGGCTGCGCACCTCGCCGGCCACCACCGCAAAGCCGCGGCCTTGTTCGCCGGCACGGGCGGCTTCCACCGCCGCGTTCAGCGCCAGGATGTTGGTCTGGAAGGCAATGCCGTCGATGGTGCCGATGATGTCGGCGATCTTGCGGCTGCTGCCGGCGATCTGGTCCATCGTGGTCACCACCTCGCCGACGACCTGGCCGCCCTTGGCCGCGACGGCACTCGCGCCGGCCGCCAGCTGGTTGGCCTGTCGCGCGGCGTCGGCGTTCTGGCGCACGGTGGTCGTGAGCTGCTCCATCGACGCGGCCGTCTGCTGCAGGTTGCTGGCCTGGTGTTCGGTGCGTTGCGACAGGTCCTGGTTGCCGGCCGCGATCTCGCCGGCGGCCACGCGCACCGACTCCGAGGCCTGGTGCACGGCGTGCATGGACTCGGCCAGGCGCAGGCGCACACGCTCCACGTCCGCCATCAGGCGGCCCACCTCGTCGCGGCCCTGGGCCACGACGCTGCGGGTCAGGTCGCCTTCGGCCAGCGCGGCCACGCTGCCGGACAGCCGGGCCGTGCGCTGCACGAGGCCGCGCGACAACAGCAGCGACAGCGCGACGCCCAGGGCCAGCGCAGCCACGGCAGCGGCGCCGATGCCGGCTTGCGCACGGGTGGCGGCGGCGCTGGCGGCGGCCACGTCTTCGCCGGCCCCGTCTAGCTTGGCCTGGCTCAGGCGGCTGGTCTCGGCCAGCAGGGTCTGGTATTCCTTCTGCGCCGAGGTCAGGAAGGTGGAGGCGATCGCGGCCCCGGAGGACTTCATGTCCAGCGTGTCCTTGACCGCCTTGTCGTACTTGCCAAAGGCGCCGACCAGCGTCTTCAGGCTGGCCTGCTCCTGTTCGTTGGAGACTTGGGCCAGGCGCTCGTCGAGCGCCTTCTTCAGGCCGTTGGCATTCTTGGCCAGGGCTTCGTCGATGGCCGCGATCTCCTTGGCGCCATAGCCCATGGCCTCGTAGCCGAGCGACATGTTGATCTGCGCGTTCATGTCGCGCAGGCCCGATTCAAAGCGGGCCGCAAAGGCATAGGCCGGCAGCCGCTCCTCCACCACGCCCAGCAGCGCCGCGCGCTGCTGGGCAAAGCCCCACAACGCGCCGGCGGTGGCGGCGCACAGCATCAGCAGGCACAGCGCTGGCGCCAGCATCAGCTTGGTGTTCAGGTTCAGGTTGTCCAACCAACGGCCCATGGTTTGTCTCCGACGAATGCTGCGGGGTGTGCCTTACTTGAAAACCACGGTGCCGATGTAGGCGTCGTTGCCCGGCAGGCGGCGTGTCAGGAAGGTGGCGTCGGCGATCTGCTTGGTCACCGGGTTCGCCCAGCGGATGTCGAATTGCGCGCTGCCGCTGCCCTTGACACCGGCAATGGCGTCCTTCACGAAGGCCTTGCCACCCGCGTCCTTGGCCTCCAGCATGTTCTTGCCGATGATCTTCTCGTTGGCCGAGTGCGCCAGCATGTCGCCGCTGAAGTTGGCGATGACGATGTAGAGCGAGCCCTTGCGCCATTTGCCGCCGGTGTTGAACTCTTTCACGGCGGCGTCCAGGCCCTTGGCCTTGACTTCGGCGATGGCGGCGTCCTGCAGCGTCTTGGCTTCGTCCAGCGTCTCGGCGCCTGCGGCCAGGCTCATGCTCATCACGGCAGCCACAGTGGCAGCCTGGATCCAGTTTTTCATGTTCGGTCCTGTTGGAAGGGAAGTGAAGGGTCCGACGCTGGCGCGAACCTGCGGTCCATCTGGGGCGTCTGACGGGATATCGGCTCTGGCCTTCGCGGACTTGAATGATTCGTCCGCGCGCCGTCCAGCTGCGCTACAGCCGCATCGAGCGCGAGTCCGCCCAGTCGCGGTTGCGGCCTTCGGCCTTGGCCCGGTACAGCGCTTCGTCGGCGCGGCGGGTCAGCGTGTCCACCGTGTCGCCGGGCTGGGCCGTGGCCAGCCCGGCCGAGAAGCCGTAGGCCGGCAGCGGCAGCGCCGCCGCCTGGGTGGACTCTGCAATCATCTGGCGCACCCGGCGCAGCGTCTGGACGGCACCGTCCAGCGTGGCGTTGGGCAGCAGCAGCAGGAACTCCTCGCCGCCGATGCGGCCCACCGCATCCGCCGGCCGCAGCTGCCGCCGAAGCAGGGCGGCAAAGTGGCGCAGCACCGCATCGCCCGTGGCGTGGCCCTGGCTGTCGTTGATGTGCTTGAAGTGGTCGATGTCCAGCATCACCACCGTCAACGGCCAGCGCATCGTGCGCGAGCCCACCAGCAGGTCGCCCAGCTGCTCGAAGATGTAGCGCCGGTTGTCCAGCTCGGTCAGTGCGTCGCTGCGGGCCAGCTGCAGGGCCACGTCGCGCGCCTGGCGCGCCGCGGCTTCCGAGGCCTTCAACGGGCTGACATCGGCCACCAGCATCAGCAGCCAGCCGTCGGGCTGCAGGCTTTCGGTCACCCAGACCCAGCGCCCGTCGGTCAGGTCGGACTCGAAGCTGCGCACCGGCTGGCTGCGGTAGCGCGGGCGCACGCGGGCCAGCCAGGCGTTGATGTCGTCGGTTTCGATCAACACGCCCTGGCGCAGCGCGTGGCAGCGCCGCATCATGTCTTCCCAGGTCGGGGCGGGGTCCGGGTCCACCCCGTAGGCTTGGCGGAACCAGGCGTTGGCATGGCGAAGCCGATCTTCCGCGTCAAAGAGTGCGATGCCGGCACCGGCGTGCCCCACGGCGCCGGCCAGGCGGGCTTGCAGGTCCTCGGGATCGGTCACTGCGTGCATGCCGCATTCTGCGCGGCCGCGGGGCTCAACCGGAATGACCCCTCAAGCGGGCTTCGTGCAAGGTGTGCAAGGTGATCTTGCGCACCTCGGTCTTGCTCTGTTCGATGTGGCTCTTCAGCATCAGCCGCGCCGGGTCGCCCTTGCGCTGGATCACGGCGCGCAGCACCTTGGCATGTTCGGCGTAGGTGGCCTCGATGCGGTCGGGCCGCGTGAAATCGAGCCGGCGCACGATGCGGATGCGGTCGGTCACGTCCTGGTGAACACGCGCGATCTCGGCGTTGCCGGCCGCCACCACCAGCGTCGCGTGGAAGGCTTCGTCCAGCGCCCCGACGGCGCGCGCGTCGTCCAGCCGCTCGGCGGCCGGCACCAGCCAGATGGCCTTCAGCGCGTCCAGCGCGGGCGGGTCGTCGCGCCGGGCCACCAGGCGGTCGATGCTGGCGAGTTCCAGCACGATGCGCAGGTCGTAGAGCTGGTCCAGGCGGCCGAAGTCGATGGGCCGCACGTACCAGCCGGACTTGGACTCCACGTCGAGGAAACCCTCGTTGCGCAGCCGGAACAGGGCCTCGCGCACCGGTGTGCGGCTGACGCCCAGGCGGGTGCCGAGTTCACCTTCGGAAAATCGGTCGCCGGGCACCCAGCGGAAGTCGTGCAGCTCGGCCTTCAGCGTGGTGTAGACCTGCTCGGCCAGGTTGGTGCGCGGCCGGTCGGTGGGGGCGGAAACTGCGGTCATCCCGCCATCATGCGGCAAAGTGGCAGGCCACCCGGCTGTCGCGCATCACATGTTCGGGCGGGGCCTGGCGGCCGCACAGGTCCTGGCCCTGAGGGCAGCGGCCGTGGAAGCGGCAGGCGGCCTTGGGCGGGTCGATCGGGCTGCTGACTTCGCCACTGAGTTTCACACGCGGCCCCTGGCCCGGGATCGCACTCACCAGCGCCTGCGTGTACGGGTGGGCCGGCGCGCGGAACACCTGCTCCGACGAGCCGATCTCGGCGATGCGGCCCAGGTACATCACGGCCACGCGGTCGGTGAGCAGGCGCACCACGTTCAGGTCGTGCGAGACAAACAGCAGGGTCAGGCCCAGCTCGCGGCGCAGCTGGTCCAGCAGCTGCAGCACCACGGCCTGCACCGAGACGTCCAGCGCTGCCGTGGGTTCGTCCAGGATCAGCAGCCGTGGCCGCAGCGCCAGCGCACGGGCGATGCCCACACGCGCCTTCTGCCCGCCCGAGAGCTGGTGCGGGTAACGCGACAACAGCGTGGCCGGCAGGCCGACCTGCGCCGCCACCTCGTCCACGCGCGCCATCGCCGCCGCGCCACGCAGGGGGCTCAGCAACGCCAACGGCTCGGCGATGGTCTCGCGGGCGGTGAAGCGCGGGTTCAGGCTGTCGGTGGGGTCCTGGAACACCATCTGGATGGCCGCACGTTGCGGCGCGCGCGCAAAACCTGCCGCCGGCACCGCGGCCAGGTCCTGGCCATCGAAGACGATGCGGCCGTCGCTCACATCCAGCAAACGCGCCAGCAGCCGCACCAGCGTGCTCTTGCCGCAGCCCGATTCACCCACCAGGCCCAGGCTTTCACCCGCTGCGAGCGTGAAGTTCACATCGTCCACCGCGAACAGCTTCGCGCCCCGTTTGCCGGCGACCGGGAAACGTTTGCTCAGGCGCTCCACCTGCAGCAGCGGTTCAGACATGGGCCAGCTCCTGCAGCGGGAACCAGCAGGCGACGGCGTGGTCCTGCGCCGGGTCCAGCACCGGGCGTTCGCTGCGGCAGCGGTCGGCGGCACGTTCGCAGCGTTCGGCAAAACGGCATCCCGGCAGGTCGTTGCGGCGCAGGTCCGGCAGGTTGCCGGGCACGGGCTGCAGGCTGGCGACGCTGCTGGTGGCGTTGGGGGTGCTGGTCATCAGGCGCGCGGTGTAGGGGTGGCGCGGGGCGGCGAACAGCTGGGCCGTGGGCGCGGCTTCCACCGCGTGGCCGGCGTGCATCACGACGATGCGGTCGCAGTGGTCGGCCGCCAGCGCCAGGTCGTGCGTGATGAAGATGGTGGCCATCTGGCGTTCCTTGGCCAGGCCGGCGATCAGGTCCATCACCGCGGCCTGCGTGGTGACGTCCAGGCCGGTGGTGGGTTCGTCGGCGATCAGCAGGCCAGGCCGGCAGGCCAGCGCCACCGCGATCATCACACGCTGGCACATGCCACCCGACATCTCGAAGGGGTAGGCCTTCACACGCCGCTCGGGGTCGGAGATGGCCACTTCACGCAGCGCCTGCACGGCACGTTGTTTCAGGCTCTGTCCGAGGTCCGGCCCCCGCGCGGCGGCGTGGCGGCGCAACACGTCCTCGATCTGCAGGCCCACCGGGCGGATGGGGTTGAGCGCCGTGCGCGGGCTCTGGAAGATCATCGAGATCTCGCGCCCGCGCAGATCGGCGAGCGTGCTTTCGTCGGCCTGCAGCAGGTCCATGCCGCCGTACATCGCCGTGCCGCCGGTGATGCGCGCGGCGCGGTCGCTGATGCCCAGCATCGCGTAGGCCAGCACCGACTTGCCCGAGCCGCTTTCGCCCACCAGGCCCAGCATCTCGCCCTTGCGCAGCGTCAGATGGATGGCTTCCAGCGCCCGCACGGTGCCGCTGCGGGTGCGGAACTCCAGGCTGAAGTCGTGGACTTCGAGCAGCGGCGGTTGTGTGTTCATGTCCGCCGCCGGGCCGCCCCAAGGCGGACAAAGCCCCTTGGGGGCAGGAGCGAAGCGACTGGGGGGCTCAAGTTCTTCTCCTCGGGTCGAAGATGTCTCGCAGCGCATCGCCCAGCAGGTTGAAGGTGAACACCGCCAGCATCAGCGCCATGCCCGGGAAGAAGCTCACCCACCACTCGCCGGAGACGATGTACTGCGCACCTTCGGCGACCAGGATGCCCCACTCGGGCTCCGGCGGGCGCACGCCCAGGCCGATGAAGCTCAGGCCCGCGGCGTTCAGGATGGCCCAGCCCAGGTTCAGGCTCACCTGCACCATGGCCGGCGGCAGCGCATTCGGGAACAGGTGCACCGCGATCAGGCGGACGTTGCCGTTGCCGGCCAGTCGCGCAGCCTCGATGTAGCCCGCACCGCGCCGCACGTTGGCTTCGGCCCGCGCCACGCGCACGTAGAACGGCAGGTTGATGATGGCCGTGGCCAGCACGATGTTGCCCACCGTGTTGCCCAGTGCGGCGACGATGCCCATCGCCAGCACGAACAGCGGGAAGGCCATGATGGTGTCGGACACGCGTGTGACGATGCGGTCCCACCAGCCACCGAAGAACCCCGCCGCCAGGCCGAGCGGCATGCCCAGCACAAACGACACCGCCACCGCGGCGACGGCGATGCCCAGGTCCAGCCGCGTGGCGACGATGGTGCGCGAGAAGATGTCGCGGCCCAGTGAATCGGTGCCGAACCAGTGGGCGCCCGATGGTGGCTGCAATGCCACCGCCGCGTTGCTGGCCAGCGGGTCGTAGGGCACCAGGGACGGGCCGAACAGCGCCAGCAACACGAACACCATGAACAGCGCCGTGGCGCCCAGCGTCACCGGGTTTTCGGCCAGCACATGGCGGATGTGCTTGAACGTCTCGTTCATGGGGCCCCCTTGGCGCTGCGCGCCGTCCCCCCGAGGGGGAGCGAGCGCCTGCGGATCGGCCGGGCGGCGCTCATGCCTCGACACTCACCCGCGGATCGATCAGCCCGTACAGCAGGTCCACCCCCAGGTTCAGCAGCACGAACAGGATGCCCATGGCCAGCACGAAGCCCTGCACCGGCGCGTAGTCGCTGGCGGTGAGTGCATCGATGGCGTAGCTGCCCACACCCGGCCAGCCGAAGACCTTCTCGACGATCACGCTGGAGCCCAGCATGAAACCGAAGACCATGCCGAGTGTCGTGACCACCGGCAGCAGTGCGTTGCGCAGCGCGTAGCGCAGCAGCACCGTGGTGGCCGACAGCCCGCTGGCGCGGGCCGTGCGCACGAAGTCGGCTGACAGCACCGACAACATCGACGCACGTGTCATGCGCGCGATGGGCGCCAGCACGAAGATGGCCATCGTCAGCACCGGCAGGATCAGCTGTGTGAAGCTGGCCCACCACAGGCCCAGGTCCCCGGCCAGCAGTGCATCGACCAGGTACAGCCCCGTCACCTGTGCCGGCGGCGAGTACATCGGGTCCAGCCGGCCGAGTGGCGACGGCGCCCAGCCGAGCAGGAAGTAGAAGACGTAGGACAGCAGCAGCCCGGTGAAAAAGGTCGGCAGCGACACACCGGCCGTGGTGATGACACGGCAGAGCTGGTCGATCCACGAACCCGGGCGTGTGGCGGCCAGCACGCCCAGCGGGATGGCCGTCGCACACGCCAGCAACAGCGACAGCAGCACCAGCTCCATCGACGCCGGCAGGCGCTGCAGCAGCTCCTGCAGCACCGGCTGGCCGGTGGTGAGCGACAGGCCCAGGTCACCGCGCGCCAGCCCGGCCACGTAGCTGAAGAACTGTTCCAGCAGCGGGCGGTCCAGGCCCAGCTGCGCGCGCACCTGGGCCACCGCTTCCTGTGTGGCCGCACCACCGGCGAAGTAGGCGGCCGGGTCACCTGGCAGCGCCCGCGTGAGGATGAAGGTGATCACCACCACGCCCACCAGGTTGGGCAGCGCGGCCAGCAGCCGCGTGGCGATCACGCGGAACATGCAGTCTCCAGGTCGGCCAGGGTCGCAGCCCAGCCGACGATGCCCCCTTGTGCCACCACCATCTCCACCGTGGCGGCGTGGAAGGCCGGGAAGTAGCTGGCGCTGCAGTCGGTGAGCAGCAGGCTTTCGTAACCGCGGTCATTGGCCTCGCGCATCGTGGTCTGCACACAGACCTCGGTCGTCACGCCGCCGAACAGCAGGTGCGTGATGCCCAGGCCGCGCAGCATGGCATCCAGCCCGGTGGCGTGGAAAGCGCCCTTGCCGGGTTTGCGCAGCACGATGTCGCCCAGCCGCGGTTGCAGCTCGGGCACGAAGCCGGCGCCGGGTTCGCCCGCCACCAGCACGCGCCCCAGCGGGCCGGGATCGCCGATGCCGCAGGCCAGGTGGCCGCGCGCCTTCTTGGCCGGTGGGCAATCGGCCAGCAGTGGGTCGTGCGCTTCCTGCGTGTGGATGACCTTCATGCCCTGTGCACGCGCCAGCGCCAGCAGCCGAACACAGGCCGGCACGATGCGCGCGAGCGGCGCCACGTCGTTGCCCAGCAGCGCGCCAAAACCACCGGGCTCGAGGAAGTCGCGCTGCATGTCGATCATCACGACCGCGGTGTGGGCCGGATCGAACGGGTAGTCGTAGGGGCGAGCCTTCACCGTCTTCATGCAGCCTCCTTCAAGTCGCCCGCCATCGCCCGCCCGATGGCCGAGATGTCGGCGTTGGCCGTCGGGCATTCCAGCGCCACATGGCCGTGCGACAGCACCACCAGGCGCGAGGCCAGGGCCAGCAACTCGTCCAGGTCTTCACTGACCAGCAGCACGCCGGTGCCGGCGTCGCGCGCGGCGCGCAGCCTGGCGTGGATCTCGGCCGTGGCCTGGAAGTCCAGGCCAAAACAGGGGTTGGCGACGATCAACAAACGTGGCGGGTCGTCGTTCACCGCGCCCAGCTCGCGTGCCAGCACGGCGCGCTGCACGTTGCCGCCGGAGAGGTTCTGGATCGCCGTCGCCGGCCCCGGTGTCTTGACCTTGAAGGCCGCGATGCCGGCCTGTGCCTGCGCCTTCAAGGCCGACGCCGACAGGAACCAGCCCTGTTTCAGCGGCGCGCGGTCGAAGTTGCGCAGCGCCAGGTTTTCGCCCACGCTCAGATGCCCCACGCAGGCGTTGTGCAGCGGCTCTTCCGGCAGGCTGCGCACCTGCAGCGCCGTCATGCTGCGGCGTGTCGGCACATACGGCTGGCCATCGACGCTGACGCTGCCACCGGCCATCGGCAGCGCGCCGGTGAGCGCGGCCACCAGCTCACGCTGGCCGTTGCCCGAGACGCCGGCCACACCGACGATCTCTCCGGGCTGCACCTGCAGCGCCAGGCCGTCGATGGCGAGCAGGCCTTCGTGGCCGGCCACCTGCAATCCGCTGATGGCCAGGCGGGGTGTGCCGGGGATGGCCGCTGCGGCCGGCGCCGCAGTCGCAGCGATGGTCTCGCTGGGTTCGACACCCATCATCCAGCCAGCCAGTTGGTCGCGGTGGCTGTCGGCGGTTCTGGTGGCCCCGGTGCGGCGGCCTTTGCGCAGCACCGTCACCTCGTCGCAGAAGCCGAAAACCTCGCGGAACTTGTGCGTGATGATGAGCACGGTGAGTTGCTGCGCCTGGCACAGCGCCTTCATCTGGCCCAGCACTTCGTCGGCCTCCAGCGGGGTCAGCACCGAGGTCGGTTCGTCCAGAACCAGGAAACGCCGGCGGGTGTAGAGCGCCTTCAGGATTTCGAGCTTTTGCTTTTCACCCGCGGCCAGGCCGGCGACACGGGCATCCAGGTCCAACGGAAAGGGCGCCGTCTGCTTGAAAGCTGCCAGGCGCTCGCGTTCGGCCCGCCAGTGGATCACCGGCGCCAGGTCGCGCCCGGCCAGCGCCAGGTTCTCGGCCACCGTCATGCCGGGCACCACGGTGAAGTGCTGGAAGATCATGCCGATGCCCAGGGCAGCGGCATCGCGTGGGCTGCCGATGTCGCGTTCGCGGCCATCGACCATCACACTGCCGGTGTCGGCGCGGTAGAAGCCGATCAGCGATTTCACCAACGTCGATTTGCCGGCCCCGTTTTCGCCCAGCAGCGCGTGGAAACTCCCGGCTTCGACCGTGAGCGACACGTCGTCCAGCGCCTGCAGCGCGCCGAAACGTTTGCTGAAGCCGAGCATCTCGACGCGGGCGGCGCCTTCGGGGTCGGGTTGTGGGGGGATCAGCATGGGGGTGTTCTCCAATCGCTGCTCTTCGTGACTGCAGAACGCCTGCATTGGCTCTGGCGCGGGGCTGGGAAAGCAAAGAATTGCAGCGCGAGAATGA
>JADMJD010000013.1:47478-105435 GCA_018780805.1 Rubrivivax sp. | reverse complement strand
CTGCGGCCGCCGGCTCCTCCTTTACTTGCGGTCGGCCAGTGCCCCGCCAGCCCGCGCCGGCGCCAGCATTGGCGTGCCATGAGTGCCCGCCACCGAAGTGGCCCGCCGAGGGTGTGAAGCCCCCTCTTCCTGTAAGTAAAGGAGGAGGGTCGGGCGAAGCCCGAGCCGGGGGACATGGAAGGAAGAGGGGGCTTCATGCCCTCGGCTCGCGCGGATGTCACAGTCGAGAGCAGCATCGTCAATCCCAGGCCCCCAGAACATCAGCCGAAGCCGCCACCGCCCCAAACACCCCACCTTGCATCGTCACCATCTTCAGCGCCGCCTCGTGGTTGCCGCGGTCGGTGGCGGCGGTGGCGTCGCTGACGATCAGGCATTCGAAGCCGCGGTCGTTGGCCTCGCGCATCGTGGTGTGCACACACACGTCGGTGGTGATGCCGGTGAGCACCAGGTAACGGATGCCGCGCGTGTGCAGGATCAGTTCCAGGTCGGTGGCGCAGAAACTGCCCTTGCCGGGTTTGTCCAGCACCACCTCGCCCGCGATGGGGGCGAGTTCATCGATGATCTGCCAGCCGGGTTCACCACGCACCAGGATGCGGCCACAGGGCCCGTCGTCGCCGATGCCGACACCGTCGGTGCCGATGCGCCGCGAGCGCCAGCGTTTGTTGGCCGGCAGGTCGCTGAGGTCCGGGCGGTGGCCTTCGCGGGTGTGGACCACCGTCACAGCCTGGGCGCGGGCAGCTTCCAGCAGCGCGCGGATCGGGGCGATGGGCGCGCGGGTCAGCGACAGGTCGTAACCCATGCGGTCCACATACCCGCCATGGCCGCAGAAGTCGGTCTGCATGTCGATGACCACCAGCGCCGTGTTGGCGGCGCTCCAGGCGCCGTCGAAGGGCCAGGGGTAGGGGTTCGCGTTGATCGTCTTCATCGTGCTCAGCGGTTCAACGACAGTTCACCCGGCGCGCCGTGGCTGGGGCCGGGTTTGCCCAGGCCTATCAGCAGCGCCAGCGTCAGCACGTAGGGCAAGGCGCCGAAGAGGTAATAACCCTGGCTGTAGCCCAGCGCCTGCAGCGCCGGGCTGATGGCGCTGGCGCCGCCGAACAGCAGGCCGGCCCAGATGCAGCGCCGCGGGTCCCAGCGCGCAAAGATCACCAGTGCGACGGCCATCACGCCCTGGCCGCTGGACAGGGCCTCGCTCCAGGCCCCTGGGTAGACGAGTGACAGCGACGCCCCGCCCACCCCGGCACATGCGCCACCGAAGGCGGTGGCCACGACGCGGTAGACGGTGGGGATCAGGCCAAACGCCCGCGCAGCGTTTTCGCTGTCGCCCACCACGCGCAATCGCAGCCCGAAGCGGGTGTTCTTCAGCGCCCAGTGCACGATGAAAGCCAGCACCACGCCGATGGCAAACAGCGGGTTGATGGCGAGTGCGGCCTGCACCGCCGGTTGGTCCGTGAAGGCACCCAGCGCGATCGCCGGCAGGTCGGGCGCCGCCGGCTGGATCAGCGGTTTGCCCAGCCAGAAGGCCAGGCCCGAACCGGCCAGCATCAGCGCGATGCCCATCGCCGTGTCGTTGACACGTGTGAGCGAACACAGCGCGCCGTGCAACGTGCCCATCAACATGCCGACGAGGGCCGCGGCCAGCACGCCCAACCAGGGGTTGCCGCTGGCCAGCGCCACCCCGTAGGCGCTCATCGCGCCCATCAACAGCGTGCCCTCCAGACCCAGGTTGATGCGCCCGGCCTTCTCCGTCACCGTCTCGCCCAGGCTCACCCACAACAACGGTGTGCCGACGCGGATGGCGCCGCCCAGGATCGCGAGCGGCACGCCCCACCAACCGAGGGTGCTGGTGTCCATCAATGGATTCCTTGCGGGTTGATGTAGGTCGGCTGTCTACTTCTGGCAGTTCCATGGACAGGTCCGTGCGCGGGCAGTGGTGGCGGTCGCCGAGGGCGGCGGGACCCCTTCCCCTCCATGTCCCCCGGACCGGGCTTCGCCCGTTCCTGCTCCTTTACTTCCGGGGAAGGGGTCCCACCACCCTCGGCTGCGCACAGCGGTGGCGCGCCCATGTCGAGCGCCACGCAAGGTGCCAGATCGGGCTGGTGGCGCAGGCTGCGACCGGAAGTAAAGGAGGAGCCAGCGGCCGCAGGCCGGTGGCGGGGGAGAGAGCCCGGACACAAACAGTCCAGTGGACTGTTTGTGCCTGGCGAGCGCCCGGGGCCGCTGCCCCGGGCATGAAGGGCGCAGCCTGCCCCGCCGGCCCGATCACGCCACAACAAACTCGCGCTGTTGGCCACGCGGACCACGAAGGCCGGCCGTGGGCCCAGATCAGTCATCCGACTCATGCTCGCCCCTTTGACCAGAACGACCGCCCACGCAGCGTTTCGCAGCCGATCAAGGCCACGAAGGCAAAACCCAGCAGCACCGTGACGGCCGCGTCGGGCAAGCCCAGCCGCCGCTGCAACAGGCTGCCGCTGGCCGCGATGCCACCGACCAGCAGCGCCACCGGTATCACACCGGCTGGCGAAAAACGTGCGGCAAACGCGATCAGGATGCCGCTGTAGCCATAACCCGCGATCAAGGAACCGTTGGCCGCGCCGTGCACCGCCGCCACCTCGATGGCCCCGGCCAGGCCGGCGGCTGCGCCGCCGGCAAAACAGGCACCGATGGTCAGCGTGGCCACCGGCAGGCCGACACCGAGGGCGGTGCGCGGGTTGCCCCCCGCCACCTTCAGCGCCAGGCCCAGCGGGGTGAAACGCATCACTACCGCCGCGACCAGCGCCAGCAGCACACCGGCCACCAGGCCCCAGTGCACATCCAGCCCGGGCACGGGTGGCAACATCAGCGCATCGGGCAGCGGCAGCGTGGAGGGTTTGTTCAGGCTGGCCGGATCGCGCAGCACGGTCTCCACGCACTGGTTGAAGAGCGCGATGGCGATGAAGGCCAGCAGCAGGCTGGAAATGGTCTCGTTGACCTCGCGTTTTTCACGCAGCCAGCCGGCGAGTGCGATCCACAGGCCACCGGCCAACATGCCGGCCAGTGCCATCAAGGGCCAGACCACCCAGGGGCTGCCGCCGCTGACCGTGGTGCCCAGCGCCGCGGCCGCCAGGCCGCCCAGCACCAGCGCACCTTCGGCACCGATGATCACGCGCCCGGCCTGCGCCGGCAGCGCCACCGCCAGGCCGGTCAACATCAGCGGCGCGGCGCGCTGGAGTGTGTTCTGCCACGCGAAGCTGTCGCCGAAGCCACCCGCGTAGATCAGCGCCCAGACCGCCAGCGGGTCGAAGCCCGCCAGCGCCACCGCCGCCGAAAACAGCACCACCGTGATCGCCAACGCGGCGATCACGGGCAGGGCGGCGTCGATCAGGCGCTGCATGGCAGGCTCAGCCGGGGATGGAACCAATCACACCTTCGACCAGGTAGTTCATGCCTTCCAGCGAGGCGTCGAACTGGTCCAGGCTCTTGCCCGCGGCGATGACGGTGCCGCCCTTGTTGTCCTTCAGCGGGCCCTTGAAGATGCTGTAGCCGCCCTTCAGCATTGCGGCCTTCACCTCGTCGGCCTTCTTCTTGGCTGCAGCACTGACGGCGGGGCCGTAGGCCGACATCTTCACGTAGCCGTCCTTCAAACCACCACGCAGCAGGTTGGGCATCGGTGTGCCGGCCTGCGCCGCCTTGACCTGCGCGCCATAGGGCGTGGCCCAGTCCCATTCGGCGCCCGTGAGGTAACCCTTGGGCGCCAGCGCAGCCTGGCTGGCGTGGTAACCGGTGCAGAACACCCCGCGTTTTTCGGCCGTCTCCATGATGACCTTGGGGCTGTCCACATGGCAGGTCAGCACGTCCACCCCCTGGTCGATCAGGCTGGTCGACGCTTCGGCTTCTTTCACCGGCATGGACCACTCGCCGGTGAAGATCACCCGCGTGGTGATGGTCGGGTCCACCGAACGGGCGCCCATCGTGAAGGCGTTGATGTTGCGCAGCACCTGCGGGATCGGCTTGGCGGCGATGAAGCCCAGCTTCTTGCTCTTGCTGGTGAAGCCCGCGACGACACCTGCCAGGTACTGGCACTCGTCGATGTAGCCGAAGTAGCTGCTGGTGTTGGTGGGGTGTTTGCCGGCCGTCCACATGCCGCCGCAATGCGCAAAACGCACCTTGGGGTACTTCTCGGCCATCTTCAGCATGTGCGGGTCGAAGTAGCCGAAGGACGTGGGGAAGACCAGGGTCGCGCCGTCCTGCCGAATCATCGATTCCATGGTCTTCTGCACCGCCACGGTCTCGGCCACGTTTTCTTCTTCCACCACCTTCAGGCCGGGCAGTTTTTTCAGCGCGGCGGCGGCGGCGGCCTGGGCCTGGTTGTAGCCAAAGTCGCCCTTGGGGCCGACGTAGATGACGCCGATCACCAGCGGTGCCTGGGCCGAGGCACTGCGCCAGGCGCCGGCGCCGGTGACAGCAGCAAGCGCCGAGCCGATCAGCAGCTGGCGGCGGGGCAACATCAGACGGGACTCGTTCATCGCGCTCTCTCCTTGGGGGTATCGGGTGGGGATCAAAGAAGGCTCACAACAAGCTCACAACAAGCTCACATGCGCGGCCACGACGACCCAGCGGCCGTCGATGCGGCACCAGGTCTGGCTCTGGCGCCCGGTTTTGCTGCTGCCCTTGCGCTGGAACTCGGTCATCGCGGTGCCGCAGTGATTGCCATAGGTGGTGATCACGGTGTTCATCAGCGTGCGGGCCAGGCCGGCGGCTGGCCGGGCATTGCGGAATTCACGGATGGCGGCGATGCCGACCAGGTTCTCGCCCACGCCGTAGCGCACGGTGTGCGGGCTGTCCCAGAACAGTTCGTCCAGCACGTCCACGCGGTTGTTCACCAGCGCGTCTTCGTAGCGGGCAAACACCGCGCTCAGCTCGGCGTGCACGTCGGGTTGGTTGATGGTCATCACAGCGTCGCCCTCACAACGTGGCCACCGGTGCGCTGCACACACCTTGCGCTTCCAGCGCCGCAGCCACCCGCAGCGCCAGGTCTTCACGCCACGGCGCGGCGATGATCTGCACACCCACCGGCAGGTGCGGTGCGTCGGGGTTCAGGCCCCACAGCGGCACCGTCACCACCGGCAGCCCGATGCAGGACACCGGCTGGGTGAGCAGGCCCATGCTGGCGCGCGCCGGCAGGCGCTGGCCGGCGATCTGCAGCCACTCGGTGCCGATGGCGGGCGCCACGCAGGGTGTGGCTGGGGCGATCACCACGTCCACGGTTTCAAAGCTGCGCGCCACGCGGCGTGCAAACCAGTGCCGCACACGCTGTGCCTGCGCCACCCAGGCGGCCGGGATCAGCGCGTTGGCCAGGAAACGTTCGCGGGTGTGGGGGTCGAAGTCCTGCGGCCGGGCCTTCAGGTCGGGCAGGTGCAGCGTGCTGCCTTCGGCGCAGGTGATCAAAAACGCCGCGGCGCGCGCCCGTGCGACCTCGGGCCACTCGATCAGGCGGGTGGTGCCCAGGGCTTCGGCCACCTGGTCCACCGCGGCCAGGCCCTCGGGCAGCGCCATCTCGCGGAACCAACCGCCCAGCACACCGATGCGCAGGCCGGCCAGGCCCTGGTCCAGCTGCTGCGACACCGCTTCCACCGGCCGCTGCGCGTTGGCCGGGTCGGTGGCGTCGGCGCCCTGCATCACGTCGTAGGCCAGCGCCAGGTCGGCCACGCTGCGTGCAAACGGGCCCAGGTGGTCCAGGCTGGCCACGAAGGGGTAGGAGCCGGTGCGCGGCAGCCGGCCGAAGGTGGGTTTGAGGCCGAAGGTGCCGCACAGCGACGAGGGCACGCGGATCGAGCCGTTGGTGTCCGAGCCCAGTGTCAGCGGCACCTGGCCGGCGGCCACGGCGGCCGCCGAGCCGCCGGACGAGCCGCCGCTGATGCGTGTCAGGTCGTGCGGGTTGTGTGTGGCACCGGCATGTGTGTTTTCGGTGGTGAAACCGTAGGCGTACTCGTCCATGTTGAGTGCGCCCACCAGCACCGCGCCCGCAGCTTCGAGCCGGCGCACCAACAGCGCGTCACGCGCCGCCGGGGCGCGGGTGGCCTCGATCTTGGAGCCGGCCAGCGTGGGCAAACCGGCCACATCGAACAGGTTCTTCACCGCAAACGGCACGCCGGCCAGGCGCAGCTGCGAACGCTGCGTGTGGCGGTCGATCTGGTCGGCACGTTTGAGTGCACGTTCGGCCAGCACCGCGGTGAAGGCGTTCACGCGTGGCTCGGTGGCGGCGATGCGGTCCAGGCTGGCCTGCACCGCGGCGCGTGCCGTGCTGCTGCCACTGCGGACGGCGGCAGCGGTGTCACACACCGTGGCGGTGGCGCTCATTCGCCGCGCCTCGGTGCCACCGGCACAAAGGCGGTGCCGGGTTCGTCAGACGCGTCCAGCGGCAGCGACATCACCTGTTCGGCCATCGCCGCGGCGAGGCCGAAAAAACGCAGCACACCCGGCCGGTACTCGGTGGCGATCTTCAGCCCCAGCACCGCGGCGGCGGCGTCGACATAGGCAGCGTGGTGGTCCATGGTGCCTGTCCCTTCAGACCTTGGACAGCTGCCGGTAGTCCGGCTGCAGGTGGAACCAGTACATGTAGCCGTTGATGTTCTTCTGCATCGCCACGTCCATGCTGGGCTGGGCGATGGGGATGCGCGGCACCTCGTCGAAGGCCAGCTGCACCATCTCGCGCACCGAGCTGTCGTAGATCGGTTTGCTCTCGGCAAAACGCGCGTTGGTGATGATCTTGTCGAGCTTGGGGTTCTGGTAACTCATGGTGTTGAACACGGCGTTCTGGCCGTGGTAACACCAGAAGAAGAAGTACTCCGGAAAGTCCAGCCAGCCGCCGAAGCGGTTGATCAACATCGGCATGTCTTTCTTCAGCAGCGCGGCGCGCCAGGTGGCGCCGGGGATCTTGTTGATCTGCGCCTTGATGCCGATGCTGGCCAGCGACTCCTGCACCAGCACGGCCATCGGCTCGCCGATGGTGGCGCCGCCCAGGTCGAAGCTCAGTGTGGTCTCGAAGCCGTTGGCCAGCCCGGCTTCGGCCAGCAGCGCCTTGGCCTTGGCCACATCGGTTTTGTAGGCCGTGGGCTGCGGCCAGGCGATGTCTTTCACCGGGTTGCTGCCGCCATAGAGCTTGGCGCCGCGGCCATAGAGCGCGTTGTCGAAGATCTTGTCGTAGGGCAGCACGTAGGCGACGGCCTGGCGCACCTTGGGGTTGTCGAAGGGCGGCCTGGTGGTGTTCATGCCCAGGTAGAACATCGCGTTTTCGATCGGCATCGTGCTGACCTTGATCGCGGCGCCTTCCTTGGACAGTTCGGCAAAGTCCTTGGGCGGCAGGTCATACGTGATGTCGATGTCGCCCTTGACCAGCAGGGCGCGCCGGTTGCCGGCGTTGGGCACGTCGCGCTGCACGATGCGGCGCAGCGCAGGCAGCGGGCCGCTCTTCCAGTCGTCGAACCGCACGTAGACGATTTCCTGCCCGGGGCGGAAGGCCTCCACCTTGTAGGCACCACCGCCGGCGGTGTTGTTGCGTGTCCAGGCCAGGCCCCAGGGGTCCTGCGGCGTGGCGTTCTTTTTGACCAGCTCGCTGTTGAAGATGCAGGGCACGACGACCGCGAGGTCGTTCATCGTCAGCTTGTCCTTGCGGATGAACTTGACGCGGAAGGTGTGTTCATCGACCACCTCGAACTGCTCGGGTTTTTCCAGCGAGCCGGCGGCCATCTGGAAGGTGGGGAAACCGCCCACCGTCACCGCGCGGTCCAGGCTCCACTTCACGTCCTTGGCGGTCACCGGTGTGCCGTCGTGGAACTTGGCGCTTTTGCGCAGCTTGAAGGTCACCGATTGGCCATCGGGCGCGATCAACCAACTTTCGGCCAGCTCGGGTTCGAGTTTGTTGCGGTCGTAGGCCACGCGCCCGTCTGGCAGCGTGCGTTTGCCGTAGCTCATCAGCCGGTCGTAGACCAGCCAGCTGACGCCGTAGGACGCGCGGTTGGCGCCCACGGTGTGGATGTCCAGCGAGTTGGGGCCGAACTCGTTGGCGACCACCAGCACATCCTTGGGCCGGGCCTGCGCATGGGCCAGATCGGCGGCCAGCGGCAGCGCACCCAGGGCCGAGGTGCTGGCGATGAAGTGACGACGGTCCATGGATCAGTTCCCTTTCAACGACGAGAGATAGGCGCGCCAGCCGCCGTGGTGGCTGATGTCCACGGCGCCCAGCAGGGCGTGGCCTTCGCACAGGAAGCCGTGCACCACACGGCCGTCGGCCAGCTCGACGCTGCCCAGCCCCAGCGGTGCCGGGATGCCGGCCAGGAAACGGCCCACCTGGTGCAGAGGCAGGTCCCAGACCTCCAGTGCAATCGTCGTGCCGTCGCTGCGCACACGCTGCAGGCCGGGTTTGGGCGGTGTGGTGCCGGGCAGGGCGTAAAGCCGGTAGTGCGGTGCGGTGTGGGTGGTCTGCTGCAGCGTGGCACCGAGGTCGGTGAGCTGCCAGTTCAAGGGCAGGCCCGACAGGTGCGCGCCGACAGCGGCGATGGGCAGCGTGGGCTGGCTGGCTGGCGTCAGCAACGGCGGCGCCTCGACGTAAACCGCCCCGGTGGCACCCAGCGGCTGTGCCGCCAGTGCCTGCCACTGGCGGCCGAACTGCGCCAGCGCGGCGTCGTGCCCACCGGGCGCGACGAAGGTCAGGCCCAGCGGCAGGCCGACGGGAGACACCGCCGCCGGCACCGCCAGCGCACACCAGCCCAGCAGGTTGACGAAGTTGGTGAACACACCGAGCGCGCTGTTCGCGCCCAGCGGATCGGCCACCAGCTCGGCGTGTGTGGGGTGGTGCGGGGCCGTGGGCAGCAGCAGCACATCCAGGCCTTGCCACAGCGCCGCGGCCTGCTGCGCCAGCGCACGCAGCCGGTACTGGCCGGCAAAGGCATCGTCGGCACTGAATTGCTCTGCAGCGCTGATCACCTGGCGCACGGCGGGGTCCAGCGCCTCGGGGTCGCGCGCCAGAAGTCCGCGCACCACCAGGTGGCGTTCGGCGACCCAGGGGCCCTGGTAGAGCAGCGCGGCCACGTCGGCCAGCGGGCTGAAGTCAAATGGCTGCAGGGTGTGGCCCTGGGCGCGCAGGCCTTCTTGCGCGGCCTGGAAACACGCGGCCATGTCGGCGTCCACCCCCGGCGGCAGTTCGGCCGGCACGCCGATGCGCAGCCGCGGCTGCCAGTGCGACGGGCCCGGGCGCGTGCCGCTGTAGGCGTCGGCTGGGTCGGGGCCTTCCATCACCGCCAGCACGCTGGCGGCGTCGTCCACCGTCAGCGCGAACACCGAGACCACGTCCAGCGTGCGGCAGGCCGGCAGCACGCCGGTGGTGGGGCTGCGGCCCGGCGTGGGCTTGAGGCCGACGATGTGGTTGAAGCCGGCCGGGATGCGGCCCGAGCCGGCGGTGTCGGTGCCCAGCGCAAAGGGCACGTCGCCCACGGCCACGGCCACGGCCGAACCGGATGAGGACCCCCCGCTGACATGATCGGCCGACCAGGCGCTGGACGGCGCGCCATAAGGCGAGCGTGTGCCCACCAGCCCGGTGGCGAACTGGTCCAGGTTGCTCTTGGCCAACCACACCGCACCGGCGGCCAGCAGGCGCTGCACCACGGTGGCATGGTGCTCGGCGGTGTGCGCCCAGGCCGGGCAGGCGGCGGTGGTGGTTGCGCCGGCCACGTCGATGTTGTCCTTGACGACAAAGGGCACGCCCCACAACGGGCAGGCCTGCAGCAGTGCCGCACGGCCGGGGTGCAAGGCGGCCAGGGCCTGCAGACCCTGCAGTTGCGCCTGCAGGGCCGCCTCGTCGGCCACATGCAGGTAGACCGGCGCGCCGCGGGCGGCCAGCTGCGCCCGCAGGGGGTGCAGCAGCGTGGCCGGGTCGGCACCGTCGCGGTACGCGGCGTGCCAGTCGGCAAGGGTGAGCGGGCGGTCCATGTTCAGCATTGGTGCACGTACTGGTATACAAGTAGGTGTGCAGCATGATGCGTGCCAGGTGCGACGGTGCGGTGCCTGCCGCTTCAGCCTGTTGGTTTGCTGTGTCTTGCCGTGTTCGGCGGTGCCGGCCGTCAGGTGCGCCAGATGCGCGGCGGTTCGGCCGCCAGGCCCCAGGCGGTTTGGCGCCAGGCGCCACGCACGGCCTTCAGCAGCTGCATCGCCGGCTCCACCTGTGGCGTCAGCACGCGCAGCACCAGCACCTGCGGGTGGGCGGCCGTCACCCCGGCGCTGACACCACTCGCGGCGATCGCTTCGCGGGCGGCGTCCAGCAGCGCATCGCGCTGTGGTGTGGGCCAGGCTGTGCCGGCCGCGAACCACAGCGTGGACAACACCCGGTGGCCGGCCCAGCCCAGGGGCGAGTCCAGCAGCAGCGTGTCGTCGCCGCGCACCACACCTCGCTCCAGCCAGCGGCCGGGCAGTTCCAGGTGCTGCTGCACCTGGCCATGGTCGAACAGCTCGCCGCCCGCCGGCAGGCCCAGCGCCAGCAGGTCCCAGCCCAGGCACTGCGCTTGTGGCGCCAGGTCCAGCGTCAGCCGGTTCTGCGCCCGGCAGCCGCGGTAGGCGATGGTTTCCATCGGCAGCCATTCCAGGCGCGCATCGCCGGCCAGTTGCAGCTGCACCTGCTGCAGCGCCTGCGCACCTTCGCTGCGGTAAAAACGGGCCGCACCCGGTGTGGTGACCAGCGCGTGGGTGCCGGCGTCCAGTTGCGCGTCGACCTTCAGCACATCACCGGCGACGATGCCACCCGGTGGGTGCACGATCACGTGGTGGCAGATGCCCGGGCCTTCGGGGTACAGGCGTCGCAGCACCCGCAGCGGGCCTTCGTGGCGGTCCAGCGCCAGCGTGCGCTCGCCGTCGCGGGTGTAGTGCAGTTGCAGGTGGGCGGTCCAGCGCATCGGCGGGGAGTATCGACGAAGGTGGACGGCGGAGTCAGGCCATCCGCCGGGCCACCCCAAGGGTGGCCTGCGCCCCCGCGGGGGGCAGCGAACAGGGTGAGCGTGGGGGCCCCAACTGCGCTTCAGCCGTGCTGCCAGAAGTCGCGGTGCAGCGCCGCGATCTCGTCGGCCACGGCCGGCACCGGGCCGATCACTTGCACCGCCTTCTGGCCGCGCGCAAAGAGTTCGCGGCAGGGCAGGTCCAGTGTCGGGTTCTCGGGGTGGTCACCGGTCAGCGCCAGCAGCGCGCGCTCTTCAAGCCCGTAGACCAGGCGTCCGATGTGGGCCCAGTACAACGTGCCGGCGCACATGGCGCAGGGTTCCACCGTGGTCACCAGCGTGCAGCCCCACAGGTAGGGCGTGTCGTAGGTCTGCGCCGCCGTGCGCGCCAGCACCGCCTCGGCATGGTTGACGGCATCGACGTTGCCCTGTTCCAGCAGCACGGTCTCGCCGTCTGGCGCCACCAGCAGCGCACCGAAGGGGTGGTGCCCTTCGGCCAGCGCCGCGGCGGCGATGCGGTTGGCGTGGCGCAGGTGGCGCGTGGCCTGTTCGTCGGTCATGCCATTAACCGCCGCCCTGTGTGCCCCGGTGCGCCCAGCCCGTGGTGCGTTTTTCGATCCACGAAAAAAACTCGTACATCACCATCGCCATCGCACCGATGGTCACCAGCCCGGCAAAGGCCAGCGGCATGCGCTGCTGGCTGCCGGCGGTCTGCATCAGGTAGCCGATGCCGGAGTCGCCCGCCGTCATCTCGGCCAGCACGGTGCCGACAAAGGCCAGCGTGATCGCGATCTTCAGGCTGCCGTAGAAGTAGGGCATCGAGCGCGGCAGGCCGACCTTGATCAGCACGTCCCAGCGTTTGGCGCCGAGCACCCGCAGCACGTCTTCCAGCTCCGGCTCCAGCGTGGCCAGGCCGGTGGCGATGTTGACCGTGATCGGGAAGAAGCTGATCAGAAAAGCCGTCAGGATGCCCGGGCCCAGGCCGATGCCGAACCACACCACCAGGATGGGCACCACCGCCGCCTTGGGCACGGCGTTGAAGGCCACCATCAGCGGGTAGAGCGCGGTGTAGGCCAGGCGCGAGCTGCCGATCAGGAACCCCAGCAGCACGCCCACCACGATGCTGATGGCAAAACCCAGCATCGTGACCCAGAAGGTTTTCCACGCGGCCTCCAGCAGCGGGCCCTTGTATTCGATGAAGTCCTGCGTGATCTGCCAGGGGCTGGGGAAGATGAACTCCGGGATGTCCAGGCCGGCGACGATGACCTGCCAGAGGATCAAGAAGACCACCAGCACCACCAGCGGCGACCAGCGTTCCATGTTCTTCGTGATCTTCATGGGGCCCCCAAGACGCGTGCCGCGTCGGCCCCCCGAGGGGGCACGAGCCGGCTTCGAGCGGTCGTGCGCCGGCTCATTGAGCCACCGCCGTGCCGGCAGGTTGACGGTGTGCGCCGATGTGCGCGCGCAGCTCGTGCACGATGGCGGTGAACTCGGGTGTGTAGGTGACTTCCAGGTCACGTGGTCTTGGCAACTCGATCTCGCGCTTGACGACGAAACGCCCCGGGCTGCGGCTCATGCAGTACACGGTGTCGGCCAGGAACACACTTTCGCGCAGGTCGTGGGTGACCAGGATGACGTTGAACTTCTGCGCCGCGTGCAGGTCGCGCAGCGCGCACCACAGCTCTTCGCGCGTGAAGGCGTCCAGCGCGCCGAAGGGTTCGTCCAGCAGCAGCATCTGCGGCTCGTGCACCAGCGCGCGGCAGATGCTGGCGCGTTGTTGCATGCCGCCGCTGAGCTGCCAGGGGAACTTGTCTTCGTAACCGGCCAGGCCCACGCTCTTGAGCAGGTCGCGTGCACGGGCTTCGTATTCCTTGCGTTTGGCGCGGAAGTTGGAGCGGTAGGGTTCGACGATTTCCAGTGGCAGCAGCACGTTGTCCACCGTCGTGCGCCAGGGCAGCAGGCTGGGCGCCTGGAAGGACATGCCACTGATCTTCAGCGGCCCGGTCACCGGCTCTCCGGCGATCATGATCTTGCCCTTGGTCGGCATCTTCAGCCCGGTGGTGAGCTTCATGAAGGTGGACTTGCCGCAGCCCGAAGGCCCGACGATGGCGATGAACTCACCGCGCTCCACCTGCAGCGAGATGTCCTCGACGGCGTAGTGGCCGGCGCGGGCCAGCTCGTCGTTGTAGGCGAGCCAGACATGCTGAAAATCGACAAAAGCCATGACCGAAGCCCGCTTACTTCTTCAGCGGCGGCAGGATGTTCAGCTCGGCCTTGCTCGGCATCATGCTGTCGTTCCAGACCGCGGCCGGGTCGATGCGGGTCTTGGTGCCGTAGGCGTCCGACACCTGCGAGGCCATCAGCGCCAGGCGGCCCGGCACCGCGGCGCCAAAACCTTCGGCACGCGCGTCAGGGCTGGCGATCACGGCGTCGATGGCCATGCGCAGGCGGCGCTTTTCGAGCTCGACGTTGATGATGCCGTCACGCGCCTTCACGTAGTCGATCGTCGGGTCGGGGTTGGCCATCACTTCCTTGGCGCCCTTGGCAAACGCGACCAGGAAGGCCTTCACCGCGGCCGGGTTCTCCTTGATCATCTTCGGGCTGGCGATGATGGCGTTGCCGTAGAGCTTCACGCCGTGCGCCGGGTAGGGCAGCACGACGATGTCTTCGGCCTTCACGCCGCGGGCTTCCAGGTTCAGCAGGCTGGTGAAGGAAAAGCCGGTGATGGCCTCGATGTCACCGCGCACCAGCATGGTCTCGCGCAGCGGCGGGTCCATGCTGGTCCACTGCACGCCGCTGATGCCGTTGGCCTTGGCGAAGATCGGGAAGGCCTTGCGGCCGGCGTCAAAACCCGGAGCGCCCAGCTTCTTGCCATTCAGGTCGGCCGGTTTGCTGATGCCGCTTTTCTTCAATGCCAGCACCGCAGCCGGGGTGTTGTTGTAGACCATCATCACCGCCACCGGCTTGTTCGGTGCATCGGGGTTGTTGGCGTGGAACTCCATCAGCGCCGCCATGTCGGCAAACCCCATGTCGTAGCTGCCCGAGGCCACGCGCGTGACGGTGCCACCGCTGCCGTTGCCGGCGTCGATGGTCACGTCCAGGCCGGCGGCCTTGTAATAACCCTTGGCGGTGGAGGCCAGGAACAGCGCGGCCGGGCCTTCGAAACGCCAGTCGAGCTGGAACTTGATGGGGGTCTGGGCGCTGGCCAGGGCCGGCGCGGCCAGCAGGGCGAGCAGGGTGCGACGGGAAAACCTGGAGAAGCGGGCAAGGCGGGGCAGGGACATGGGACGGGGCTCCTCGGCGGATGGATGGTGTCGGATTGGGGGGATACCAGCAAATTCTGTGCGCGCTGAACGCACCATGACCATACGGAAGTTCCGCAGGATGCCCCAGACAGGCGCGTCTCAGTGCCGCCATGGTGCATTGCCGGTGTCGGACATTTCCGACAGCGGTGCGCGGGCCTGGCCGACGCCGGGTGGCGGGGGGCGGCCCTAAGGTTCAAACACCGGCCTCCCCAGGCCTCACACCCCGGAGATGCACATGCAAAACCCTGCCGTTTCAACCCGCATTCGCCGCCTGAGCCTGGTGGCCGCCGCAGTGGCCGTGCTTGGCCTGGCCGCCTGTGGCCGCCCGGAGCCCGCAGAACCCACCGTGGGCCAACAGGTGGGCACTGCCATCGACAAGGCCGGCCAGATGGCCAGCCAGGCCGGCGACACCGTGGCCGACGCTGTGATCACCGCCGCCGTGGCCGCCGAGCTGGCGCTGGACAAGGACCTCAGCGCGCTGAAGGTGGACATTCAGACCACCGACGGCCGCGTGGCCCTGCACGGCACCGCGCCATCTGCCGACGCACGTGACCGCGCCACGTTGCTGGCCGAGGCCGTGAAGGGTGTGCGCAGCGTCGACAACCGCCTCACCGTGGTGGCCGGCTGAACCGCCGGCACGCCCCGTCTCACAACATCCCTGGAGGACACCCCATGAACACCCGCCTCATTGCCGCCGCCACCCTCGCCCTGGCCGCCGCTTTCACCACCACGGGCTGCGCGGTCGTGCGCGAGCAGCAGACCGTGGGTAGCTACATCGACGACGCCACGCTGACCACGCGTGTGAAGGCCAAGCTGGCCGAAAACACCACGGTCAGCGCGCTGGCCATCAAGGTGGAGACGCTGCAAGGCGTGGTGCAGCTGTCGGGCTTTGCCAAGTCGGCCACCGAGCGCACGATGGCCGAGACGCTGGCGCGCAGCACCAGCGGTGTGAAGGGTGTGAGGAACGACATCATCGTGTCGTCCTGATCGCCCGGCGGGCGTGCTTCAGCCCGCCACCACCGCGATGCCGCGGATCTGGCCCGCACCCGGCATTCCGCCTGCAGCCGGCGGCCGCGGCCAACGGCCGGGGTCCAGCTTGTGCAGCAACTCGGCCTCGCGTGCGCGGGCCAGTGCCACGTTGGCGATCTTCACGTGGCCGAAGCCGCGCATGCTCAGCGGCAGGGCGGCGATCTCGGTGGTGGTCTTCAGCGTCGTCGGTGACAGCCGGTCCAGCAGCTCGGCCACACGGGCTTCGTACTGGGTGATCAGTTCGCGCTCCATGCGGCGCTCTTCGGTGCGGCCGAAAACATCGAAGACCGTGCCGCGCAGCCCCTTGGCGCGTGCCAGCACACGCAGCGCGGGCATCAGCCAAGCGCCCAGCTGCACCTTCTTCGGTGGCTGGCCATGTGCGGCGCGTGACAGCAACGGCGGCGCCATGTGGAAGGCCAGCTTCAGATCACCTTCGAACTGAGATTGCAGCTGCTGCAGAAAACGGCCGTCGGTGTACAGCCGCGCCACCTCGTATTCGTCCTTGTAGCTCATCAGCTTCAGCAGGCTGCGCGCCACGGTGCGGGTCAGCGGCAGCGCGGGGTCGAGGGCCTGTTCGGCCTGCTGCACACGTTGCACGGCGGCGCGGTAGCGCCCGGCCCAGGCCGCGTTCTGCCAGCCGGTCAGGTGCTCGACACCCCGTGCCACCAGGGCCTGCACCGACTCATCGGTCGCCAGCACCGCGTCGCCCTGGCGCAGCGCCTGCAGCCCCGCCGGGTCGGCCGCGGCCAGGCGGCCCAGGCCGAAGGCCAGCAGGTTGTTCTTCACCGCCACGCCGTTGAGCGTGATGGCGCGTTGCAGCGCTTCCAGGCTCACCGGCACCAGGCCACGTTGCCAGGCCACGCCCAGCGCCAGGATGTTGCTGACGATGGTGTCGCCCAGGAAGTCCTGCGCCAGCGCCTGCGCGTCGAAGGTCTCGACCCGATCGTCACCCGCGGCAAAACGCAGCTTCTCCAGCAGCGCCGGCACCTGCAGGCTGGCGTCGGGGTTCTTCAGCGATTCCGCCACCGGCACCTCGTGCACGTTGGCCAGGATCTGCGTGCGGCCATGGCGCACGGTCTGCAGCGCGTCGGCGCTGGCGCCGACCACCAGGTCGCAGGCCAGGATGGCGTCGGCCTGCTGCGTGTCGATGCGCACCTGGTTCAGACGCTCGGGCCGGTCGGCCCAGCGCACGAAGCTCAGCACCGAACCGCCCTTCTGCGCAAAACCCATGAAGTCCAGCACGCTGGCGCTCTTGCCTTCCAGGTGCGCGGCCATCGCGATCACTGCGCCCACCGTCACCACACCGGTGCCGCCGACGCCGGTGACCAGCAGGTCGTAGGGGCCGGTCCAGTGATGTTCTGCCGGCAGCGGCAGCGCCGCCACACGGGCGTTGAAGGCCTCCGTGCTGCCCAGCAAGGCGCCGCTCTTCTTGCGCAGTTGGCCGCCGCTGACGCTGACGAAGCTGGGGCAGAAGCCCTTGGCGCAGGAATAGTCCTTGTTGCAGCTGCTCTGGTCGATCTTGCGTTTGCGGCCGAACAGCGGCCCGGTTTCGTGCGGAAGAACCGCCACGCAGTTGCTCTGCACGGTGCAGTCGCCGCAACCCTCGCAGACCTGCTCGTTGATGAAGAGCCGCCGGTCCGGGTCGGCCAGCTCGCCCTTCTTGCGGCGGCGGCGTTTTTCGGCGGCGCAGGTCTGTTCGTAGATCAGCACCGTGACACCGGCCACCTCACGCAGCGCACGCTGCACGGCGTCCAACTGGTCGCGGTCGTGGAATTCGGTGCCGGCCGGGAAACGCGCACGCTGTGCGTCGTACTTCGTGATGTCGTCGCTGACGACGACCACCTTCTTCACGCCTTCGCTCTCCACCTGGCGTGCGATGGCATCGACGCTGATCACGCCGTCCACCGGCTGCCCGCCCGTCATCGCCACCGCGTCGTTGAACAGGATCTTGTAGGTGATCGTCGCCTTGGCCGCGACGGCCTGGCGGATGGCGAGGTAACCCGAGTGGTAGTAGGTGCCGTCGCCCAGGTTCTGGAACACATGCGGACGCCGCGTGAACATCGAGTGGCTGACCCAGTCCACGCCCTCGCCGCCCATCTGGATCAGGCCGGCGGTGCTGCGGTCCATCCAGTTGGCCATGAAGTGGCAGCCGATGCCGGCGCGGGCGGTGCTGCCCTCGGGCACCTTGGTGCTGGTGTTGTGCGGGCAGCCGGCGCAGAAGTAGGGCAGGCGCTTGACACCGTCGCCGACGTTGCTCAGCAGCTCGGGCGGGGTGAAATCGCGCACATGCTGCAGGTGGGCGTCAAAACCCGGCAGGTGCTGGGCAAACCACTGTGCGGCGATCTCGATCAGGCGTGACGGCCGCAGCTCGCCTACGGCGCTCACCAGCGGCTGGCCGTGCGCATCCTTCTTGCCGACGATCACCGGCCGCGGCTGGGCGTTGTAGAACAGGTCGCGCAGTTGGGTCTCGACGATGGCGCCCTTTTCTTCGACCACCAGGATCTCCTGCAGGCCCTCGGCAAACGCCGCCATCCGCGTGGTCTCCAGCGGAAACACCAGCCCCACCTTGTAGAGCCGAACACCGGCTTCGGCCAGCATGGCGGGCGTGATCTCCAGCCGGCGCAGCACCTCCATCAGGTCGTCGTGTGCCTTGCCCACCGTGACGATGCCGAAGCGTGCCTGCGGCGACACGATCACCTCGCGGTCGACGCTGTTGACACGCGCAAACGCGGCCACCGCGGCCAGCTTGTCCACCAGCCGGGTTTCGATGCGCAGCGAGGGCAAATCGGGCCAGCGGTAGTGCAGGCCGTCGGCCGGCGCCTGGTGGCCGGTGACGGCGCGCACCGTGTCCGCATCGGCCCAGGTCGCCACGCGGGCGTTCACCTGGTCCAGGTCCACGGTGGCGCCACTTTCCACCACCTCCGACAGTGCCGTGAACCCCACCCAGTTGCCGCTGAAACGCGACAAGGCCCAGCCGTAGAGCCCGAACTCCAGGTACTCGGCCACGTTGGCCGGCGCCAGCACCGGCATGTGGAAGGCCTGGAACAGCGCGTCGCTCTGGTGCGGCATCGACGACGAGACACAGCCGTGGTCGTCGCCCGCCACCACCAGCACACCACCCTGCGGCGACGAGCCGTAGGCGTTGCCATGTTTGAGCGCATCACCGGCGCGGTCCACACCCGGGCCCTTGCCGTACCACATCGCAAACACACCGTCGGCGGTGCGCTCGGGGTCGCTTTCCACCCGCTGCGTGCCCAGCACCTGGGTGGCGCCCAGCTCTTCGTTGATCGCAGGCACGAAGCGGATGCCGGCGTCGGTGAACTTCTGGCCGGCTTTCCAGATGGCCTGGTCCAGCATGCCCAGCGGGCTGCCGCGGTAGCCGCTGACGAAGCCGGCGGTGGCCAGGCCCTGCGCCTTGTCGCGGGCACGCTGCATCAGCATCAGCCGCACCAGGGCCTGGGTGCCGGTGAGGAACACCGCGCCCTGCTGTGCCCAGAGGTTGTCGGACAGCTGGTAGTCCGGGCGCTGGATGGCGGTCATGGGCGGCTCCTGGGCGAAGGAAAGTCACAAGCTTAGGCGCCTGGGCGCGAAATGTCGTTCTCCGTGCCCGCTGCATTGGCCACAATCAGCCGATCCCATTCTCCGAAAACGCCATGAGCGAGGAAATCCTTCTCGACCGCCACAGCCGGCTGATCCTGGCCGAGCTGCAGGACGACGCCCGGCTGACGGTGCAGCAACTCTCCGAGCGTGTGGGCCTGTCGGCCACGCCCTGCTGGAAGCGTGTGAAGCAGATGGAGGCCAGCGGCGTGATCCGCGGCTACACCGCGGTGGTGGACCGCGCCAAGGTGGGCCTGGCGCTGCGTGTGGTGGTGGAGGCCAACCTGCAGCAGCACAGTGAAGTCGCGGTGCGCCGCTTTGAAGAAGCCGTGGCCGCCAGCCCGCACATCGTGCAGTGCGTCAGCACCACGGGCCAGGCCGACTACCTGCTGACGGTGCTGGCGCCCGACATCCAGGCCTATGAGCAGTTCCTGCACCACACACTCTTCAAGCTGCCAGGCATCACGCATGTGCGCTCCAGCATCGTGCTGCGCGAGGTCAAGTCCGAGGTGCGGCTGCCGTTGTGACGGCTCAGCCGGATGCTCAGCGCTTGACGCCCGTGAGCCGGATCTTGCAGCGGATGCCTGCGGGCAGCTTCTGCGCGCGGTTGTCGATGTCGGCCACGATGCCGAAGGTGCCGGCCGAGGGGTCGATCACGCGGTCCACCGTGCGCACACGCGCCGGGATCTCGCCGCCGAAGGGTGCTTCGGGCAGCACCACCGCGGCCTGGCCCACGGCCAGCTGCGGGTAGAGCTTGTAGGGCAGGATGGCCTGCACCGCCAGCGGGTGTGTCTGCGCGATCTTCAGGATGGGTTTGCGGCCCTCGCCGCCGTCCACCAGCGAGCCCGGGTAGAGGTACTGGTCGACCACCACGCCGTCGAAGGGGCTGCGCAGCGTGCGGCGCGTCAGCGTGTCCAGCGTCTGCCGGTGTTCCAGCTGCGCCAGCGTGGTGTTTTCTTCGGCCGCACGCAGCTCCGATTCGGCCAGCTTCAGCTCGGCCGCGGCGTCGTCGCGGGCCTGGGCGGAGACGAACTCCTCTGCCGCCAGCTCGGTCATGCGGCGCGATTTTTCACGCGCGGCGTTCAAGCGGTTGCGCGCCGACTGCAGCATGCCCTGGGCCTGCGCGCGGAAGGCCGCGGCGTCGGCCGCGCTGCGCTCCACGCTCGACTCGATGCTGACCAGCACCTGCCCCTTGCTGACCGAGGCGCCACGGCGCGTATGCACCTGCTGCAGCAACCCGGCCACGGGGCTGCGGATCTCGACCGTCTGCATGGGCTCGATCAGGCAATCGAACTCGGGTGAGGCCGGTGGTGTCTGCGCTGACGCGGCAGCGCACAGCATGGCCAGCACGGCGGCATTCAAGGGTCTCAGCTTCATGCGGTGGGTCCGGAAAATCCGATCAGGCGGTTGAGCTCGCGGTCCTGTTTCAGGGTCTGCATGCGGGTGCGGTGGGCGCGGTGTTCGGCTGCGGTCTGCGCCAGCCAGCGCACCACGGCGAGCATGGCACGCGGCGCCAGCCCCTGCCGCAGCAGGGCCGCCGCCGGGCCGGCCTGGCGCGTGAAGAGGGCGTCGTCGGCGGCGACGATGGCGCGCACCGTGCCCGGCTGGCCCTGGCGCGCGCTGCGGCCGAAGAGCTGGCGGTCCACACGCGGCGACTCGTGGAACTCGGTCAGGATCACGTGCAGCCCGCCGGCCTGCAGCGCGGCAGCGTCGGGTTTGATGTCGGTGCCACGGCCTGCCATGTTGGTGGCGATGGTGATGCGGCCACTGCCGCCGGCCGCCGCGACGATGGCGGCCTCTTCGGCGTCTTGCCTCGCGTTCAGCACCACGTGCGGCAGGCCGCGGCGCTGGCACTCGGCGGCGATCTGCTCCGAGGCCTGGACGCTGCGCGTGCCGATCAGCACCGCCTGGCCACGCGCTGCGGCGTCTGCCGCGTCCTGTGCCACCACCGGCCATTTGGTCGCGGCTTCGCGCAGGCAGAGCGACGGCAACCGGCGCCGCACCAGCGGCCGGTTCGGTGGCACACGCCGCACACGCAGGCCGTACACCGCCCACAGCTCGCGCGCCGCTTCGGCGGCGGTGCCGGTCAGCCCGGCCAGCAGGTAATAACGCCGGAAAAAACGCTGGAAGGTCATGCGCGCCAGCGTCTCGCGGCCGGCGGTCTGGGCCAGGCCCTCCTTGGCCTCGATCAGCTGGTGCAGGCCCTGCTCCCAGCTGCGGTCGGCCATCACCCGGCCGGTGCTTTCATCGACGATCTGCACCTTGCCATCGGCCAGGATGTAGTGCTGGTCGCGGTGGAACAGGTGCAACGCCGTCAGCGCCTGGCGCAGCAGCAGCGTGCGCCAGCTGCGCGCGCGCCAGACGGCGCGCACACCCTCGGGCAGCGGCGGGCAGGCGTCCACGGCGGCGGGCAGCAGCTCCACCTCGCGTGTGCCGGGCAGGTGGTAGTGCGGGCCCGGCTGCAGCCCGCGTGCGGCGCCGATGGCCCAGTCCAGCAGCGCCGGCTCCATCAGGCCCGGGGCCTCGCGCGACAGGATCATCGGCGTGCGCGCTTCGTCGATCAGCACGCTGTCGGCTTCGTCGACGATGGCGAAGTGCAGCGCCGGGATCATGGGTTCGTGCTCGGTGTGCTCGGCGCCCGGCGCGCACAGCAGCCGCAATCGCTGCACCTGCGTGGGCAGCGTGCCGTGGCCGGCCAGGCGGTCCTTCAGGTAGTCGAACACCAGCTCCTTGCCGCTGACGTAACAGACCGGCGCGCGGTAGGCGTCGCGGCGCACGTCGGGCTCCTGCCCAGCTTCGATGAAGGCGCCACGCAGGCCGAAGAAGTCGAACAGCGGCGCCATGCCTTCGCAATCGCGCCGGGCCAGGTAATCGTTGGTGGTGACCACGTGCACCGCGGCGCCGGCACCGGCCATCGCGGTGGCGGCCAGTGCGGCCACCAGGGTCTTGCCTTCGCCGGTGGGCATCTCGGCCAGGCGCCCGCCCAGCATCACACGTGCGCCCGCCCATTGCACCGGGTGCGGCCACAGGCCCAGGCGGCGCCGGCTGGCCTCGCCCAGGCAGGCAAAGACGGTGGCCACGCGCGCCTCGTCGTCCAGGCCGCGGCAGCGTTGTTTGAGCACCTGCAGCTCGGTGTGGAAACGGGCGGCCACGGCGGCATCGTCCTGGTTGGACAGCGTCTGCGCTTGCTGCTGCACGGCGGCGGCAAATCGGTTGATGCTGCGCCGGCTCTCCTGGCCCGTGGGCAGCCAGCCGGCCAGGCCGCGCAGGAAGCGTTCGACGGCGTGGTCGCGGTCGGCGCCGCGTTCGTCGCGCACGGTGTCGGCACGGCGGAAGCTGCTGCCGGCGAGCGCGCGCACGAAGGTCGGGTCGAGTGCGGTGGCGTGGACGCTCATGGCCATCGTCACACGCTCAGCTGCGCCAGGAACACCTGCCGCAGCCGGATGTACCACTGCCAGGCCAGCGGCGCGGGGCCGAGGTCGAAACGCACCCAGGCGCGGTCGCCGAAGACGGCCAGCGGCGTGGGCTGGTCCAGCTGCAGCTCCAGGTCGAACACCCGCTGCAGGCTGCGGGTGCCGCCAGCCTGCGCCGGATCGACCGTGATGTTGCCGCCGCCGCTGGTGCCCAGCGCGGGCGAGACCAGGTTGAATTCACCGCCCGGCACCTGGCGCCGCAGCGTGGCCGGCCGCACGGTGGCGATGTCGTGGCCCAGGCGCACCTGCACATGCCCTGGCGCATCGCTGAGCCGTGATCGGATCAGGTCGCCGTCTTCCTGCACGATGGCCGTGCGCACGCGCGCCGACGCCCCGCCGACCACGAAGCCCAGCACCTCGCCGCGTTTGACAAAGCGCCCCGGCAGCTCGGTGGCCGCGGCCGGCACCCAGCGCCCTGCCGCGCCCGCCACCACCTGCAATGCGGCGTGGCGGCGCTGCGATTCGCCCAGCCGCGCCTGGCGCACCGCCAGCTCGGTGCGCAGCGGCCCGGCCCGTGCCGGCTCGGCCACCTCGGCCTGGCGCAGCTGGGCCTCGGCCTGCGCCACGGCGGCGGCGGCCACGGCCAGCTCGGCCGTCTGGCGCGGGTCTTCCAGTTGCAGCAGCGGCTGGCCCGGTGTGACCGCGCTGCCGGGGGCCGGCAAGGACGACGCCACCGTGCCCGAGGCCTCGGCCCGCACGATGGCTTCATCCGGCAGCCACACCACGGCCGGGTGCACCGAGTGGAAGGGCAGCGGCAGCACGCCGATCAAGAGCGCCAGCACCACCAGCGCACCCACCGTGCGGCGCAGCGCGGGGCTGCGCTTGCGCGCCAGGCCGGGGCTCTCGCGCAGGTGTTTCCAGCCCTTCCACAGCGGCATCACAAACGCCGTCCAGCTGGCCCAGAGGGCCATGATGGCGCCGATCAGCAGGTACTCCTGTGCGACGAACCAGATCAGGCCGATGGTGATCAGCAGCCGGTAGATGGGCGCGATGAGGCCGTAGACCAGCAGGATCAACCGCTCGCGCCGGCCCGCGGGCCCGGCCGGCAGACCGATGGGCGGCTGTGCGTCGTGCGCGCCGAAGGCCCAGCGGTCGATCACCCAGGCCCAGCAGCTGGTGGCGCGCTGCGCGAGGTTGGGCAGCTCCAGCAGATCGCTGAGCACGAAATAACCGTCGTAGCGCATCAGCGGGTTGCCGTTGACCAGCAGCGTGGACACCCCCGCGATCAGGATCACGTTGAAGGCCAGCGCCGTCACCAGGCCGGGCTCGGCCGCCAGCCACACGTAGACCGCCGCAGCGCCGATGGCCAGCTCGGCCAGGATGCCCGCCGCCGCCACGCCGGCCCGCGCCCACTTGGACGGGAAGCGGTACGAGGCCGTGGCGTCCACATAGGGCACCGGCGTGAAGACGATGAACATCAGCCCGATCTCGCGCACCGTGCCGCCGCCGGCCTTCACCGCCAGGCCGTGCGCCCATTCGTGCACGCTCTTGACCACCGGGTAGGTGAACCACAGCAGCAGCAGGTTCTGGGCCGAGAGCACACGGTCCGACAGGTTTTCCGTCAGCGCGCCCCAGTGCTGCCACGCCAGCACCGCTGCCGGGGCCACGAAGAGCAGCCACAGCAGCGCGGCGGTGCGGCTGAACAGCGCACGGGCGATGCCCAGCTGGCCATCGAACCAGCGGTCGGGGAAGAGCAGCGGCAGGCGCAGGCTCATCGGGTTCAGCCAGCGCTGTTTGAGCTGGCTGCGCTGTTGCTTGCGGTAACGCGCCAGCACCTCGCCGGCATCGGGTGAGACCTGGGTCTGCAGCAGGTCCTGGCCGTAGAGCGCGCCCATCAGCTGCACCAGGTCGTGCTGCGAGATGGCCTCGTCTTCGCCGGCCGCAGCGCAGGCGGCCTCCCAGACCTGGTCCAGCGTGCGCTGCCCGTCCAGCAGCGCCAGCACACGCCAGACCGGGGGTGTGACGCGGTGGAAGCGCTGCGTCACCGGGTCCTGCAGCAGCACCCAGGCCTGGCCGCGCAGCACGCGGTGCAGCGGCTGCACACCCTCGCGCAGCCGCGGGCGCAGGTAACGCACGGCGTGCCAGTGTTCGGAGAGCAGGGCTTGCATCGTTGCTCGGCGTGGGTTCAGCGCGGCGTCATCGTGTGCACGAACACACCGCTCAGCCCGCCGCTGGCGAACAGCGGCCGGCTGTCGGCATCGGTCTGGCCCAGCGGCAGGCCGCCGGGCGGCAGCTCGTAGGGGCTGGGCCCACCGGCCATGGGCTGCCAGGCCGCAGCACCACGCGCCAGGTTCATCCACCACCAGCGCGGGGTGTCGCCCCGCTCCAGCCGCAGGAACAGCGACTGCTCGGCGGCGAACAGGCGCAGGGTGTTGCCGTCGGTGTTGGTGGATTGCCCAGATTGCGCACCCGCCGGCCAGGGCAGGGCTTGCCACTGCTGGCCGGCGGCGTCGCTGATTTCCAGCAGCACCCGGTCGCCATCCTCCACGGCACCGGCCTGCGCCACACGCCCGTCGGCCAGCACCGCGGCCGTGAAGGCCGCGCCTTCGCTGGGCACCGAGTGCTGCCAGCGGCCGGTGGCGGGCAGGTACCACGCGTGGCCGCGCGCCGGGCCCATCGTGCCCCAGCCGAGGTAGGTCACTGGGCAATCGTCGGTGTCGGGGCAGTCGGCCGCGTGGCTGGCCACCAGCTCGGCCTGCGCGCGGCCGCCGGCCAGCAGCACTCGGCCGTCGGCCAGCACGCGCATCACCGGGTCTTCGCGCCAGCGCGGCAGCGGCACCGGCGCGCCGATGCTGCCGCTGCCCGGGTCCAGCGGCAGCAGCGCGCGGCCGTGCAGCAGCCAGGCCACGCGGCCGTCGAAGCCGGCCAGCTGCACACCGGCCATGCCACTGGCGTCGCGCTGGAAGCGCTTGAGCAGTGGTACCACGTCCAGCGTGCGCCAGCCGGTGTCCAGGTCCAGCACCCCCAACCAGGCCGCGAACCCGCTGTTCACGGGCCGCGTGGCCGCTACCAGCCATCGGCGCTCGTCCAGCCAGCACGCTTGAGCCTGCTGCACCGGCACGGGCAGCGGCGGCAAGGTGGTGACGAGGCCGGTGCGCAGGTCGTGCAGCTCCGCGCCACGGCCCGCCAGTTCTTCGGCGCTGCCCTGGTGCGTGTTGCGCCACAGCCCACCGACGGCCAGGACGTGGTCACCGCGGCGGGCCACACCTGCCTGGGTCAGCATCGGCCAGAGCGCGGTGGTCGTGCGCGTCTCGCCGGGCGCCAGCGCCACGATGCTGGCGCCCGGGCTGCGCCGCCCCCAGGCCTCGGTGCCGTGGCGGGCGACAGTGCCGGCCACCAGGGCCAGGCGGTCGCCCGCCAGCGGCACCAGCGCGGCACCCAGGCGTTGCAGGCCGGGCTGCGCCGCCACCGTGACCAGCTGGGCCCCTGGCACCCAGGCCAGCACCGGAGAATGTTGGCCGCCGGCCAGCAACACGCGCGCGCCATCTGCCGAGCGCACTGCGGTGTGGCCTTGCATCGGCACGGGCAGTCCCGGCCCGGCCGACCAGCGCTGTTGCACGGGGTCCCACAGCTCCGACGAACTGGCGGCATCTGTCTGCGACCCGTTCCAACCGCCGCCAGCGGCCCAGACTCTGCCATCGGGCAACAGCGACAGCGCCGGATCCAAGCGAGGCACGGTCATGCCGGACAACACGCGCCAGGCTGCGGCGCCTGGTGTCCAGAGCAGCGACACGTTTCGCGGGCCGCCGGCGACCAGCACGCGCCCATCGCCCAGGTGCATGGCCGACCAGCCGAAGTAGCTGGCGAAGTCTGCGCGGCCGGAAACGTCCACCGGCAGGTCGGGCAGGTATTCGGCCTGCAACGCGGCGCCGTTGGCGTCCAGCGCCACCCGCTCGACGCGCACCGAAGCGCGGCGATCGGCCTGCGGCTGCAGCCAGCCCTGGCCGCCGAGCAGCAGCACCGCACCATCGGGCAGTGCCACCACGGTGATGCCGTCGCGCGGCTCGCGCAAGGCCAGCGTGAGCACCGCACCGTCGGGCCGCAGCAGCCGCACCGACGCCCCGCCGGCCAGCCACACACCGGCTGCGGTGCGCGCGCTGCGCATGCGTGCACGGCGCACGCCGCCACCCGGCGCGGAGGTCCTGTCCACCACCAAGTCCGGCCGCGGCGTGAGCCGGCTGCGCTCGGGCTGCAGCGGCTCCACCTGCCACAGCGCCAGCCCGGGGCCGGCCTGGCCGATGAAGAGCAGCGCTGTGCCGTCGCCCATCAGCACCGCTGGTGCGATCTGCTCGTAGACGATGGGCGTGTCCAGCACCCTGGTTTCGCCGGGCAGTGTCCAGAACGGCAACGGGGCCTGCGGCTGCGCGGGGCCTGCGCGCGTCAACAGACTACCGGCCGCGGCCAGCAGCCAGGTGCGGCGGTGCAGGGTGCTCAACATCCGTCGACGTCGATCGGTTCGAGGCGGAAGCGCCCGGCCTCGCCGACGATCTGCCCGGGCCCGGCCAGCGACGACAGGAACAGCGCCAGGTGCTGTTCGACCCCCAGGCTGAAGTTGACCAGCAGGTCGGGCCGACCGTCGTGGTCCAGGTCGCCGGCCCAGCGCAGGAACGTGTCCCTGCGCAGCGGCAACGGCTCGCAGTCGGTGGTGGCGAAGCGGCCCAGGGTCTGGCGGCGGCCGTCGAACGTGAGCTCCAGCACCAGCGTGCCATCGTGTTCTTCGCCCGGCCACCGCGACAGCGTGTGCCGCACCGGCCTGACGACCAGTACACGGCCATCGGGCAGCGGCAGCTCCGTTTCCTGCGTGCCCGGTGTGCCGCTGCGTGCGCGCAGCCGGGAGGCGGGGCCCGGGTGCAGTGTGTCGACCGCGCCCGCGCGCCACGGCAGCGCGCTGGCCGGCGCGCGCAGCGGCTTGAACAGCAGCAGCGTGCCCGCGGGCGGCGCGGGGGAGAAGCGCAATGCCTGGCCGGACACCGGCTTGTCCTCCCGCTGCGGGAACGGCCTGGCTGCCACCGCCAGCTGCAGCGGCGCCAATGTGCAGGCGCCATCGCAGGCCAGCGCCCACCAGCCGCTGCCGGCGCGGTACTCGCGGCCCGGCAGGTGCAGCGTGCCGGCGAGGGGTGGGTCTTCACCCACAGCACCGGCCGTGGGCGGCAACAGCACCACGGTGCCGGCCGACTTGTTCTGCAGCGGGTCCTGCGCGAGCGCGACGCCGTGCAGCCACAGCATGGCCCCGGTGATGAGAGCGGCCCGGCGCATCGCGTCTGCGCCTCAGCCTATCCAGCGCCACAGCTGCAGGCGCAGCCAGTCCAGCGTCGGCCGGGTCCACTGCGTCAGCAGGTTGGCGCGCCCGACCTCGATCTTGCCCACGCCCTGCATGCCGGGGCTGAGCGCGGGTGTGTCGCCCAGCCACGCCGCTTCGACGCGGAAGCCGTTGACACCGTCCTGCACGCTGGCGGTGGCCGTCAGGCGCGTCAGCTCGAAGGCATAGGCCTCTTGCGGCCGGCCGGTCAGGCGCAGTTCACCGCGCTGGCCCACCAACACCCGTGCGATCTGCGCATCGGGCACATGCAGCACCACGCGGTAGCCGTCACCGGCGGCGATCTCGAACAGCTCCTTGCCCGGCTCCACCGGGCTGCCCAGCTGCTGCGCCCAATCGCCGGTGACCACCAGGCCGTCCAGCGGCGCCAGCAGCAGCGTGCGCTGCAGCCGCGCTTCGGCCAGCGCGCCCTGGGCCTGCGCGCTCTGCAGCTCGGTGGCGGCCAGCGCCATCGCCGGCGCGTCGCGTTCGGCCATGGCCTGGCGCAGGCGGCCGGCGGCTTGTTCAGCCTCGCTGGCGAAGCGTTGTTTTTCGAGCTGGATGTCGCGGTCGTCCAGCCGCGCCAGCAGTTGGCCGCGTGTGACCCGTTCACCCGGCCGCACCAGCACCTCGGCGATGAAACCTTCCTGCGGGGCGGTGACCACCTGGCGTGTGCGGCCTTCGATCACGGTGTCGGCGGTTACGCGGTCGGGCAGCGGCCAGGCCAGCAGCCCCACGGCCGCCAACACGGCGAGCGCCGCGCCGGCTTTCCAGGTCAGGTGGCCCGGGCCGCTGAGCTTGCGGCCCACGTCCCGCAGGCTCTGCCAGACGTGGCGCGGCAGGCTGCGCCTGGATTCGCGCCAGTGGCGCAGCAGCGGCTCGGCCAGGCCGGCGCTGGCGCGCAGCAGGTCCAGCGCCGGGGGCGGCAGCGGCGTGTCGCTGCGCGCCACGAGCACGGCCACGGGCTCGCCATCGTCCAGCAGCGGCAGCGCCCACCAGGGGCCTTCGCGCACCTCCTGCGTTTCGACGATGGCGCGTGTGGCCGGCTCGGCCGCTTGCTGCACCGCGGGTGCCGCACGTTCGGCCCAGGTGGTGTCGGCCGCCACCCACCAGTGCGGTGTGTCGCGCCGCACCTCGAACAGCGTCAGGCTCAGGCCGGTGCCGATCTCCGGCGCAGCCTGGCGCAAAAACGCCGCCGTGCGGTTGACCCACTCCTGCGCGCCGGCCCGGGCCCCTTCCTGCGCGCTGACATAGCCCATCAGCTCCAGCAACTGCGCCGCGCGCTGGTTGTGCGCCAGGCTGGCGGCCGACAAGGCCAGCTGCAACCAGCCCAGCGCCAGCAGCACCTGCTGGATGCTGCGCTCGTGGTGCGGCGGCGCCAGGCAGGCGCCGACCACGCCCGTCTGCCCGCCGGGCAGCGGCACGCGGGTGGCCAGCAGCAGGTCGGCGTTCGCGCCGTTGTCGGTTTTGCCCAGCGCCACCGGGTTGTCGGCCACCACGCGCTTGCGCAGCGTGGACCAGGTCTCGGCCAGCGTGCGCGACGGGTCGGCAAAGGCGCGGCACCAGCGCGGCTCGGGGCCGTGGAAGGCCACGCCGCGGCAGGCCAGGCCGGCGCCGTTCAGGCGCTGCTGCCAGGTGTCCAGGGCCTGCACCAGATCGGCATCGGGGGCGTCGGGCGCCGCCTCGGGGGCATGGGTGAGCGGCGCGTTCATGGCTGCGCCATCTTCATGTCGATCAGCAGGCCGTCCAGCCGCTGGATCACACCGTCGTCCAGCGTGCCGGCCAGGCCTTGCAGCCGGGCCCAGGCGAGCCAGGCTTCGTAGCGTGCACGGGCCAGGTCGCGCCGGGCCTCGAACCAGCGGCTCTGCGCCGTCAGCACCTCGGCGTTGACCTTCATGCCGACCTCGTAGCCGCGGCGGTTGGCGCGCACCGCGAGCTCCTGCGAGCGCACCGCGGTTTCCAGCCCGCGCGCGCGGCCGATGGCCGAGAGCGCCGCCGAAAACTGCTGGCGCACGCCCAGCACCACGTTGCGGCGCGCGGTTTCGACATCGGCCTCGGCCTTGTCGCGCAGGGCCTGGGCCTCGCGCACGCGGGCCTGCGTGGCGCCGCTGGCGAACAGCGGCACGGTGACGTTCAGGCCGAAGGCCGAGCTGTCGCCCCGGCGCGGGAAGATGCTGGTCACCGTGCCGGTGTCCTTGCTCATCGTGTAGGTGTAGGTCAGGTCCACCGTGGGCGCGTGGCCCTGCCAGGCGCGGCGCACCTCGGCCTCGGCGCCTTGCAGCGCCAGCCGGGCCTGGCGCAGCGTGGCGCTGCCGTCCTGCGCCGCGGCCAGCCAATCCAGCACCGAGGCCGGTGGCAGCGGCGGCAGCGTGTCGCCGGCCAGCCCGCGCTGCAGCAGCGCCGGCGCGGTGGCGCCGGTCAGTTCGGCCAGCACCTGCTGGCGCAGGTCGAGGTCGGCTGCGGCGCCGATGCGGTCGGCCTCGATGCGGTCGGTCTGGGCCTCGGCCTCGCGCAGATCGGTCACGGTGGCGGTGCCCACCTGGTAGCTGCGGCGCGCGGCCTTCAGCTGCTCGGCCGCCTCCACGGCCTGGGCCTGCACCAGTTGCAGCGCATCACGCGCCAGCAGCAGCGAAAACGCGGCTTCCACCAGGCGCTGTGACGATTCGGACGTGGCCTCGCGCAGGGCGGCCTGGCTCTGCGCAAACTGCGCATCGGCGGCATCGACGGCGGCGTGCCGGGCGCCGGCCAGCAGCGGCTGCGTGATCTGCAGCGTGGCCTGTGTGGCATCAAACGGGCGCGTGCTGAAGCGCGGTGCTTCCTTGTACTGCGTCTCGGTGCGTGTGCCGGTGACGCTGGCCGTCGGCCCCAGGCCGGCATCGGCCTGCACCACGCGCTGCTCGGCGGCGCGCAAGGCGGCCTGTGCGGCCAGCACGGCCGGGTCGCGGTCGAGCGCGGCGCGGTGCAGGTCGGGCAGGCTCTGCGCGCAGGCCCACGGGCAGGCCGACGCGAGCACGACGGAAAAGGCGCCGAACCAGCGACGCCGGGGGAGTGGGAACATCACGACGGCAGCGTACCAGCGGCGCGTGTCGCGCCGCGCCGGGCTCAGAGGCTGCGCGTGCCGCGCCGGCGCCGGCTGGCACCGACGGCCGCCGCCAGGCCCACCGCGGCCAGCGCCAGGCTGGCGGGTTCAGGGGCCTGGCCACCGCCCGTGTCTTCCTGGGTGGTGATGGTCAGCCGGGAAAAATCGAGCGCACCGTCGTCCAGCACGTTTCCAAAGAAGCCGTAGGTCTCGATGGTCACCGTGTCGGTGCCATCCAGCAGCAACTGGCTGAGCAAGGAACCGAGGTTGAAGCTGTTGTAGCGCACGTACTCGAAGCCATCGTCGTCTTCACCATCGGCCAGTTCGTCCACGAAAACGCCATTGATGAACAGCTTTGCCGTGGCGAAGTTGCCCCAGCCTGCAGACACCAGCTCGATGGTGGCACCGGTGATCGTGCGGCCGGCCAGATCCTGGGTGTAGTCGTGGCCGAAACTCAGTGACTCCCCTGACACGCGGTCCGTGGCCACACCTTCCATTGCGTCGTAGTAACCCAGGTTGAAGCTGTCGAACACGCCGCCCACGGTTTGTCCGTCACCGAATCCGTCGGCCAAGCCCACGGTGCTGGTGACGACGCCCGCCTGGGCGAGCCCGGCAGTCAGACCGAGCGCGAGCGCCCACGCCGCGAGCTTAGAAACCTTGCAAGCCATCACTCTCTCCCTGTCGAATTGCCGAGCTTAGGCCTGGATGTGCAGGCGCACCATCCCTGAGCCCTGGGGGACTGCGCCGCGTCACGACAACACCTGGTCATCGGCTTGGCCCATCAACTGCTTCCATTGTGCCTGGGCGGACTGCTCCAGCTCCTCCAGCCAGGCGTCGGCCAGCCGTCGCTGACGCAGCGCGTCGGATTCGGCTTCCTCGGCCACTGTGCGGGCCGGCAGCGGCGAAGCTGTTGGCGTGCGCACCATCGGCGCCGCGGCCGCGACAGTCTGCGCTGGTTGGTTGGCGGGCACCACAAACGGGTTGATCCCCGCAGGCGTGTCTACGGCAATACCCGGCAGCACCTGCACGTCAAAGGCCCGGTCTGCGCTGGCCGTCTGGTTGTTCTGGCCCTCGACCGCGGACGCACGCACCGTCAATGTCAGCAGACCCGTGAAGCCGACCGGCGGCCGCAGGCTCAGCATGCCGAGGTTCCAGCCGGTGATCTCCACCGCGCTGACCCCGTCGGCCACGCTGACGCTGTTCACGCCGTCTGACAACAACGCCCCAGCGGGCAGGCCCATCAGGAACAGTTGCAACTGCTCGCTGCCGTCCTGGTCCACCAGCGCCGCCTGCACCTGCGGCAGCGCGATGTCGGTGTTCACCAGACCGTGGACAAGCTGTGCGCTGCTGGTCAGGCTCTCGACGACCACCAACTGATCAAGGTTGGCCGACCGCACCGTGGCGGTGTTCGTGGCCACGGCGTTGCCCCCTTCCAGCATCACCGTGATGCGCCGGCTTTGGCCGTTGCCTTGGAACTGGAAGTTCAGCGTCTGCCAGGCGAGGCCCGTGGATGGGCTGACCGCCGCATGGGTTGCGATGCGCTGGCCATCGACGTAGATGCCGACGGTGCCGCTGGCCTGGCTGTAGCCCGGCGTGCCGGCGTACAGGAAGCTCAGGCTGTAGGTTCCCCCGGCCCGTGTCTCCACCATGCGCTCGATGCCCAGTGTCTGGTACGTCTGCGCTGACGCACCGTTGTTCAGCCGCAGCCAGTTGTTGCCGGCGTCGGCGGCGGGACGTACCACCACGCGGTTGCCGGTTGCATTGCGCATCAGGTCACCGCTGCCATAGACCTCGTAGCCCGGGCTCTTGCTCGGGTGGGTTGGCACCTGGGTCCAGCCGTCCAGGCTGGCGCCCAGCACCACGGTGGCGTTGGTGTTGGCATTGGCCACCGACTCCCAGCTCGAGCGCAGCAGTTCGCGGCTGACAACGCCATCGCGCGGCGCCAGCTCCAGCGTCGGTGCATCGGCCACCGCCGCCACCTGCAGCTGCAGGTCTTGCGTGACCGTCACACGTTCGCCGGTGGCCGCCTCGGTGGCCGTGGCCTGCACCTGCAATGTCAGCGTGCCATGCCAGTGGGCCGGTGGCGTGAGTTGCAGGGTCGACAGGTTCCAGCCGGCCAGGTCCAGCACCGCTTGTCCCTCGCTGGCGGCGAAGACAGACACACCGTCGCTGAGGCTGAAGCCCGCCGGCAAACCAGTGAGCGTGAGCACCAGGCTTTCGGAACCATCGCTGTCGGCCAGCACGGCGCTGAGCGCCGGCAAGGCCAGCAACACGTCTTCCAGCCCGGACACCGGGCCGCTGCCCTCGCGCTGCAGCAGCGGCGCATCGGCCACCGGCGTGATGCCGATGACGACGTGGGCCACCGCGCTGTAGAGCGCGCCGTCGAAGGCCTGGAACTGGAAGCGGGCGTAGTGCTGGCGCCGGTTGCCATCGCCGCTGGCCGCATAACCTGCGCCGCTGGAGGCACCCGCCACCGGCAGCAGGCGCAGCGCGCCGGCATCGATGTCGGCCTGGCTGAGCACGTCGCCCACCGCGGCTGCCACCCAATCGCCCGCCGCCTCGTGCCGCTGCAGCAGGCCTTCCACCGGCAGCGAACGCAGCACCAGGCTGAGCGTGCTGCCCGGCGTGTCGCTGACCGCAAAGTGCGCCCAGCCGAGCACCAGCGCGGTGTCTTCCACGCCTTGCGCGCTGCTGTCCAGCGCCACCGGGGCGGTGTTCGGCGGTTCACCGTCGCCGCTGACCGTGATGGCCACCGTGGCCTCGCGCGAGGCCAGGCTGCCATCGCTGACGCGGTAGCTGAAGCTGTCGCTGCCGCTGTAGCCGGCGTTGGCGACGTAGCTGAAGCGGCCGTCCACCGTCAGCACCAGGGTGCCGTGCGCGGGCGCGCTGAGCAGTTCCACCTGCAGGCTGTCGCCGTCCACGTCCTGCGCACCGGCCAGTGCGTCCAGCGTCACGGGCACACCGGCCTCGGCCACGAGGGTGGCGTCGGCCAGCGTCGGTGCGTCGTTGACCGGCGTCACCGTCAGCCGCACCGTGGCCTCGTTCGAGACCCGGCCGGTGCTGTCGACAAAGCGGTAGCGGAAGCTGTCGCTGCCATTGAAGTTGGCGTCCGGCGTGTAGGTGAACCCGCCGTCGGCCGCCAGCACCAGCGTGCCATGGGCCGGGCCGGCGCGCAGCTCCACCGCCGCGACATCGGTGCCGAGCGTGAGGTCGTTGTCGGACACGTTGCCGCTGGCCGTGCCGTCTTCGGCCAGCGTCAGGCGGTCGCCAATGGCCACCGGCTGGGCCGTGACTTGCACATCCCGCACTGACACTTCGCTGCCCGCGGTGCCGAAGCCCAGCAGGTCGAAGCTCAGCAGCACGGCCGTGCCGGCCAGGGACTCGGGCAGCTCGATGAAGTAGGTGCTGCTGCCGTCCTCGTTCTGCACCGCGCGCACCAGCGACGACAGGCGTGTGCTGCCATCGGTCTGGATGTTGAGCAAGGCATCGTTGCGGCTCAGGCCGCTGGTGCCGGCCGCGCCCAGTGCGGGCAGGCCGGTGGTGGCATCCAGCAGGGCCACCTCGAAGGCATCGACCGGCCCCCGTGCATTGGCCAGCAGGCCACGTGCATCGAGCGTGAACGACAGCAGGCGGTCCCCGGCGTTGACCATGAAACCCTGCGCCAGGTGGGCCTGCCGCGTGCTGGACTCGCCCAGCACCGCCAGGCCGTCCGACAGCTGCACCGCGCCTTCGACGACCCAGCCTTCGGCCGAGCCTGCGGCGAAGTTGCCGTTGAGCAGGGTGGGGTTGCTGGCGCCTTGGTATTGCCAGTTGCGGTCTGCTGTTTCCGGCCTTGCGGCTTGGGCAACGGCGGCAGCGCTGCCCCCCGCAACGGCAGCGGCTGCAGCCGCTTCCTGCTGTTGCCGCAGGCCGTTCAGCAATTCGCCCATCAGCTGCAATTCGGCCGCCGACGGCAAGCGGCGCATGCCGGGCTGCAGCGTGGCGCTCATGGCCTCGTGGCTGCTGTCGCTGTGCTCCAGGCCCAGCACATGGCCGTACTCGTGCAGCAGCACCGTCAGCAGGTCCATGCGGCCCGCGGCCTCGGTGCCGGCGCGTGCCTGCCAGATGTTCGGGTCGGCGGTGGGCAGGTACTCGCTGTTGTCCTGCGGGGTGCTGTCGATGAACCAGCCGTGGCCGGCGGCGTCGATGTCCAAGGTGATGTGCTGGCCCGACTGTGCGCCCAGGCTCAGGCCTTCGGCATCGACCACCGTGACGACAGTGTCCAGCAGCCCCGAGAGCGCTTCGACGGACGCCACCGACTGGACCCATGCCGCCAGATCGAGCTGGCCATTCTTGGGGTCTTCTCCCGACCAGACACCACCGTTCAACGCACCCAGGGGCAGCACTTGGTCCTGCGGCGTATCGCTGACCTGGGCGGCGTCCTGCGGGGTCACCAGGTTGTTCGTGGTGTTGATGGCCACGCGCGTTGGCGGACGCAGAAAGATGTGGAAGTGGTTGTGGTGGCCCACTGTTGTCGATGCGGCAATGCCCAGGTGGGTCAACACGTCCCGCATGTTGGGCAAGGTGTTCTGCGGCTTGGTCGGGTGGGCACCACGCCCGCCGATCAGCACGCTCTGGATCAGCGATCCGGCCGCAGTCCCGTCGCCGAACAGGGCCGCCCGCACATCGGCGCCGTTGACCACCGGGATCGTGTCGCGTGTCTCCGTCCGCGTGAGCGCATACAGCGACAGGAAGTCGCGGATCGCGGCACGCTGGTTGTTCATCGTCGGTGCCGTCGTCGCGGACAACAGCGCCGACCAGTCGATCGCGTTTTGCAGCGACCAGCCGTTTCCAGGCACCTGGACGGTGAGTGTCTCCAGCACCGTCAGCACGCCGGACACGAACCGGGTGATGCCGAGGTCAAGTGCCATGCCAAGGTCATGCGTGGAGTGGCCGCCAGGCGTGAAACCGTGGTTGGCGTCGGTCGCGCCGGCGAAGGTCGTACCGGCCTGGAGCAAGGTGGCCGACGTGTACGCCTTCGCCCGCATGAGGTCGCGTATCCAACTGGTGCCGTAACGCTCAACCGCACCTGGGGTGGCGGCTGTGTAGCCCAGCTGCGTGTTTGTCCAGCCCGGCATGTTGGCAGTCTGCGCTTGCGCCGGGAACAACTCCAGCCAGTGTGGCGCGTTGTAGGCGTTCAACCAATCGAGCGAGACACGGCCCGGCGCGTCGGTCGGGTTGATCAGGCCATCGGCGCCGTTTCCGGCGGGTGTGAAACGACGATTCTGGGCCCCGGGTGCGTAGCGGACCACCTTCTCGAAGAGCTGGAGGGCACGCTGCTCGCTCGCACCGAAGGTGCCATCGACCGTGAACTCCTGCAGCACGTTGTTGGCAGCCGTCGGGCTGCCGAAGCCGATGGCGGGGTAGCCAAAGTACCTCAGCCGGTGCTCGATCTTCAGCACGTCGAGCCTGTTGTTGGCGGCATTCACCCCCACGGCGCCGCTCAGCGTCAACGCGGAGTAGCCTGGATTCGACATCGGTCGATCGCCGAACAGCGCGGCGCTCGCGAGCGCGTAGTCGTTGACGTTGACGGTCAGGATCAGCTGGTTCCCGGGGTCCGGCTGGCCATTGACCACCTGGTCGAAATGCACCGTGAAGGTGATTGTCTTGGCAGCCAAGGTCTGGCTGGTTCGCAGCCTGGCCAGATCGGCAGCTGTCAGGTTGGGCACCAGGTTGATCCGGCCTTCGTCGCGGAAGCGGGTCGGATCGAGCAGGCCCTGGTTGCCGTCGGTGGCGGCCTGGATCTGGGTCGCCGGGTTGCGCAGCATCGCCAGCGTCGTGGCATCGATGCGGAAGTTCGACAGCGTCATCGAGGCCTTGCGGGCGGCGATCTGCGCATCGGCGGCCGACCGGGCGGCGGGCGTCATCGCCAACCACGCGGCGCTGTCCTTTGCCGGCAGGTTCTCCAGACTGCGGGCGATCACGTCGACCAGATCGAGCTCGAGCACATCGCCCATCCGCCCGCTGTAGTCGCCCTGCACGACAACGGGATCGAAGAAGGTTCCGACCGGTGCGGTCGCCGGATCATCGATTTTGATCTCGGCGCCGTCCGGCAGTGAGATGTGCTTGGACAGCCCGTTGGCATTGGCATTGGCCGCGGCGATCAGGGCCTGCACGTCCCAGGCCACGTTCTGGTTCGGCTTCTGCGTGAAGCTGTCGAACAGGTTGGCGCTGTAGCCGCCCTTGAGTTGGCCGATCAAGGTCGAACCGTCGTCGCTCAGCGCAAGGTTGACGATGCCATAGCCGTCCAGTGGCAACGTCGCCGCGATGTACTGGGCACTGCCAAAGGGGTCGCGGATGACACCGATCTTGCCGCCCACGGCCACACGCTGCGCGCTGGCCGAACCGCCCACCGGGGTCGGCGGGCCGCCCGGGATCAGGTTCATGAACATCGGCGCTTCGTACATCGCGCGCCAATACGGGTCGTTGAAGTGGTAGTTGTCGTCGCTGACGATGGCGTATTCCACGCCGTCCACTTCCACCAGCACCGCGCTCTGCGCGCGCTGGATGTCCAGCCGATCGATCTTGATCTGGTTCGACGGCTGGCTCAGGCTGAGCTGCGTCATGCGCGTGCCGGTGGGCCGGCCTTCGCTGTCGCGCACGATGGTCAGCGTGGACAGGCCACGGCTGTAGTCGTTGGGCGTCAACACGAAGAAGCGGTCCGGGTCGCTGGTGGCCTGGATGGCCTGTGGCGACTTGATGCCGTTGCCCCCCGGCAGGTTGGCCTGCAACGGGGCGTCGATGGTGCCGGTGCCTGGGTTCAGGCTGCGCAGGTCGAAGACCAGCACATTGCCCTGTCCGCCCTGCGTGCCCAGCAGGCCCACCGAGGGCCGCTGCAGCGGGGTTGACACCACGAGCGTGAAGCCGTCCTTGCCCACCGCCATGCCGGAGATGCCGTAGGGCGTGGCCTCCAGCCCGGTGCCGCGCAGGCTCACCACCTGGTGGTAGGTCGGGCTGCCCGGGTTGGTGCTGACCATCAACAGACGCCAGCCGCCGCCGCCGTAGCTGCTGCCTTCGCCGATCAACAGGGTATCGCCAGCGACGACCAGGCTGTTGACGTTGTTGCTGCCGGCGGGCAATGCGATGCTGCCGATTTCGCGCACGGCGATGGTGTCGAACACGTGGACCACACCCGTGCCAGCCACGTAGATGCGGCTCAGGTCGGCCGAGAAGGCCACGGGCTGGTTCTTGGAACCCTTGATGTATGAGAGATCGAGCTGGCCCAGCTCGGAGAGCGTGAAACCACCGTCTTCGGCCTGCCGCACGATCTGCAACTGCGCGCGCGACACCAGCGCCGCCATGTTGGGCTGCGCCGCCAATCGCACCATGTTGCCGGCGAACACCAGTTCCGGTGCTTCGGTGGGCAGACCCGACGAGCCCATCATGCTGCCCGGGATGACGCGCACGAGTTGCCAGCCCACCGAGCCGATGGCGATGCCCGCAGGTGGTGTCGCACGCACCTCACCCGCCGTGGCGCCGGCATTCAGACCGGTCGCAGGCACGACCACGTGGCTGCCGTCGCCGAAGATGGCGCGCAACTCCAGGCGGCCGGCCAACGCACCCGGCGATTCGCTCGTGAACGACAGGACGATCTGGTTCGCAGCTTCGTCGTAGCGCGCGGAAGTCCCGTTCGGGACCGTCACATGGCCCCAGGGGCTCACTGCAGCGCCGATCGCGCTGGACACGTCGATGGCGTACCGCTCCCCCGGCGCCACGTTCGGCAGCGTGATCTCCGCAAACTGCGGCACGCCGAAATGGAAGCGCCCGCCGCCCAGGCCGGTGGAGATGGAGGCCAGGATGCCGATCACCTCCGAGGCGATGGCCGACTGCATCAGGAAGGGGCTGAGCCCCAGCGTCATCGACAGGCCGCCGAAGTCCAGCCATTCGCCGGCACCCAGGCTGACGTTGTCCAGCATGCCGTTCGGGATGCCCGGCAGGCGCTTGACGACGATGTAGTCACCCGACGCGTCCAGCCCGCCATACGGCGGGCTCGCGGTGCGCGCCACCAGCTGGCCCTGTGCATCCAGCGACAGGAAGCCGTTGTCCACGATCCACCAGGTGTCACGCACCGTGCCGTCGGGCTGCGGCACCTGGCCCTTGCGCAGGAACAGCACCTCTTCGCCCACGGCCGCATCGGGGCTGCCTTGCACCGGCACCACCATCTGCACCGGGCGCTGGCTGGTCCGTTCACCCAGGTCGAGGCGGAAGCCGCCGACCGCGGACAGCGCAGCCGGGGCCGGCAAGGGCATGCCGGTGACGGCCGTGATGTCGCCCACGGCGATGCGGGCGATGGTCACCGGCGCATCGCTGCGCAGCGCACCGGCGCCGATCAGCACCGTTTCACCCGTGGCGCTGCCGACAGCGCCGCCTTCGGCCGCGCTGACGGTGACCGCGCGCGGGGCCGGCGTGGCACCGTCTTCATCGGTGGTGGTCGCGGCCTGCACGTTGAGCAGCAGGTCGGTCTGGCCGATGGCCTGCGCCACCGGGATGCGGCCGACCACCTGGCCGGCGTCGTCGTAGATGTCAATGTAGTCCGTGCCCAGGTGCAGCACGCTGATGGTGACGCGCCCTGTGCGCAGGGCCGTGACCAGCCCGTCGGCGCTGACGGTGGCGATGGACTCGTCGCTGCTCAGGTAGCGTGTGCCGCTGCCGGTTTCGGGCTGGGCCAGGTGCACATCCACCGTGGTGCCGGCCACGCTGTCGATGCGGTCCACACGCAGCTGGCGTGTCAGGCCCGGCAACAGGGTCAGCGTGCCCGGGTAGACGTCGGTCGTGACCTGGAACACCTCCTCGTGGTAGTGCTCTTCCAGTTCCGCTTCGTCGGTGGGTTCTTCGTGCGGCACTGCGCCGACGTTGAAGGCCGAGACCGCGCGCACCACACGCCCGTCGCGGTCGGTGCGGCTGATCTCCACCCAGGCCGGCCCGGTCGCCCGGGCCCGCACGGTGTCGCGGCTGTCGTCCACCTGCAGCGGGTCGGCGCTCAGGCTGCCCAGGGCGCTGAGGTCGCGCGAGACGATGCTCAGGTAGGCGCCGGCTTCGATGGCCACGTCGCGTTCGTCCTCGAAGTCGGCCACCACGGCCAGTTGCACGGCCTGGCCGACCACCAGCGAGGGGGTCTGCACCAGGCGCAGCGCCAGCAGCCTGGCGCCGCTGACATCCACACGCAGCGTGATCGGCGCACCGGCGGCAAAACCGTCGTCGGCCTGCACGCGCACCTCGGCCGCACCGACGTACCCGGCATCGGGCGTGAAGAGCACGGTGCGGCCATCGGCGGCCAGGCGGGCCTGGCCATGCGTGGCGTCCAGCACACGCCAGAACAGGCGGTCGTTTTCCAGGTCGGTGGCCACGGCGTCCAGCGCCAGCCGGCCAGACAGGTCGGCGTGGGTCTTCAGCAGGGGCTCGCCGACGGTGGCCTGCGGTGCGCGGTTGGCGCGCCAGCCGAAGTTGGCGTAAAGCAGCTGGCGGTCGCTGGTGTTGGCCAGGCCGTCGCCGTTGAGGTCGCGGTGATCGGCCTCCCAGGCGGCGCTGTCGGCGCCGTCGATGTCGCCATCGAGGTCGATGTCGCCGGTGACCGACAGCTGCACGCTGACCGCACCGCTGCCGCTGAGCGCCAGGCGCTGCAGGCCGGCTTCGGTGATGCGCAGCAGGGTGATCATGTGGTCCCCGGCCCGGGCCTGGCCCAGCACCGTGGCGCCGGGCGCCAGCAGGGCCACGTCGGCCCCGGTGGTCTGCACCGCGACGATCACCGCACCGGCGGCGCCAGGCGCCTTCACCGTCGACAGGACCTCGCTGTCGCGCACCACAAAGCTCAGGTAGGTGGGTTCGCCGGCCACCAGGCTGCCGTCCCACTGGTCGGTTTGCGGCGCGGCGCCGGGCAGCCAGCTGGCGGCCGTGCCCATCTGGGCCGCCACCGGCTCCGTCATCAGGCGGCCGTCGGCGTGGTAACCCAGGAACTCGCCGCTGTCGGCACCGTAGAGGCTGCGCGCCAGCACCAGGCGGCTGGCGCTGTCGTAGCGGTAGACCAGCACCTGCGGCGTGGCCACGTTCAGGGGGCCGACCACCTGCTCGATGCGGCCCTGCGTGTCGCGCACGAAGTTGATGCGCTGGGTGGCGTCTTCTGCGCCCACCAGTGCGATGCCGGCGTCGCTGACCAGCCACTGCACACCGTCGGCGAACTGCAGCGATTGCACGACGCCGCGGGCGTCCAGCGTCCAGCGGGTGCCGTCGGGGCCGGTCAGCACATAGGCCGACGGCACCCAGGGCAGGCCGGTCGTGGCGTCCAGCAGGCGCTGGCCCTGGCGTTGCAGGGCCGGGGCCTGGCCGTTGGCCGCGTCTTGTGCGGTCAGGGTCCAGCCGCTGGCGCTGGTGAACATGGGCCGCAGTGCAAGCGGCGCACCGGGCATGTCGCTCAGCCGCGTTTCTTCGGCCTGCAGCGTGAAGCCCAGTGAGAGCAGCGGCGCGTTGGCCACGCCCAGCGAGGCGGGCACCTGCAACCAGACCCGCGCACCTTCGCGCCAGGGCTGTGCCAGCCCCAGCGTGCCCACACCACCCTGGTCGTGTGTGAGTTGGGTGTCCAGCAACGGCAGGCGCCAGTTGCCCAGGTCAGAGCCGCTCGACGGCCGGGTGTCCAGCACCCGGGTCAGGGCCAGCGTGTGGCCGCCGAGCGTGAAGCTGGCGTCGGTGGCCGTGGCCTGCAGCAGGCGCTGTTCGGTGGCGTCGACGCGGATGCGTGTCAGCACCTCGCTGCGCCGGCCGGCCAGGTCCCAGGCGCTCAGCCGCAGCTGGTAGATGCCGTTGGGCCACAGCGCAGGGTCCAGCGTGGCCAGGGTGAACAAGCCGTCGGCCGCTTGTGCCGGCAGGTCTTGGGTGGCCAGCGTGCGCCAGGCACTTTCGTCCACCACATCGCCTTGCGACGGGGCGATCTCCAGCGTCCAGCCCATCAGCTGCAGTTCACCCAGACGGGCCTGCACTTGCAAGGCCTGGCTGACGTCCGCCGGCGCACCGCCAGCGGCTGCATCGGCCAGGCTGCCGCTGAAGGACAGCAGCGGGGCAGCCGTGTCCAGCGGATCGCGCACACGCAGCCACTCGGTGTGCGTGCGGCTGAAGCCGTCGGCATCGGTGGCCGTGACGCGGATCTCCACCAGCCCCGGCGCGCTGGGCACCAGGCGCAGGCGGCCCAGGCTGTCCAGCGTGACCGGCGTCCAGTCGGCCGCACCGGCGGCGGCGCCGCGCACCTGCACGTCCAGCGTGGCGATGGGGCTGAAGCCGGTGGCGCGCACCGTGGCCAGCACGTTCTGGCCCGGCAGCGCCGGTGTGCTGGGGGTCAGCACCACCAGCACGCTGGGTGCGTTGGCGGCACCATCGGCCACCACGCGCAGCGTGAAGGTGCGGGTGCTGCTGTTGCGGCCGTCGCTCACCTGGGCGACCACCGTGAAATCACCCACCTGGCCGGGGCCCGGGGTCCAGCGCAGCTCGCCGCTGATGGCGTCGTAGACCGCGCCTTCGGGCAACTGGTGGAAGGCCACGACCAGGGCCTGGGTCTGGGCCAGGCCGTCGGCATCGGCCACCTGCACCGCGCCCGGCACGGCCGCGCCGCCCTTGAGCACCGGCAGCACGAAGGTCTCGCCCACCAGCAGCGCACGCGAGGCGGCGCTGATCGTCGGCGCACGGTTGACATCCAGCACCCGCACCTGCACCTGGCGCAGCACGCTGGCGCTGCCGTCGGAGGCGCTGAAGGTGAAGGTGTAGGCGCGGCTGTCAGCGGCCAGGTTGTCGACCGCGCTGCTGTCGGGTGTCCACTCGAAGTAGCCGGTCACGGGGTCGAACAGCACACCGGCCGGGGTGCTGGCGTCGTACACCAGCGCCAGGCGGGTGGCGTCGTTGTCGGCGTCGGCGGCGCGCATCGTGAAGGCCAGGGTCTGGCCTTCGGGGATCAGCTGCAGCGGCATCGCCATCAGCTGCGGCGCCTGGTTGGCGTTGCGCACGCTGAGCTCCACCTCGCGGGTGGCGCTGCTGTGGCCGTCGCCGGCCCGGATGACCAGGCGGTAGACACCCGGCGTGCCACCAGCCAAGCCAGTGTCCTGGGCCGCAAACAGCCCCGGTGTCCAGCGCAGCACCAGGCGGCTCTGGCCGTCGCTGCCGTTGGTGGGCTCGGCCACCATGCCCGCAGGCAGGCCCTCCACCGTCCAGCGCAGCAGGTCGAAATCGGTGTCCAGCGCCGACAGTTCCAGCGCCAGCGGCACCCCTTCGTCCACCAGCAGCCGGGTCAGATCGCCGGCCAGCGCATCGCCCTGCAATTCACCACCGGTGGCGGCCACGGCGATCAAGCTCGGGGTGAGGTTGCTCTCGCGCACGACAATGCGCAGGTCGGCCACCGTGGTGTTGGGCACGGGCAGTTGCGCTGGGTTGGTGATGTAGCCGGCGTCGGCCGGCGGCAGGCCGCTGTCGGTGACCTGCAGGCTGAGGTCGTGCTGCCCCAGCTGGCTGAGCGTGGGCGTCCAGCGGATGTAGGCGCGGCCATACTGCGGCTCTTGCACCAGCACGGCACCGGCCGGCAGGCCTTGCACCAGCCAGTTCAGCGCGTCCTGGTCCAGGTCACTGACGGCGATGGGGATGCGCAATTCCTGGCCGACCACGGCCACGCTGACCGGCGCCACGTCGATGACGGGCGCTTCGCTGACGCTGCGCACGGTGAGCACGAAGCTCAGTGCCTGCACCGCCACCTGGTTGACGTCGCCGCCGCCGTTGTCCTGGGCCACCACGGTGATGGTGTAGTCGCCGCGCGCGCCGGCCCCCGGCGCAAAACGCAGCACGCCGGTGACGTTGGCGCCACTGCCCACCTGGGTCCAGGTGGCAAAGGGCGGCAGGCCCAGCAGCGTGAGGGTGAGCGGGTCGCCGTCGGCATCGGCCGCGGCCACGGGCAGTTCGACCACGGCACCGCGGTCGATGATCAGGCTGCTCAGGTCGCCGATCAGCGGCGCGCGGTTGGCGTTGCTGACGACGATGGGCAGCGTGATGCGGCTGGTCAGCGGCGTTCCGGTGCCGTCGCCGTTGTCGGTGGCTTCCACCGTCACCTGGTAGGTGCCGGCCTGGGTGTAACCCGGCGTCCACACCAGCTCCAGCGTGTCGGCGTCGAAGCTGGCGCCCTCGGGCAGGCCCGTGACCACGTAGCTCACGCTGGCGGGGCTGCCTTCGTTGTCGCTCAGCGCGCCGTTGCTCGTCAGACGGACCTTGGGCTCGAAGCCCGGGTTGTCCGGGTCGAAAGCGAAGACGCTGATGCGCAGCGCCTGGCCTTCCAGCACCTGCCAGGTCTCCACCGCGTCGAACACCGGTGCGCCGTTGGCATTGAGCACGTTCAGCAGCACGTCGCGGCTGACGCTGGTGCTGCGCTCGGTGCCGTCGGGGTGGGTGTAGGTGGCGGTCAGCGTCACCGGCAGCGTCAGCAGGCCGGCCTGGGCGTAACCGGGGGTCCATTCGAACCAGCCGGTTTCACTGTTCAGCAGGGCACCACCCGGCAGCCACGGGGCGCTCCGGGCCAGCGTGATGCGGGTGCCGTCGGCCTGCTGCAGGCCACCCGGCAGGCTGCCAGCCAGTTGCAGCGCAAAACGGTCGCCTTCGCGCAGGGTCTGCGCCGGCACCACGCCGAAGACCGGTGCGGCGTAACCCTGCAGCACCTGCAGGTTCAGGCGCCGGGTGACGGTGTGTTTGCCGTCGCTGGCGACCACGGTCACGTCCTCGTACAGCCCCGCCTGGTCGTAACCCGGGGTCCAGCTCAGCAGGCCGGTGGCGGCGTCGTATCGTGCGCCGGCCGGCAGGTTGCGCAGGGTCACGGTGACGGGCTCGCCGTCGGCGTCGGCCACCACCAGCGGCAGGTTCAGCGTCTGGCCTTCGTCCAGCACGATGTCCTGCAGCTCGGCGATCACCGGCACCTGGTTGCCGCCTTGCACCGCGATGCTGAAGCGCCGCAGCGCCATGCCACCGCGGCTGTCGATCACCCGCACCAGCACCTCGCTGTCGGCGCGGTCGCGGGTGCCCGGTGTCCAGGTCAGTGTGGCGCGGTTGCCGTAACCGCTGTCGCCGCTTTCCACCAGGGCGTCCTGCAGCAGCGTCAGGCCTGCTGGGGCTTCCAGCAGCTGCCAGAAGAACAGGGTGCCGTCGGCGTCTACCGCCTGCAACTGCACCTGCCAGGATTGGCCGGCCAAGGCGCCGGGCAAAACCGCGCTCTCGGTGTCGAACACGTCCACGGTCGGGCCCGGCACTTCCAGGCCGGTCTCGGGGTCGATCACCGGGGCCGTCGGCACGTCGGTGAGGTAGATGCCCACGGTGGGTGGCAGGTTGTCGAACGGCACGGCGTACACCCCGTGGCCGAGGTCGAACTTGACCAGGTTGCTGGTGCCCGGCGCGGTGCCGAAATCGCTGGCTGAACGCACGCTGACGGTCTGGTCGCGCAGCGTCGCGCCCGGGGCCAGGCGGCCACCCAGCGCGGCCAGGGCCGCACTGAGGTCCAGCACCCAGAGCTCGCCCTGGTCACCGCCACCTGGGGCGCCGCCGACGATGTCGCCGCCGAAGTAGCGGCCCGGGTCCAGCAGCAGCATCAGCGGGCCGCGCAGGTCGTCCACGCCGATGTTGGTGATGTGCAGGTCGTAGCTGATCTCACCCGTGGCACGGTCGGCCCGGGTGTTGCTGAAGTCCAGCCGCACGGTGTGCGACAGGTCGGCCACGGTGGTGAAGACCACGCTGTAGGCCTGCGCCAGCTGCACCTGGGCAGCGCTGCGCAGGTCTTGTGCGATCTCCAGGCGCCAGGCACCAGCCGCCAGGTTGGGCAGGGTCAGGATGGCCGAGCGTGTGCCCGCATCCCAGCGCACCGCCAGCGGGGCCAGTTCCAGCCCGCTGCCGTTGCCGATGGCAACGAAGCGGTAGTTGGCGGTGTTCAACACACTCGCCGGGTCCAGGCTGTCCTGGCCGTCGTTGCCAGCCCACATCGCCTGGTCGAAGCTGACCGCGATCTGTGTCAGCGGCAGCGGCACCAAAGCGCCGTCTGCCACGCTGGTGGCCAGCACCGTGGGGGCCTTGATCGGCGCGATCTCGTCGATGCGCGTGCTCTGCGCCACCAGCACCCGGCCGTCGGCCGTGGTGAGCAGGGTCTCGCCGCGTGTGCCACCTTGGGCCAGCTGCAGCACACGCCGCGACTGCAGCTCGATCATCCACACCGCGCTGGCATGCGGCGCGGCCGTGTTGCTGCCATCCACCGGCCGCTGCAGCAGGTTGCTGCTGGCCAACAGCAGGCCGTCCAGGCCGCTGCCGGCCTGGCCGAAGGCGATGCTGTCCACCACGCCGGCCAGGCGGTACTCCACCTCGGCCCGGCCCACCAGGCGCCCGCTCATCGGGAAGCTGATGATCTCGGTGCTCGCGGCCGGGTCGCCGCCCGGCACCACGGAGCCAGTCCAGCGCACGCCCCACAGCCGGCCGTCCGGCCCGAAGGCCAGGTCGCCCACGCGGGTGTTCGAGAAGTGCCGCCAGGCGCGGCCGTTGTCGGCCGCCTGGGGGTCGAAGATCTCCACGCCGTTGCCCGAGGCCACGTAGATCAACCCGGTGGGGTCGATCGCCAGCGCGTGTGTCAGCGGTTCGTTGCCCGGGCCGCGGTGGCGCGCGATGACGGCGCCGCTGCCGGCGTCCAGCAGCAGCAGCTCGGCGCCGGTGAGCACCCAGAGCTGGCCGAATCGGTCGATGGCCATGTCCAGCACCGCGGTGTCCAGCTCGAACAGTGGCGTGGTGCTGCGCCCACCTTCGGGCGCGAAGTGGAAGACCTGGTTGCGGTAGGCGCCGGCACTCGCCAGCACCGAGCCGTCGGCGAGCTGCACCATCGCCAGCGCACCGATGTCGCCCTGGCTGCCGGCAAAACCGCTGGCAAAACCACGCAGCTGCATCGGCGCCAGCACACTTTGCAGATCACCCGGCTGGTGGGGCACCACGAAGCCCGGCAGCAGCTGGGCCGCGAGGTCGAACATCGTGTTGTCGGCGTAGCTGCGGCCCGGAGTCGCGGCCGGCAGCTCGGGCGTGCCGACCACGGTTTCGTTGGCGCCCAGCGCCTGTTCGGCATCGGCGCGGCTGCCGTCGTCGGGCAGCACGGCGTTGGCGATGGTGGCCGCCTCGCGGTTGCCCGCGTTGTCGGTGGCCACGGCCAGGAATTCATAGCGGCGGCCGGCTTCACCGGTGTAGACCAGGGTGCTGGCAGCACCCGGCACCTGCTTCTGCCAGATCTTGAAGTCGCCGCCGTCCACGGCGACGTAGACGGTGACGTGTTTGACGCCGCTGGCGTCGTCGGTGGCCGTCCACTGCACACGGTAGGTCGGGCGGCCTTCGGTGTCGTTGCCCGACGAGTCCACCACGAGTGTGGTCTGCGGCACACCCGCGTCCAGCGCGTGCGCCGTGCGGCTGCTGTCGATCGGCGGCGCGTCGTCGAAGAACACCCGCGCACCCATCTCCAGCGCCGCACCGGTGACGGCGCTCTCGGCCGCGCGCACCGTGTAGCTGACGCTGCCGCTGCCCGGCTGGCCGCTGCTGCTGGGCAGCAGCAGGCCACGGGCCGGGTCGCGCAGCACCTCGCCGGTGTCGGGGTCGATGGCCTGCAGCAGCCAGGTGGCGATGCGGGTCTCGGCGTCGATGCCGGCGCTCACGCGCAGCACGAAGCCCAGGCTGCCGGTGAAGTCGAAATCACCCTGGAACACGGCCTGGCCCGGCGGCAGGTGCACGTTGATGGCGCCGATCTTCAGGTCGCCCAGGCGCAGGCTGCGCGGGTCGATGTCGGCGTCCAGCTCGGTCACCAGACGGACTTCTCCCACCGCCCCTTGGCCGGGGTTGCTGAAGCCGATGCTGTAGGGCAGCGCGTAGTCGGCCGGCACCCAGCTGCTGCCATCGGCGGCCGGCAGCGTCTGCGGGCCACGCACGCTGACGGCTGCCTGCGCCGCGGCGTCGCGGTTGGCGGCCTGCTGCAGGTACTGCGTGAGGTTGAGCGATTGCGCGCCCACCGGGTTGAAGTTGGCATCCAGGATGCCGATGTGGCGCAGGTACTCCAGCTCGCTCAGGCCACCGACGAAGACGTCGAAGCTCATGAACTGGGTTTCGGTGGACAGGCCCAGGTCGTAGTCGGCCGGGTTGGGCGCCACCGGCACCGGGCTGTAGACCTCGCCGTCGTCGGACTTGCGGTACTCGTAGTAGTCCACCGGGGCCTTGGTGGCCTGGGTGTCGCCGGCGTAACGCGCGGTGTCGCCGTACCAGGTCTGCACCTGGGCAAAGAAACCCAGCAGGTCGGCCTGGGTGCGGTAGTTCTCGCCGCCGCGGCCCAGCAGGATGCCGGTGGCCAGCGTGGCGTTCAGGCTCAGCACCAGCTCGTCGTTGCGGATGGGCGGGGCTTCATCGGCCGGGCGCAGCAGGCCGGCCACTTCCAGCGCAGCCAGCCAGCCTTGCACCCACTGCGCTTCGTCGGCCGCCAGCACACCCAGCGTGCTGGACGCCGTGACATCGGCCAGGATGGCCGCGCGCAGGCGCTTGGCGTGCGCCGTCTGGTCGGCGATGAACTCGTCGCGCGTCAGCGGCGTCACCGCGCCCAGCGTGTCGAAGCGGAAGGGCATCGACAACGCTTCCAGCTTCGTGATGTGTTCTTCGGGGTCGGTGGACAGGAACTTGGCCGCCAGGCCCTGCGAGATGTTGTTCAGGTCCTGCACACCGCCGTCGAGCAGGCCTTGGGCCTTCCAGTCGGGGCGGATGGCGTACAGCTTGGCGCGCAGGCCTTCGAAGTCGTAATTCAGCCATTCCTGCAGGCCGGGGTAGGTCTGCACGTTGAAGGTGAAACCGGCAAACCCGTTGCCGGCCAGGTCGAAGGCATAACCCGGGGCCAGGTTCCAGCCCTGGGTGTTGCTCATGCCGTCCAGCGAGGCCCAGGGCACATCGCCCCGGATCGCGCCGGTCGGCGTGATGCCGTAGGCTTGGTTATTGACCGCACCGGCCAGCACCGCTCCCGGGGGCAGGCCACCGACGTTGCTGCCGAACAGCACGTAGGGCAGGGACAGGCCTTCCAGCAGGTACTCGCTGGTGCCCATCTCGGTGGCGCCGATGTCGAAGCGCACGTAGGGCGTGTCGACGTTGGTCAGGCTTTGCAGGCTGACGCTGTAGACGCTGTTGTCGCCGGCTTCGATGCTGCGTTCGCCGCCGATGCCGATCGTGACCTCGGTCTCGATCGCACGTTCCACCAGGTAGCGGTAGGGCTCGGTCACACGCTGGCCGTCGGGGTTGATGACGGTCAGGTCGTACAGGCCGTGTGGCACGTAGCGCAGGTCGAAGACGGCACGGATGCGCGTGGCGTCCAGCACCTGCCAGCGTTCGGGTTCGATCTCGAACTCGCCCGGGCGGGACAGCTTGACCAGCGCGCCCGCCGCGAAGCGGGCACCCTCAATGTCGACGGTGACCCAGCGGTGGTCGTCGTCGCCGGTGCCACCTTGGTCGGGCGTGACGCGGGTGATGGACAGCGGCAGCAGGTCGGCACGCAGCACCACCGGCGTGTTGGCATTGGACTGGCGCGCACGCACCAGCACGTAGTAGTCCCCGGCGCGGGTGCTGGGGATCAGCACCTGCTGGTCGGGCGACACGGCGTTGCTGTAGGCGGCGTCGAAGTACGCGCCGGTGGGCACGTCGCCGTAGCGGATGTAGAGCTCGTTGGCGCCGTTGGCGGCGCTGGAATCCAGCTGCACCCGCAGCGTCTCGCCTTCGGCCACCGAGATGCGGTACAGCTGCAGCGCGCCGGTGGAGAGTGTGGTCGCCAGCGGGCTGCCCACGGTCAGCGCCGGCACCTGCACGTTCAGGGTTGCGGCCGAGGCGGTGCGGTTGTTGGCCTCGCCCGGGGCGATGTTCAGGCCGGTCTCGGTGTAGGTGATCGCGCCTTCGAAGACATCGTTGTAGAGGTCCGGCCGCACCAGCACACGCCAGGCGCCGTCTTTCAGCGGCGGCAGCTTGGTGGTCAGCGTGGCGGTGTAGGTGCCGTTGGCGGCGAGGTCGCCCACGCGCTCCACACGGCCCAGCAGCGTGTCGCCCAGGTCCCAGCCGTTGTCGGCCGAGAGGTACAGCGCGTCGGTCCAGCGGCCCAGTGCCGGGTTGATGGACACGTTGCTGACGGTGAACGTGATCTGCACCGTGTCGCCCACCTGGGCGTTGGCCGGCACGACGACGTTGGTCACCTGCAGGTCGGCCGGCGGCGGGGTCTCGATCAGCAACGGCTGTTCGGCCGCGGCGTTGTTGTTGTCCTCCAGGCCGAACTCGATGACACGGCCGCTGGCGCCCGCGCCCCAGGCACGCGCCGGGTCGGTGACCACAAAGACGTAGTACGGCCCTTCCAGGTCGCGCGGGGCGGTGAAGTTCAGCGTCGCGCCATAGCTCGCGCCGGCGGCCAGGCCGCCGCCATGTTCGACATAGCCGAGGTAACGGTCCTTGTTGATGTCCAGGAAACGGTCCTTGGACAGGTAGACCATGTCGTACCAGCTGCCCTGGTCCGACGGGGTGTTGCCACCCCGGTTCTGCACCTGGTACTGCACCGTCAGCGGCTGGCCGGCGATGACCACCGTGGGCGCGGTGACCTGCGTCACCTGCAGGTCCGGCGGTGCCGTGAGCGTGATCGGCAGTGCGATCTGGCCCTGGTTGTTGCCCTCGTCGCGGAACTCCAGCACGTTGGTGCTGGTGTACTCGCGCAGGCCCGGCAGGCCGCTGCGCACGGTGCTGGGCGTTTCGTTGTACGGGTCGACAAAGGTGGCGGTGTCGGCCTTGACGATGAGCTTGAAGTCGCCGCTGATCGAGTTCGGAATCGTGAACGTGGCCGAGTTGGTGTACGACTCACCGGGCTGCAGGTAACGCGCCTTGCCCTGCGCATCGGTCAGGCTGGTCAGGCGCGAACGCAGCAGGATCTCGCTGTCCGAGCCGCGGTCGGGCAGTGCGTAGTCGCTGGGGTCCAGCGTGGCGTCGCGGCTCAGGTACAGGCCGTCGTACCAGGCCGAGACCCGCGTGGCGCGTGTGCCCTGGTTGGTCACCGTCCAGGTGGCGGTGATGGTCTGGCCCGAGCCCGGGTTGGGGTCGGACACCGTCAGGTTGGCTATCACCAGATCCGGCTCGCGGTAGGTGACGTTCAGCGTGCCCTGGCCCAGGTTGTTGTCGCGGCGTGCACCTTCGTACACGCTGGTGCGGTACAGGTAGTCGCGGGCGCTGGCGTTGGTGTTGCCCCAGTAGACACTGTTGTAGAGCTCGCCCTCGGCCACCTTGGAGCTGTAGGGCGCGAGTTCACCGTCGCGGTGATCGGCGTCGGTGATCACGTAGATGTAATACGGCCCGTCCGTGCCGGCGGGCAGGCGCACGGTGGCGCTGGCGGTGTAACTTTCACCGGCACCCAGCGTGCTGGTGTTGGTGCGCACCACGGAGGCGAGCTGCGTCGCGCGCTCGGCGATGAACTCCGGGTCGGGGCTGAAATAGACGTTGTCGATCCAGCCCTGCGTGCCGGCCCAGACGGCGCCGCCGCTGTTGGTGACCGTCCAGCTGACCACGGTTTCTTCGCCGGAGAAGTTCTCCGGCTGCGTGACGATCTGCGTGACACGCAGGTCCGACGGCGCGTTCGTGACCAGGCTCTCCTGCGCACGGGCGTTGTTGTTCTCGTCAACCTCGCGCACCTCGCCGCTGCTGGCGCCGCCGTAGCCCATGTCGGTCTCGACGACGAGGTAACCCCCGCTCACCGAGGGGCCCAGGGCCACGGTCTGGCTGGCGGTGTAAGCCTCGCCGTTGCCCAGGCTGCGGCTCTGGCGGAACTCACCCAGCAGCCAGCGCACGCTGGCCTGGCCGAGGTCGGGGTTGTTGGTCAGCCAGACACGGTCGGTCCAGGCGCCGCTGAAGGCGTCGCCCACGTTGCGCACGCTGTAGCTGAAGCTGTAGCTGCCGGCCGCCGTGCCGCTGGCCGGTGCGATGACCTGGCTCACCGCCAGGTCGGGCGGTGTGATGCCCAACACGCTGATGGCGCGGGCCTTGTAGTTGTTGTTGTCGATCTGGGTCGCGTCGTCCGGGTTGATGTTGGACGCCAGCGTGTCTTCCAGGATCGTGTCGTAGGTGTCGCTCCAGACGCTGATGTAGTACTGGCCCGAACGCAGGCCCTCGGGCAGCTGCACGTTCAGCAGGCCCAGGTAGTCCTGCCCCACGTCCAGGTGGCCCGTGTGCGTGACCTGCGCCAGCCGGATGTCGCCCTTGCCGGGCGAGGGCCGGCGTTTGTCCACCGTCAGCCAGACGCTGTCGGTCCAGCTGTCGACGCTGCTGGTGTTGCCCAGCGTGGTGGCCGAGCCCAGGTTGCTCACCTGGTAGCGCACCTCGATGCTGCCGCCATGCACCGCCTGGTCGGGGGCGACCACGTTGCTGGTGACGAGGTCGGCAAACGGCACCGGGTCGATGTTCAGCTGCGCCGCGCGGACGTTGTTGCCCTCGCTGGGGTACTCGTCGATGCGGTTATTGCCATCGGCCACGACGATCAGGTAGGCGTTGCCGCGGTAGCGGATCGGGATGTCCACCAGCGCCGAGACGGTGGTGTATTCCTCCGACGGCGCCAGGGCCGCGCCGCTGGCGATCTGGCCAACGAGGAGGTCGTCGCCGCTGACGATGCCGTCCAGCGAGAGCCAGATGTAATCGGTCCACTGGCCGCTGGTGGCCTGCGGGCCGTAGTTGCCGATCGTGAACTGCACTGCCGCGCGGGTGCCGGCGGTGACGCTGGGCGGCACCACCACGCTGGTCACGCGCAGGTCGGGCCGGTCGTTCAGGCTGACGGCGATGCTCTGGTCGTCGTTCAGGCTGTTGTTGCTGCGGGCCGCACCGTGTTCATACACCTGCGTGGCCGAGCCGCTGCCCAGCAGGCTGTTGGTGGTGACGGCAATGCGGTAGCCGCCTTCGATCTTGGCCGGCAGGCGCAGCTGCTCGGTGCGTGTGTAGCGCTGGCCGGCGTCCAGCCCGCGGTCGTAGACGAAGCTGCCCAGCAGCGTGCTGCTGCCGTTGGGTGCGACCAGCACCAGGTTGTCCTGCCAGGTGCCGGTGGCCCGGTCTTCACCCTGGTTGAAGACGGTCCAGCTGATGTCGACCAGCGTGCCCTCTTGCGCGGCGGCCGGGCCGCTGATGTCTTCCACCACCAGGTCCGGCGACAGCGACAGCTGCACCGGCACGCCGAGTGAGCTGCCGCTGTTGTTGCCGGCGTAGATGAACTCGTAGGGGCCGCCGCTGCCGGCGGCCGTGACGTTGAGGTACCAGGTGCCCGAGATGCCGTTGGGCAGCGTGACCTGCAGGCTGCGGGTGTAGCTGTCGTTGGGCGCCATCTGGCCCAGGTGGCCGGCGCTGGCCAGCGTGTAGCGCGTGCCGGTGCCGTCGGGGTTGCTGCTCAGCCAGAGCGAATCGCTCCAGTTGCCGGTGTTGGTGATGCCGATGCCGCGGTTCGAGACCGTCCAGTCCACCGTGATCGTGCGGCCGCTGTAGGCGTCGCTGGTGGTGCCCACGCTGTCCACGCGCAGGTCGGCGTAGGGCAGCGGCATCACGTCCAGGAATTCTGGCGTGGTGGCGGTGTTGTTGGTCTCGCTGCCGTTTTCCCAGACGCCCTGGTTCACGTCGGTGCGCACCAGCACCTTGCCATGGCGCGAAAACGCCGGCCCGAAGCGGTAGGTGACGCTGCCGGTGTAGGCCTCGCCGGCGGCCAGCGTGCCTTCGCGCACGACGTTGCCGAGCACGATGTCGTCGCCGTCGCCGAACACGTCGTTGGTGGAGTAGACGATGCGGTCGGTCCAGCTCACGCTGCGGCCGGCACCGGTGCCGATGTTGCTGATCACGTAGGACACGGTCACGGTGGCCGGGTCGTCGATCAGCAGCGTGGGCGCGGTGATCTGCGTCACCATCAGGTCGGCAAAGAAGTCGCGTGCCACGTCGATGGCCAGCGTGCCAACGTTGTTGGCCTCGCCCGCGGTGCTCTCGTTGCTGGCACCACTGACGTCGGTGACGATGATCAACCGCCAGGCGCCCTGCAGGTCCACCGGCAGCGTGAAGCCCAGCGTGCCGGCGCTGCTGCCACCGGCGGCCAGCGATGCGATCAGGCGTTCGCCCAGCAGCAGGTCGCCCGCGCCCACCGTGCCGTCGGCCGACAGGTACAGGCGTTCCAGCACCGCCGATGCATCGGCCGTGCCGTTGTTGCGCGTGGTCCAGGCCAGGCTGACGGTTTCGCCCCCGCGCAGTTCGCCCGTGGTCTGCAGCGTGTCGACCACCAGGTCGGGCGCCACCACCACGATGGTGAGGGTGGTGGTGTTGTCGCCTTCGTTGCTTTCGGCGACGTAGTTGCCCCGGTCAGCCACCACCTCCAGCCGCCAGTTGCCCGGCGGCAGGGCCGGCACCGCGACGGTGGCGGTCTGTGTCAGCGCCGTGCCGGCAGCCAGGCTGCGGTAGGCCCAGGTCGTGGCCAGCACCTGCGTGGCGTACACGCCGTTCACATCGACGAGACGGATCTCTTCGCCAAAGTAAGCGCTGGCAGGGTCGTTGCCGCTGTTGCGCACCTGGTAGTCGAAGCTGACCGTCTGGCCCACACGCCATTGCGCTGGGGCGTTGATCTGCTCGATCACCAGGTTGGGCCGGGGCTCCGGCTGCACGGTGCTGGGCGTGGCCGCCACCGCGACGTTGTTGGCCGTGTTGCCGAGTTCGTAGACCACGGCAAAAGCATCGGTGCGCACGATGAAATAACGCGCTCCGGTGGTGTCGCGCGGGATGGACACGTCCAGCGCGGCGCCATAACTCTCGCCCACGGCCAGGCCGCCCACGCGGGTGATGGAGCCCAGCAGCACCGAGCTGCCGGTGATGGTCGGGGTGCTGGACAGGTAGACCTGGTCCACCCAGCGGGTCACGTCGGTGGCCAGCGTGCCGCTGTTGCGCACGCTCCACTCGATGCGTGCACTGCGGCCGGCGAACACCGTGTCCGGCACCACCGTCAGCGTCGGCACCAGGTCGGCGTAGGTGGCGATCACCGTGAACGGGTCGGAGACCCGGGTGTTGTCGCCGCGCGTGTCGGGTTCCTTCACGCTGCCGTCGGCATCGGCCACCACGATGATGCGGTAGGCGCCCTGCAGGCGCGGCGGCACCCGCACCAGCGCGCTGAGTTCATAGCTGCTGCCAGCAGCCAGCACCTCACTGCGCGGCACGTTGGCCAGCAGGATGTCGTCGTCGTTGCCGACGATGTTGTCGGTGCTCAGCACGATGCGGTCGGTCCAGCCGCCGGGGGCGGCGGCCAGGCCGTCGTTGCGCACCGTCCAGGTGACGTTGATCTCGGCACCGGCGTCGGCCGTGGCCGGCACGGTGAGCGCCGAGACGCGCAGGTCGGCGTAATCGCGCGCGGCGGACAGGAAGGCAAGGCTGCCCTCGTTGTTGCTCTCGGCGCTGCCGTCGGCGTTGTACTCGAACAGCGTGCCGGTGCTGCCGGCGCCGCGGTCGGCGACGACCAGCACGTCGAAAGTGCCCGCACCCCGCAGGCCGTCGGGCAACTGGAAGCTGTAGCTGCGCGCACGCACCTCGCCGGCGGCCAGCGGCGTGCCGGCCGGGCCGGCGAAGCTGATCACGGTGTCGACGATCAGGTCCGAGCCACCGGCGTCCTGCGCCGAAATACCCAGGACCTTGATGTCGCTGAACGAGACCCAGCTGCCCGAGCTCGGCACGGTGATGCGCACATGCCGGCCAGTGACCGCCGCGAAGTCCAGCCGCTGCGGCACGCCGGACTGCGACAGCACCGCCTGTTCAAAGGCGGTGGTCCATGGACCGGAGGCCGTTGCTGCCACCTCGATCCGGTAGACCCGGGTCTCGGACGTGGCGCCGCTGCCGGTCTGGATGCCGGGCGTGAACTCGATGGCGGAGAGTGTGTGTTCGCCGCCCAGGTCGGCCGAGACCGAGCCGGAGAAGCCGCCACTGTTCCAGCTGCCGCCGTTGAAGACACTTTGTGCGCTGCCCGAGTAGGTGCCGCTGCTGCTGTAGTTGCCGGCCGCCAGGCCGGCCGACACCGTGCGCACTTCCGGTGCCACGACGCCGCTGCGCCGGATGATGATGCGGTCGGTGTAGCCCACGTTGGTGGCCACGCTGCCCTGGTTCACGTCGTCCCAGGCGATGGTGATCACGTTGCCGGCCTGCGGCGAGGGCTCCACCACGCGCAGGTTCTGCACCACCAGGTCGGCACCGACGGCGATCTGCCGGTCCTGCGTGTTGTCGGCTTCCAGCAGGCCGGTGCTGTCGTATTCGTCCAGCTTGTTCGTCGCATCGACGGTGACACGCAGGCGCAGCGTGCCGGTGGCGTTGGCGCCGCTCGGCCAGATGAAGCTGGCGCTGCGCGCCACGCTGGCGCCCGGGGGCAGCTCGCTGGCCAGGCCGGTGACGTTCAGCGTCGCGATCACCGCGCCGGTGGTCTGGTTCAGCAGCTCAACCCGTTCGGTCCAGTCCACCGTCGGCGCGATGGTGCCGGCGTTGCTGCTGGTCCAGCGGATGGTGACGGTGTCGCCCGGTTCCCAGTCGGAGGCCGGGTCGATGGCCAGGCCGCCGGCCTGCAGGTTGACGAAGTTGGTGTACTCGGCCAGATCGGCCGTCAGCGTGGCCTGGCCGCGGTTGTTGCTCTCCGCGGTGCCACCTTCGCGCTGGGTGTTGTCGGCATCGGTGTCCACGGTGACGGTGAAGACACCGGTGCCCGACGGGCCATCCGGCAGCCGCAGCTGCACCGAACGCTGGACGGACTGACCCCCTTGCAGCGCACCGGACTCGTTTTCGAGCCAGGGCACGACCACCGAGGCCACCACCATGCCGGCCGCGTTGCGCAGCTGCACACGGTCGACGAAGTTGCCTTCGGTCGGCGCGCTGCCGCGGTTGTGTGTGGTCCAGGTGACGACGACGGCGCCGCTGGAGAGGAACTCCACACCCGACAGCGGGTTGACGGCCACGGCCTCGACCGTGAGGTCCATGCCCAGCGCGCGGTCCACCTCGAGTGCGATGCGGTCCAGGTCCCAGCTGCTGCCGTCGGCAAAGCGGATCTGCTGCAGCGGGTTGTAGCCGTTGCGGATGTTGTCCTGGTAGAAGAAGTGGCTGACCGTCACCTGGTCGGTGCTGCCGGCGATGCCGATCTCCAGCGCCGTCCAGCGGCTGGTGCCGGGGTCGAAGGCACGGCGCAGCACCAGCTGGCTGGCCGTGATGTCGGCGCCGAGCTGCAGCACGTTGAGCTTGCCGCCCGAGGTGTCGTTGGGGCTGTTGCCCAGGAAGTCCTGGCCGTCGCCACGCCCGAACACATAGGTGTTGTTGTTGGCACCACCCCAGAGCGTGTCGTTGCCACTGCCACCTTGCAGCGTGTCGGCCCCGTCTTCGCCGTACAGCGTGTCGTCGCCAGCGCCGCCCAGCAGCGTGTCGTTGCCGCCGCGGCTGGTGACGGTGTCGTCGCCGTTGCCACCGTCCAGCGTGTCGGCACCTGGCGTGCCGATGACCGTGTCGTTGCCGGCCGTGCCGGCCAGCGTGCGCGCGACGATTTCTGCCAGGTTCCACACCGTGCCGTCGGCAAAGCTGATCTGCTGCAGCGGGTTCAGGCCGTTGGCCGGGTTGTCGCCGGTGAAGAAGTTGCTGGCCAGCACCCGGTCGGTGGTGCCGGCGATGCCGATCTCCAGGCCCGAGTTGGTCCAGGTGTTGATGTCGTAGACGCGCCGCAGCGTCACCTCGGACGGCGCGACACCGGCCTTGAAGGCCAGCGTGTTGAGCTTGCTCGGGTTGGTGTTGTTGGGGCTCTGGCTGAGGTAGTCGTCGCCGTCGCCGCGGCCGAACACGACGGTGTTGTTGCCGTTGCCGCCGACCAGCACGTCGCTGCCGGCGCCGCCGTCCAGCGTGTCGTCGCCATCGTCGCCCTGCAGCCAGTCGTCGCCGGTGCCGCCGGCCAGCTGGTCGTTCCCGGCGCGGCCGTAGAGCACGTCATCACCGTCACCGCCGGCCAGGGTCTCGGCCGCGCCGTTGCCCAGCAGCTGGTCGGTGCCCGCGGTCGCGGCACGCACACGCGCCACGATGTCGGCCACGGTCCAGACCGTGCCGTCGGCAAAGCTGATCTGCTGCAGCGGGTTCAGGCCGTTGGCCGGGT
>JADMJD010000013.1:0-47378 GCA_018780805.1 Rubrivivax sp. | reverse complement strand
ACCGTGCCGTCGGCAAAGCTGATCTGCTGCAGCGGGTTCAGGCCGTTGGCCGGGTCATCGCTGGTGAAGAAGTTGCTGGCCATCACCCGGTCGGTGGTGCCGGCGATGCCGATCTCCAGGCCCGAGTTGGTCCAGGAGTTGATGTCGTAAACGCGCCGCAGCGTCACCTCGGACGGCACCACACCGGCCTTGAAGGCCAGGGTGTTGAGCTTGCTGGGGTTGGTGTTGTTGGGGCTCTGGCTGAGGTAGTCGTCGCCGTCGCCACGGCCGAACACATAGGTGTTGCTGCCGTTGCCGCCGGCCAGCACGTCGCTGCCGGCGCCGCCGTCCAGCGTGTCGTCGCCATCGTCGCCTTGCAGCCAGTCGTCGCCTGAGCCGCCGGACAGCGTGTCGTTGCCGCTGCGGCCATAGAGCGCGTCGTCGCCGTCGCCACCGCTCACCACATCGACACCCGGGGTGCCGATCAGCGTGTCGCCACCCGCGGTGCCGCCCAGCAGGCGGGCCACGATGTCGGCACGGCTCCAGACGGTGCCGTCGTCGAAGACGATCTGCTGCACCGGGTTCAGGCCGTTGGCCGGGTCGTCGCCGGTGAAGAACTGCGCCATCGTCACGCGGTCGGCGCTGCCCACCAGCGACAGCTCCAGCGCCGTGGTGTTCAGCGTGGCCATGTCGTGCACACGCTTCAGGCGCACGTCGGCCACCGTGACACCGGCCTTCAAACGCAGCGTGTTCAGCTTGGCCGGGTTGGTGTTGTTGGGGCTGGCAACGATGCTGTCCTGGCCGTCACCATGGCCAAAGAGGTAGGTGTTGTTGCCGTTGCCACCGCCCAGCATGTCGTTGCCCAGGCCACCGTCGAAGGTGTCGTCGCCGTCGTCGCCGTACAGGCTGTCGTCACCCGCACCGCCGTACGCGGTGTCGTTGCCGCCGCGGGCGTAGACCGAATCGTTGCCGTCGCCGCCGGAGAGGGTCTCGGCACCGGTGGTGCCGATCAACCAGTCGTCGCCGGTGCTGCCGGCGAAGTGCGCGGCCAGGATCTGCGCCAGGTCCCAGGTGCTGCCGTCGGCAAAACGCAGCTGCTGCACCGGGTTCACGGTGCCGGCCGGGTTGTCGGCGTTGAAGAACTGGTTGATCACCAGCTTGTCGGCGGTGCCGGCCATGGCGATCTCGAGCGCGGTGTGCTGCAGCGTCTGGGTGTCGAAGCCGCGGCGCAGGCGCAGGTCTGCCGCCGTGATGCCGCTGCCGAACGCCACCACGTTGAGGCGCGTGGCGGTGGCATCGCCGCCGTGCAGCACGGTGTCGACACCGTCGCCCAGGCCGAAGCGGTAGACGTTGTTGCCCGCGCCGCCGTTCAGGAAGTCATCGCCACCGCCACCGGCCAGGGTGTCGTTGCCGGCCAGGCCGTTGATCGTCTCGGCGGCCGCGGTGCCGGTCAATTCGTCGTTGCCGGCCGTGCCGCTGACCAGGGTCGTGACCGGTGTACCGCTGACACGCGCCACGATGGCGGCCAGGTCCCAGGTGGTGCCGTCGTCGAAGCGCACCTGCTGGACGGGGTTGTACGCGTTGGCCGGGTTCTCGCTGTTGAAGAAGTAGTTGACGACGATGCGGTCGGCCGTGCCGGTGATGTTGAACTCCAGCGCGGTGTTGCTGCCGGTCTGGCTGTCGTAGGCACGCCGCAGCACCACATCGGCCGGCAGCACGCCGGCCTTGAACTGGATGCCATTGAGTTTGCCGCCGCTGGGGTCGTAGACCCCGGCGATCGTGTCCTGGCCATCGCCGCGGCCGAACAGGTAGGTGTTGAGGCCGCTGCTGCCGTCCAGCCAGTCCTTGCCGGTCCCGCCGTCCAGGGTGTCGTTGCCGGTTTCGCCGTACAAGGCATCGTTGCCGCTGCCACCTTCGAGCACGTCGTTGCCGGCCGCGCCGGTCAAGGTGTCATTGCCACCTTCGCCGCGCAGCGTCTCTGCGCCGACACTGCCACGGATCGAGTCATCGGTCGGCGTGCCCTGGCCGAGCGCGGCCAGGATGGCGGCGATGTTCCAGACCGTGCCGTCGTCAAAGCGCAGCTGCTGGACCTGGTTGTAGGCATTGGCCGGGTCGTCGCCGTTGAAGAAGTGGCTGACGGTGAGCCAGTCTTCGGTGCCGGCGATCTGCAGCCGCAGGCCGTTGTTGGCCCCTTGTTGGGAATCGTAGACCCGGCGCACGACCAGGTCGGTGGGCAGCACACCGGCCTTGAACTGGATGGTGTTGATGCGCCCGCCGGTGGGCTCGTACAGACCGGCCACGTGGTCCTGGCCGTCGCCGCGGCCGAACAGGTAGGTGTTGTTGCCGGCACCACCTTCCAGCCAGTCGTTGCCGGCGCCGCCGTCCAGCGTGTCGTTGCCGGCTTCGCCGTACAGGCTGTCATGGCCCGCGCCGCCGTCCAGCGTGTCGTTGCCCGACGAGCCGTACAGCCAGTCGCTGCCGCCTGCGCCGGTGAGCACGTCGTTGCCGGTGCTGGCGCGGTAGCTCTGCTGGGCCGCCTGGCCCTGGCCGAGCGCGGCCAGGATGGCGGCGATGTTCCAGACCGTGCCGTCGTCAAAGCGCAGCTGCTGGACCTGGTTGTAGGCATTGGCCGGGTCGTCGCCGTTGAAGAAGTGGCTGACGGTGAGCCAGTCTTCGGTGCCGGCGATCTGCAGCCGCAGGCCGTTGTTGGCCCCTTGTTGGGAATCGTAGACCCGGCGCACGACCAGGTCGGTGGGCAGCACACCGGCCTTGAACTGGATGGTGTTGATGCGCCCGCCGGTGGGCTCGTACAGACCGGCCACGTGGTCCTGGCCGTCGCCGCGGCCGAACAGGTAGGTGTTGTTGCCGGCACCACCTTCCAGCCAGTCGTTGCCTGCGCCGCCGTCCAGCGTGTCGTTGCCGGCTTCGCCGTACAGGGCGTCGTTGCCCTGCCCACCCAGCAGCGTGTCGTTGCCGCTGCTGCCGAACAGGGAGTCGTTGCCACGCCCGCCGTTGACGGTCTCGTTGCCCACCGTGCTGCGGAAGGCATCGTTGCCGTCGGTGCCGGCGCGCAAGGCATCGAGGATCGCCGTGATGTTCCAGACCGTGCCGTCGCTGAAGCGCAGCTGCTGCACCGGGTTGTAGGCGTTCGCCGGGTCGTCGCCGTTGAAGAAGTAGTTGGCCGTGATGCGGTCGCTGGTGCCGGCAATGGCGAGCTCCAGCGCGGTGTTGCTGCCTGTCTGGCTGTCGTAGACGCGCCGAACCTCGATGTCGCCCGTCAGCACGCCGGCCTTGAACTCGACCGTGTTGAGCTTGCCACCGGTGGTGTCGTAGATCCCGACGATGGTGTCCTGCCCGTCACCGCGCCCGAAGCGGTACACGTTGTTGCCGCTGCCGCCATCCAGCCCGTCGTTGCCGGCGCCGCCATCCAGCGTGTCGTTGCCGCCCTCGCCGTAGAGCGTGTCGTTGCCTTCGTCGCCGAACAGGCTGTCGTTGCCACCACGGCCGGCCAGCACGTCGTTGCCGGCAGCGCCGCGCATCGTGTCGTTGCCGGCGGTGCCACCCACGTTGTCATTGCCGCCGCTGCCGGCAAAGAGCATGGACACGAGTGTGGCCAGGTCCCACACAGTGCCGTCGGCAAACACCACCCGATGCAGCGGGTTGTAACCGTCGCTCGGGTTGTCGTTGTAGAAGAAGTTGTTGACTGTGAAGCTGTCGGTGGTGCCCGCGATGGCGAACTCGAGCGCACGGTTGCCGCCCCAGTAGGTGTCGGCCACCTGCCGCACCGTCACGTCGGCCGGTGCCACGCCGTCCTTGAAGCGCAAGGTGCCCAGGCGGCCGAGGTTGCTGTAGGGCCAGTAGATCCGGTCCTGGCCGTCGCCACGGCCGAACAGGTACACGTCGTTGCCGGCACTGCTGTCGATGCGGTCGTTGCCCGTGCCACCGTCGATGAGGTCGTCGCCGTCGTGGCCGTTGAGCACGTCGTCGCCCGCGCCGCCGTACAGGCTGTCGTTGCCGGCATCGCCGGCCACCGAGTCGTTGCCGGCTCCGCCGTCGACCACGTCATTGCCTTCGTTGCCGTTGAGCGTGTCGTTCCCGTCGCCGCCGGCCACGGTGTCGTTGCCACCCGCACCGGCCAGCGTGTCGTTGCCCAGACCGCCATCCAGTGTGTTGTCGGCGGTGGTGGCGCGGATGACGTCGTTGCCGTCGGTGGTGGCCAGTGCCATCGCCACCAGGGTGGCCAGGTCCCACACGGTGCCGTCGGCAAACTCGACCCGGTGCAGCGGGTTGTAGGCGTCGGCCGGGTTGTCGTTGTAGAAGAAGTTGTTGACCGTGAAGCTGTCGGTGGTGCCCGCGATGGCGAACTGCACTGCGCGGTTGCCGCCCCAGTAGGTGTCGGCCACCTGTCGCACCGTCACGTCGGCCGGTGCCACGCCGTCCTTGAAGCGCAGCGTGCCCAGGCGGCCGACGATGCTGTAGGGCCAGTAGACGCGGTCCTGGCCATCGCCACGGCCGAACAGGTACACGTCGTTGCCGGCGCTGCTGTCGATGCGGTCGTTGCCCGCCCCGCCATCGATCAGGTCGTCGCCGTCGTGGCCGTTGAGCACGTCGTCGCCCGCGCCGCCGTACAAGCTGTCGTTGCCGGCATCGCCAGCCACCGAGTCGTTGCCGGCCCCGCCGTCGACCACGTCATTGCCTTCGTTGCCGTTGAGCGTGTCGTTGCCGTCGCCACCTGACACGGTGTCGTTGCCACCCGCACCGGCCAGCGTGTCGTTGCCCAGGCCGCCTTCCAGCGTGTTGTCGGCGATGGTGGCGCGGATGACGTCGTTGCCGTCGGTGGGTGCCAGTGCCATTGCCACCAAGGTGGCCAGGTCCCACACGGTGCCGTCGGCAAACTCCACCCGGTGCAGCGGGTTGTAGGCGTCGGCCGGGTTGTCGTTGTAGAAGAAGTTGTTGACCGTGAAGCTGTCGGTGGTGCCCGCGATGGCGAACTGCACTGCGCGGTTGCCGCCCCAGTAGGTGTCGGCCACCTGTCGCACCGTCACGTCGGCCGGTGCCACGCCGTCCTTGAAGCGCAGCGTGCCCAGGCGGCCGACGATGCTGTAGGGCCAGTAGACGCGGTCCTGGCCATCGCCACGGCCGAACAGGTACACGTCGTTGCCGGCGCTGCTGTCGATGCGGTCGTTGCCCGCCCCACCATCGATCAGGTCGTCGCCGTCGTGGCCGTTGAGCGTGTCGTCGCCTGCATCGCCGTACAGGCTGTCATTGCCACCGTTGCCGGCCAGCGAGTCGTTGCCGCCCAGGCCGTGGATCTCGTCGTCGAAGCCGCTGCCGGAAATGGTGTCCGGGCCTTCCGTGCCCGCAAAGATGCGCGCACGGATGGCCGCCAGATCCCATGACTGGCCATCGGCGAACTCGATGCGCTGCAGCGTCGCGTAGTCGTTGTTGCCGATGGCACCGCGCCAGCCGGCACCGAAGGTGATCTTGTCGGTGGTGTTGACGATCGCGATTTCAAGGTCGGCGTTCCAGCCCCAGTACGCGGTGTAGATCGTCTTCAGCAGCAGGTCTTCGGGCGCTATGCCTTCGCCCAGGCGCAGCACGTTCAGCTTGCCCGCGGTGTTGTCCAGCTGGTTGCCGACGAAGTCGACACCGTCGCCGCGGCCGAAGACGTAGACGTTGTTGCCCGTGCCACCGTTGAGCGTGTCGTTGCCCGTGCCGCCGATCAGCGTGTCATTGCCGCCCAGGCCGTCCAGCGTGTCGTTGCCGTCGCCGCCAGCGAGGGTGTCGCCCAGCACGGTGCCGCGGATGCTGTCGTTGCCCGAGGTGCCGGTCAGGATCTTGCCCAGCAGCGTGCCGAGGTCCCACACCGTGCCGTCTGCAAACACCACGCGCTGCAGGCCGCTGTAGGGGTTGTTCGGGTTGTCCTGGTAGAAAAAGCCGTTGACGGTGAGCGTGTCGGTGGTGCCGACGATGGCGATCTCGAGTGCGTTGCTGCTGCCGCCCACATAGGTGTCGGCCACGCGGCGGAAGGCGAGGTCGGTGGGCAACACGCCGGCCTTGAACTCCAGCGTGTTGGTGCGGCCGGCCGTGGTGTTGTAGGCGTTGTAGACGCGGTCCTGGCCGTCGCCGCGGCCGAAGACGAAAACGTCGTTGCCGCTGGTGCTGTCGATGCGGTCGTTGCCGCTGCCACCTTCGATGCGGTCGTTGCCCGTGCCGCCGTCCAGCGTGTCGTTGCCGGCGCCACCACGCAGCGTGTCGTCACCGCCCTGGCCGGTGAGGGTGTCGTTGCCGCCCAGGCCGTCGATGGTGTCGTTGCCCGAGGTGCCGTTGAGGATGTCGTCACCCTCGGTGGCCACGCTCAGCCGCGCGCGCAGGTCGGCGGCCGTCCACACCGTGCCATCGGCAAACTGCACCCGCTGCAGCGGGTTGTAGAGGTTGTTCGGGTCTTCGTTGTAGAAGAAGGCCGAGAAGGTGGCCTTGTCGGTTGTGCCTGCGATCGAGACCTCGATGGCGACGTTGCCGCCCCAGTAGGTGTCGGCCACGCGGCGCAGCACGATGTCGGTGGGGGTGATGTCGGCGCCCAGCAGCAACGTGTTGCTGACGCCGGACTCGTAGGTGGGCAGGTAGAAATCCTGGCCGCTGCCGCGGTTGAAGACGTAGGTGTCGGCGCCGCTGTCGCCGTTGACCGTGTCGTTGCCGGCGCCGCCGTCCAGCGTGTCGTTGCCGGAGCCGCCGTAGAGCTGGTCGGCACCGTCGCCGCCGCTGAGCGTGTCGTTGCCGCTCTGGCCGACCAAGGTGTCGTTGCCGCCTTGGCCGGCAATCGTGTCGTTGCTTCCGGTGCCTTCGATGGTGTCGTTGTCCGCCGAGCCGGCGAAGACCATCGCCGTCAGCGTGGCGGCGTCCCACACCGTGCCGTCGGCAAACTCCACGCGTTCCAGCGTGCTGTAGGGCATGCCGTTGGCGAGATCCTGGAAGAAGCCGCTGGCGATGAAGCGCTCACCGGTGTCGGCGATCGTCAGCGCAATCGCCCGGTTGCCGCCCCAGTAGTCGTCGTAGGCCTGGGTCACGCGCACGTCGGCCGGCAGCACGCCGGCCTTGAAGCGCAGCGTGTTGATGCGCGCCGGGTCGTAGGCATTGCCGCGCACCCTGTCCTGGCCGTCGCCGCGGCCGAACAGGAAGGTGTCGGTGCCGCTGCCGGACAGGATGTTGTCGTCGCCCGCGCCACCGTCGATGGTGTCGTTGCCGGCCTTGCCGTCCAGGTAGTCGTTGCCGCTGCCGCCCACCAAGGTGTCGGCGGCCGAACTGCCGTCGATGCGCTGGTCGCTGCCGTTGCTGGCCACCAGGGCCTGCAGGGTGGCCAGGTCCCAGGTCGTGCCGTCGTCGAAGACCAGTTCCTGCAGGCCGGCAAAGGGCCGCAGCGGGTCGACGCCGGTGCTGAACAGGTTGTTGATCACCAGCGTCGTGCTGGTCTCGGGGCCGGTGACCCGGATCTCCAGGCTGAACTGGCCGGTGGAGACCTGGGTCTGTATGAACTCGACCTGGTCGGGGGTCACGCCCGGCTTGAAGCGCACGGTGGCCGTGGCGCCCGTGCTGATCGCGAGTGTGTCGACGCCCTCGCCGTGGCCGACGAGCACGGTGTCGTGGCCGGCATCGACCTGCAGCGTGTCGTAGCCTTGCCCGCCGTCCAGCGAATCGTTGCCCGCGCCACCGGCCAGGCTGTCGTCTTCGGTGCCGCCGCGCAGCGTGTCGTCTGCCTCGCGGCCAACCAGCCGGTCGTACCCGGCACCACCGTCGAGCACGTCGGCGCCCGCGCTGCCGATCAGGATGTCGTCGCCCGGCGTGCCCACGGCGAGCATGGCCATCAGGGTGTGAATGTCCCACACGGTGCCGTCGTCGAAGACCACGCGGTGCAGCGCGTTGTAGCGGCTGCCCTGCGGGTCTTCGCCAACGAAGAAGCTGTTGGCGGTGAAGGTCTCGCCGGTGTCGTTGATCCTGAACTCGACGGCGTTGTTGCCGCCCCAGTAGTTGTCGTACGCCGCCCGCAGGCTGATGTCCGACGGCAGCACACCCGGCTTGAACTGCAGGGTGCCGGTGCGCGGCAACCCGTCGCCGTTGTAGCCGTAGTACAGGCGGTCCTGCCCATCACCACGGCCGAACAGGTAGGTGTCGCTGCCGAGTTCGGCGTAGATGTAATCGTTGCCGGCACCGCCGTCGAAGCTGTCGTTGCCGGCATCGCCATACAGCGTGTCGCCGTCAGCGCCACCTTGCAGCGTGTCGTTGCCCACGCCGCCACGCAGCGTGTCGTTGCCCGCATTGCCGATCAGCGTGTCGTCACCGCCGTTGCCGTAGACCGTGTCGCTGCCCGCCAGCGCGTCCAGCGTGTCGCCAGACGCGGTGCCAAGCACGGTGTCGTTGCCGGTGGTCAGGCTGATGAAACGCGCCACCAGGTCGTCCAGCGTCCAGACCGTGCCGTCTTCAAACTCGACCCGCTGCAGCGCGTTGTACCGGCTTTCGGAACTGTTCTGGTAGAAAAATCCGTTGGCGACGAAGGTGTCGCCGGTGTCATTGATGCGGAACTGCAGCGCGGTGGTGCTGCCGCCCACGTAGGTGTCGGCCACGCGCGTGACGGTGATGTCCGCCGGCAGCACGCCGGCCTTGAAGCGCAGCGTGCCGGTGCGCGCCACGTTGTCGCTGTTGTAGGTGTAGTAGAGCCGGTCCTGGCCGTCGCCGCGGCCGAAGAGGTAGGTGTCGCTGCCGTGGTTGGCGTTGAGCGTGTCGTTGCCGCTGCCGCCGTCCAGCTGGTCGTTGCCCAGCCCGCCGTCCAGCGTGTCGTTGTCCGCGCCGCCGCGCAGCGTGTCGTCGCCGGCGTTGCCGTAGAGCGTGTCGTTGCCGGCAGCGCCGTCGATCACGTCGGCGGCGTCGCTGCCGTACATGGTGTCGGGCCCGGCCGTGCCGGTGTTGGCGAAAGCCAGCAGCGTGGCGGTGTCCCAGACGGTGCCGTCGTCAAACACCACCCGGTGCACCGGGTTGTAGCGCGACGTGGACGGGTTGTTGCCCACCATGAAGCCGTTGGCGATGAAGGTCTCGCCGCTGCCGGTGATGGTGAACTGCAGCGCGTTGTTGCCGCCCCAGTAGTTGTCGTAGACCCGCGTGACGACCACGTCCGTCGGCAGCACGCCGGCCTTGAAGCGCAGCGTGTTGCTGCGTGTCGCATCGCCTTCGTTGTAGGCCGTGTCGTCGTAGGGGTAGGTGATGCGGTCGTTGCCGTCGCCGCGGCCGAACAGGAAGGTGTCGCTGCCCTGGTTGGGACGCAACTCGTCGTTGCCGGCGCCGCCGTCGAACAGGTCGTCGCCCGCGCCGCCGTCGAGGGTGTCGTTGCCGGCACCGCCTTGCAACTCGTCGTTGCCGGCGTTGCCATAGAGCCGGTCGTCGCCGCCAGCACCTGCCAGCAGGTCATCCTGCGCGCTGCCGATCAGTTCGTCCGGCCCTTCGGTGGCTTGGTTGACGACGGCCAGCAGGGCGGCAATGTCCCAGACCGTGCCGTCTTCGAACACCACCTGGTGCAGCGCGTTGTTGCGCGAGCCCGCCGGGTTGCTGCCCGCCATGAAGCCGTTGGCGGTGAAGGTCTCGCCGGTGTCGGTGATGGTGAACTGCAGCGCGTTGTTGCCGCCGTAGTTGCTGTCGTAGGTCCGCGCAACAGCAACATCCGCCGGCAGCACGCCGGCCTTGAAGCGAAGCGTGTTGATGCGCGCCGGGTCGCCCGCGCCGTAGATCGTCTGGTCGTAGGAGTAGTAGATGCGGTCGTTGCCGTCACCGCGGCCGAACAGGAAGGTGTCGCTGCCTTGGTTGGGGCGCAACTCGTCGTTGCCGGCACCGCCGTCGAGCAGGTCGTTGCCGTCGCCGCCGTCCAGGTAGTCGTCGCCGGCGTCGCCGCGCAGTTCGTCGTCGCCACCGTTGCCGAAAATGCGGTCATTGCCGCCCGCGCCGGCGAGGGTGTCGGCCTGGGCAGAGCCCACCAACTCGTCGTCGCCTTCGGTCGCCTGGTTGGCGAAGGCCATCAGCGTGGCGAGGTCCCACACCGTGCCGTCGTCGAACACCACCTGGTGCAGCGCGTTGTAGGGCGAGCTGGCCGGGTCGACATCGACCGAGAAGCCGTTGGCCGTGAAGGTCTCGCCGGTGTCGGTGATGGTGAACTGCAGTGCCCGGTTGCCGCCCCACCTGCTGTCGTAGGCCCGCGCCACGGTGACGTCTGCCGGCAGCACACCGGCCTTGAAGCGCAGTGTGTTGATGCGTGCCGGATCGCCTTCGCCATAAGACGTGTTGTCGTACGGGTCGTAGATGCGGTCGTTGCCGTCGCCGCGGCCGAACAGGAAGGTGTCGTTGCCCTGGTCCGGGCGCAGCTCGTCGTCGCCGCTGCCACCGTCGAACAGGTCGTCACCGGCACCACCCTCGAGGTAGTCGTTGTCGGCACCGCCGTCCAGCGTGTCGTTGCCCTCCTGGCCGTACAGGCGGTCGTCGCCACCGAAGCTGGACAGCACGTCGTCGCCCGCCGTGCCAGACAGCTCGTCCGGGCCGGGGCCGGGCTGGTTGGCCAGGAAGACCAGCGTCGCCAGGTCCCAGACGGTGCCGTCTTCGAACTCGACGCGGTGCACCGCGTTGTAGCGCGACGTGGCCGCGTCGGTATCCACCAGGAAGCCGTTGGCCGTGAAGGTGTCGCCCGTGTCCGTGATGGTGAATTGCAGGGCCCGGTTGCCGCCCCACCAGTTGTCGTAGGCGCGTGTCACCAGCACGTCGGCCGGCAGCACGCCGGCCTTGAAGCGCAGCGTGTTGATGCGCGTGGGGTCGCCTTCGCCGTAGGTCGTCTGGTCGTAGGGGTAGTAGATGCGGTCGTTGCCGTCACCGCGGCCGAACAGGAAGGTGTCGCTGCCCTGGTCGGGCCGCAGCTCGTCGTTGCCCGTGCCGCCGTCGAACAGGTCGTCGCCTGCACCGCCTTCGAGGTAGTCGTTGTCGGCGCCGCCCTGCAGCGTGTCGTTGCCCGCGTCGCCAAAGAGGCGGTCGTCACCACCGGCGCTGGACAGCACGTCGTCCTGCGCCGTGCCGACCAGCTCATCCGGGCCGGGGCCAGGCTGCTTGGCCAGGAAGACCAGCGTGGCCAGGTCCCAGACGGTGCCGTCCTCGAACTCGACGCGGTGCAGCGGGTTGTAGCGTGAGGCGGCTGGGTCGCTGTCGACCAGGAAGCCGTTGGCGGTGAAGGTCTCGCCGGTGTCGGTGATCGTGAGCCGCAGCGCGTTGTTGCCGCCCCAGTAGTTGTCGTAGGCGCGGGTCACCAGCACGTCGGTGGGCAGCACGCCGGCCTTGAAGCGCAGCGTGTTGAGGCGTGTCGGGTCGCCTTCGCCGTAGGACGTGTAGTCGTACGGGTCGTAGATGCGGTCGTTGCCGTCGCCGCGGCCGAACAGGAAGGTGTCACTGCCCTGGTCGGGGCGAAGTTCGTCGTCGCCGCTGCCGCCGTCGAACACGTCGTCACCGGCGCCACCCTCAAGGTAGTCGTTGTCGGCACCGCCCTGCAGCGTGTCGTTGCCCTCTTCGCCGTAGAGGCGGTCGTCCCCACCGGCGCCGGCCAGCACATCGTCCTGCGCCGTGCCGACCAGCTCGTCCGGGCCCGGGCCCGGCTGGTTGGCCAGCGCCACCAGGAACGCCAGGTCCCACACGGTGCCGTCTTCAAACACCGCGCGGTGCAGCGGGTTGTAGGTCGACGTGGCCGGGTCGCTGTCGGCCAGGAAACCGTTGGCGGTGAAGGTTTCGCCGGTGTCGGTGATGGTGAACTGGATCGCCCGGTTGCCACCCCACCAGTTGTCGTAGGCGCGGGTCACCAGCACGTCGGCCGGCAGCACGCCGGCCTTGAAGCGCAGCGTGTTGAGGCGCGTGGGGTCGCCTTCGCCGTAGGTCGTCTGGTCGTAGGGGTAGTAGATGCGGTCGTTGCCGTCACCGCGGCCGAACAGGAAGGTGTCGCTGCCCTCGTTGGGGCTCAGTTCGTCGTCGCCGGCGCCGCCATCGAACAGGTCGTCGCCCGCCCCGCCGTCGAGGTAGTCGTTGTCAGCACCCCCGTCCAGCGTGTCGTTGCCGGCGCCGCCGTAGAGTGAATCGCTGCCGCCGCCACCGTAGACGGTGTCGCTGCCGTCGTAGGCATCGATCGATTCGTCACCGCCCGTGCCGACCAGCAGGTCGTCGGTCTCGGTGCCCTCCAGCCAGCCTTCGCTGCCCGTGCTGCCGAGACCGAGCCGGCCCAGGAGCTCTGCCATGTCCCAGCTGGTGCCGTCGTCGAACAGCACACGTTGCAGGCCGTTGTAGGCGTTGGCGGGCGTGCCGCCGTACAGAAAACCGTTGAAGGTGATGCGGTCCGTGCCGTCGCCCAACGTCACGGCCAGCGCCGTGCCGGGGCCGAACTCGGTGTCTTCCACCAGGGCCAGCGACACATCGTCCGGTGTGACGCCGGCCTTCAGCTGCAGCGTGTTCAGCTTGGTGGGCCGCGCGTCGAAGCTGGACAACACCGTGTCGTGGCCGTCGCCCAGGCCGAACAGGTAGAGGTTGTCGCCCGTGCCGCCCAGCAGCTGGTCGTCGCCGGCACGGCCGTCGATGCTGTCGTTGCCGACGGTGCCGGTGATCTCGTCCGCACCCGCCGTGCCCAGCATGGCCTGCGCCGCCATCGTGGCCAGGTCCCACACCGTGCCGTCGGCGAACTTGACCTGCTGCACCGGGTTGTAGGCGTTGCCCGGATCGTCATCGAGGAAGAAGCTGCGCAGCTGCACGCTGTCGCCGGTGCCGTTGATGCCGAGCTGCAGTGCCACCGCGGTGCCCCGCGCGCCGTCGGTGACACGCTGTGCCGTGATGTCCTGCGGTGTGATGCCTTCGCCGAACTGCAGCGTGTGGCGCTTGCCGGGGGTGGCGTCGAACTGCTCCTGCACCCAGTCGGCACCGTCACCGAGGTTGAAGACGTAGGTGTTGGACGGGCCGGCCGGCGGGTCGTTGGCCAGCAGGTGCACCGCCGGGATGGCGTCGGCCGACAGCAGCAGCTTGGGTTCGAGGGTCTCTACGCGCCACTGCGGTGCGCTGGCCGGCCCCTGGCGGCGCGTGCGGCGCGACGTGGTCTGGCCACGCTTGCGCTGGCTGTTCTTCTGCATGAGTCTCTCCCTCGAATCACCGACAAACGGGCGGCACTGGCTGCCGCCCTGTGTTTCAGATGATTCTGCGGGCGGGCAATGTGCACTTCGGTGACGACCCCGTGTCTTGGGGTGATGCCCAGCGAAAGAAACTTGTTAACGAAGGATTGACGGCGTGCGCCAGTCTGTGTAAGCGATGGCCGACTTGCTGGCACCATCGGGCGTTTGCCCACCCTTTGCCACGGAGAACCCCATGCCCACCATCCACGTGCAGCTCTTTGCCGGCCGTACCCTCGACCAGAAACGTGCCCTGGCCCGCGCCTTGACCGACGCCACCGTGGCCACGCTGGGCGGCAAGCCCGACAGCATCGACGTGGTGTTCACCGATGTCGAAAAACACGACTGGGCCACCGGGGGTGAACTCTGGAGCGACAAGGCCGCGCCGCCCGTGGCCACCTGAACGGCGGGTGGGCCCGAACCCCCGCCCGACATCCGCGGTCACCGCCACTTCACGCTGCTTTACGCCGCGGCGCCCGGGCCGGCAACGCGGCGCGGCCAGCATGGTCTGCATCGTCACCGAAGCAGGAGCCCACCATGCTGGACCTTCCAACCCGCGCCATCCCCGTTGCCGCCCTGTTGCCGCTGTGGGCGCCCGCCACCGGCGCGCCGCCGGCCGCCCTGGCCCTGGAGGCGCTGCCCGTCGGCGGTGCCCTGCTCAACCTGCGCCTGGCGGCCGGTGAGATCGTGCTGCTGGCAGGCGGCCACGCCCATCAACGCCTGGGTGTGCTGGGCATCGCCGCCGGGCTGGGCTTCCGCGGCCCGGGCCGCTGCCGGCTGAAGGGTGTGTCCACCCGCGAGCTGGCCGGCGACGCGCGGCGCACCCTGCGCCAGCGCCACGTGGGCCGCATGCTGGCCATCGACGGTTTGCCGGTCGGCCTGTCGGTGCGGGGTGCCGTGGCGGTGCCCTTGCTGGCGCAGGGCCTGGCACCGCACACGGCCTTCGAGCGGGCCACGCGCATGCTGGAGGCGCTGGGCCCGGCCACGCTGGCGGGCCAGCGCTGCGAGAACCTGGACCCGCGCGAGCGCCACCTGGCCTTGCTGGCGCGCGCGCTGGTGTGTTCGCCCACCCTGCTGGTGCTGGAAGACCTGGGCACCGGCTTGCATGCGGCCGACCTGCCCGCCGTGCGCGCCGCGCTGCGCGTGGCCACCGCGGTGGAGGGCTGCGGCGTGCTGATGACCAGCACCGAGCCCCGGCTGGTGGGTTTGGCCGACCAGCGGGTCAGCCTGGCCGACGTGACGGGCTGAGGGTGTGAGGGGCTGAGGGCCTGACGGGCTGCCGCGCGCCGATCCGTTCACCAGCCGGCCAGGCCGCTGCCGCGTTGCAGGGCCCGCTGCTGTCGCCGTTCGCCTGCCGCAGCGCGCAGGGCGGCAGGGGCGCCGATGTCGCGCAGCGTGGCCTCGTCCAGATCGGCTGGATGCGGGCCCGGTGCGCTGCGGCCCAGCCAGCACCACGCTGGCTCGGTGCTGTCGTTCTGCAGCACCACCGGGCCGTCGCCGGCCAGGCGCCAGCACTGGCCCGGGCTGATGAAGTGGTCCTGCGGGTCACCGGGTTCGGTCAGCCAGAGGCGGCCGCGCTGCACCCGCAGCCAGCGGCCCCGGTGGCCACGCAAGGTGGTGGTGGCGCCGGGCGCCAGGCGCAGCGGCAGGGTGCCGTGCCCGAGGCGGCGGAACAGGGTCTGGAGCCAAGAGGTGTGCATGCCCCGCAGCCTGCGGCAAGGCGCCGCCGCGCAACAGACCCAGCGGGGCAGGCAACGGGGCCACACAGTGCGGCCTCAGCGGTGACTGTGCCGGTTGGGTTGTGTGCCGGCTGTACCGGTCTGCGGCGCCGGCACCGGGCCAGAATGCGGGCATGCAGGCCGACGCCCCGCTGTACCAGACCCTTGCCGACACCATCGCGCGTTCCATCCGCAGTGGCACGCTGGCGCGCGGTGAGCGGGTGCCGTCGGTGCGCACCCTGGCGCGCCAGCACGGGGTGTCGCTGTCCACCGCGGTGCTGGCCTACCGCCGGCTGGAGGACGCCCGCCTGATCGAAGCCCGGCCCCGCAGCGGCTGGTTTGTCGCCGCCCGCCCACCGGCCCTGCCCGAGCCCGAGACCACGCAGCCGCCGTCGCAATCGCAGGCGGTGGACCTGGGTGCGCTGGCAGCCCAGGTGATGCAGCTGGCGCACGATCCCACCTGCATTTCGTTTGGTGCCGCCTGCCCGAGCAGCGACCTCTTCGACGGTGAACGGGTGCGCCGTGCCGTGGTGCGCGCTGCCCAGCGCCACCGCCACACCCTGGCCGAGTACCCCAGCGGCCCCGGCCACGAAACGCTGCGCCGCGCGGTTGCGCGCCATGCCCTCGGCCTTGGCTGCACGCTGGATGCGCAGCGCATCGTCATCACCAACAGTTGCCTGGAATCGATCACGCTGTGCCTGCGCGCTGTCACCCAGCCGGGTGACGTGGTGGCGCTGGAATCGCCCACTTATTTCGGTTTCCTGGAGATCCTGCAGAACCTGCACTTGCGCGCGCTGGAGATTCCCACGCACCCGCGCCACGGCATCTCGCTGGATGCCCTGCAGCTGGCCTTCGACACCCAGCCGGTGAAGGCCGTGCTGGCCGTGCCCACGCTGTCCAACCCGCTGGGCGCCAGCCTGCCGCCGGCCGAGCGCCGCCGCCTGGCGCAGATGTGCACCACGGCGCGTGTGCCGCTGATCGAAGACGTGCTCTACAACGACCTGGCCGAGCAGGACGACCGCCGCCGCGCCGTCAAGTCCCACGACACCGAGGGCTGGGTGATGGTGTGCGGCTCGTTTTCCAAGACCGTGGCGCCTGGCCTGCGCCTGGGCTGGGTGGAAGCCGGGCGCTGGCACGCGCCGCTGGCCCGGCTGAAGGCCGCCACCAGCGGCGGCCAGACCACGATGACCGAACTCGCGCTGGCCGATCTGCTGGGCCAGGCCGGCACCGAGGCCGCGTTCCGCCAGCTGCGCGCCACCATCGCGGCCCGCGTGGACGAAGCGCGCAGCCTGATCGCGCAGCACTTCCCGCGCGGCACGCGTGTGACCGACCCGCCGGGCGGCTACATCCTGTGGGTGGAGCTGCCGCCCGCCGTCTGCGCCATCCACCTCTTCCGCGCCTGCCTGGCCGAGCGCATCTGCATCGCACCCGGCACCATGTTCAGCGCCACCGAACGTTACCGCCACTGCGTGCGCCTGGGTGTAGGCGGGCGCTGGACCGATGCGCACCGCACCGCGCTGCAACGCATCGGCGTGCTGGCGCAGCGTCTGCAGGAAGACGCCCCCAACGAGGCGCCGAACGAGAAGACGCCGCAGGTCTCGGTGGCTTGATTGAACCTGCACAATGAGGTGGTTCACGCCCCACCAAGAAGCAGGAGACAAGACCATGTTCGGACTGATGCAGCACCACCCGCTGCTGATCTCGTCGTTGCTCGTGCATGCCGAGCGCCACCACGGCCAGCAGGAAGTGGTCTCGCGCCGCATCGAAGGCGACATCCACCGCACCACCTACCGCCAGCTCGCGGCCCGCGCGCGGCAACTGGCCAAGGCCATGGCCGCGCTGGGCGTGGGCGATGGAGAACGTGTGGCCACACTGGCCTGGAACGGCTACCGCCACCTGGAGCTGTATTACGCCGTCAGCGGCATGGGCGCGGTGCTGCACACGCTGAACCCGCGCCTGCACCCGGACCAGGTGGTCTGGATCGCCGACCACGCCGAAGACCAGGTGCTGTGTTTCGACCTGACCTTCCTGCCGCTGGTGGAGGCCGTGGCCGCGCGCCTGAAGACCGTCAAGCACTTCGTGCTGATGGCCGACCGCAGCCACCTGCCGGCCAGCAGCCAGATCCCGAACCTGCGCTGCTACGAAGACCTGGTTGACGCGCAGGACGATGCCTACACCTGGCCGGTCTTCGATGAAGAGCGCGCCAGCTCTCTCTGCTACACCAGCGGCACCACCGGCAACCCCAAGGGCGTGCTGTACAGCCACCGCAGCACCGTGTTGCACGCCTTCGGCGCCGCGCTGCCCGATGCGCTGAACTGCTCCAGCCGCGACGTCATCCTGCCCGTGGTGCCGATGTTCCACGTCAACGCCTGGAGCCTGCCCTACGTGGCCTGCATGACGGGCGCGAAGATGGTTTTCCCCGGCGCCGGGCTGGACGGCAAGAGCCTGCACGAGCTGTTCGAGGCCGAAGGTGTCACCGTCTCCGCCGGCGTGCCCACCGTGTGGCAGGGCCTGCTGGCCTACGTGGAGGCCAACGGCCTGCGCTTCAGCACCATGAAGCGCACCATCATCGGCGGCTCGGCCTGCCCGCCGGCGATGATCCGCGCCTTCCAGGCCACCTACGGCGTGCACGTGCTGCACGCCTGGGGCATGACGGAGATGAGCCCGCTGGGCACGGTCTGCAGCTTCCGCAACAAACACCTGGCGATGACGGAGGCCGAGCGCCTGGCGCTGCAGGCCAAACAAGGCCAGGCCATTTACGGCGTGGACATGAAGATCATCGACGGCAACGGCGCCGAGCTGCCCTGGGGCGGCGAGGTCAGCGGCGAGCTGCTGGTCAAGGGCCCGTGGATCGTGGACCAGTACTTCAAGGGCGAAGGAGGCCAGCCACTGATCGCCGGTTGGTTCCCCACCGGCGACGTGGCGCTGATCGACGCCGACGGCTACATGCAGATCACCGACCGCGCCAAGGACGTCATCAAGTCCGGCGGCGAGTGGATCGGCTCCATTGACCTGGAGAACATCGCCATGGCCCACCCCGGCGTGGCGATGGCGGCCTGCATCGCGGCCCACCACCCCAAGTGGGACGAACGCCCGCTGCTGGTGGTGATGAAAAAACCCGGCGCCACCGTCACCCGCGAAGAGCTGCTGGCCTTCTACGAGGGCAAGATCGCCAAGTGGTGGCTGCCGGACGACGTGGTCTTCGTCGACGCGATCCCGCTGGGCGCCACCGGCAAGATGCAGAAGAACAAGCTGCGCGAGCAGTTCAAGGGCTACACCTTGCCCACGGCCTGAATCCCTAGAACCGGTGGTGCGCGGTGGGCCATCGGTTGGTGGCCGCCGCCGCCGGCTGCTCAGACTGAAGGCCTCACACCTTCACACCGAGGAGCCCGCATGAAATCCATCGCCTTGTTCGTTGCCGCACTGGCCGCCACCTTGCCGGCACAGGCCGTGTCCATCACCGCCAGTGCCTTGTCACTGAACCCCGTCCCGCCGGTCACGGTGGACGCGACGCAGGACCTGCAGAACGGCGACTTCCTGATCAAGGCCAACCCGGCCGCCGGGCCTGGCCATGTGACGGGCGACGGCGTGGACGAAACCACCCACTGGTCGTTCAACTTCACCGCCGATCCGGGCTATGCGGCGTTCATGGCCAGTGGCCCCATCACCTCGGCAGTGTTGAGCTTCAGGCTGTCCACGCAGTTTTTCATCAATGGTGTCGGGCCCATCACCGACATCAGCTTTCCGTCGGACGGCATCTCCAGCCCGTTTGCCGGCTGGTTGATCCCGGAATTCATGAGCGGCACTTTCGGTGTCTGGCAAAGTGGCAGCATCTCCACCGACCTGGTGCAGGACGTGGGCCTGGACGGCGCGCAGCTCAAGCAGTACCTGGCCGATTTCAACGGCTTCATGCCGATGCTGTATGCCGACGACGCCGTGGTCGGGTTTGCACAACTGCAGCTCAGCACGGCGCCGGTGCCCGAGCCCGGCAGCTGGGCGCTGATGGCCGCCGGCCTGCTGGGGCTGGCGCAGCTGCAGCGTCGCCAGCGCAGCGCGACCTAGAGTGACAGGGTGTGGCCGGTGCGTGCATCGCCCCGGCCGCCCAGCACCTGCTGGTAGACCGCGGTGGCCGCTTCTGCGCCGTGGTGCGCCTGCACCACCAACCAGGGTGCGGCCGGGTTCCGCACCTGGGCCACGAAGGCCTGCCAGGCCGCCAGCAGGCGCTGGTTGAACACCGCGCCGCCCCATTCCGCGCTGAGCTTCTTGGCCTGCGCCGGTGCAAAAAACAGCGTGGCCTTGGGGCCGGGCAGGTCGCGTGAGACACCCAGGTCGTTGACATGCGCGCCGCCAATGGCGCAGCTGTAGGCCAGTGCGGCGAAACGCCCGTGCACCGCGGCGCGCAGGCCGGCGCTGCCGGCGAAATCAACGTACACACACGGCAGATCGGCCGGCAGGCTGGCCAGATCGTCGTAGCACAGCACGCGGTCGTAACAGCCCAGGCTCTCGCAGAAGGCCAGGTTGCCGGGTGAGGTGAGCCCGATCACGGCCACCCCGTCCCGCCGGGCCAGCTGCGCCGCGGTGGCGTAAGCGGTCTTGCTGCTCGCGGCTGAGAGCAGCAGCGTTTGCGCACCGAAGAAGTGGTTGTCGGCCAGGAAGTGATCGATCAGCCAGGCCGTCATGAACAGCGGGCGCAGCAGGGCCTGCAGCGCCTCGGTGTCGGCGGTGTAAAAACCGTCTGCGCTGCAGCGCAGGACCTGGTTGTAGACCGGGTGCAAGGCGGCCCGGTGTGGCGCGCCTTCGCTGAACCCCGCGGCCGACAGCCGCGTGGGCTGCAGCACCGCGTGCGAGGCCATGGGCCAGTAGCCGTAGAGCCGTTCGCCCACCGCCACGCCCGGGTGCAACGATTGCACGACGTCGGCAAACCCCCAGACCGGGATGTTGCCCCAGGCCGTGCCATCGGCATCGTCCGGCACCGGGTAGAACTGCCAGTACTGCATGGCCTCGCCAAAGGCGGCGTAGGTGATGTTGTTGGCGGTGAAGGCGAAGTACTGCACCCGCACACGCACCTGGCCATCGGCCAGCGGCGCATCGGGCAGGGTGACGATGCGGGTGTCGGCGAGCGCATGGCGCCGGACCTGGAATTGGATATGGCTCATGTGCCGCACGCTAAGCCGCCGTGGCCGCGCCGGCCATCCGGGCTTGCCGGGGGCCGTGCGCTGCGAGGCTCTGTCTAGAATATCGAAACACCGTTTCACATCAAGTCAGGATCCCCATGGGCAGCCCTCAGCGGGTGGTTTCTTTTGGCGAGTGCATGCTCGAACTGCAGGGCCAGGCCTTTGGCACGATGCAGCAGACCTATGGCGGCGACACGCTGAACACCGCCGTTTACCTGGCCCGCTGCGGTGCCCGCCACGGCCTGCAGGTGGACTACGCCACCGCGTTGGGCGACGACCCGCTCAGCGATGGCCTGCTGCAGCGCTGGTTGGCCGAGGGCCTGGGCACCGGCCTCGTGCGGCGGCTGCCGGGCCGGCTGCCGGGGCTGTACCTGATCGAGGTGGACGCGGCCGGCGAGCGCCGCTTCAGCTACTGGCGCGACCAGGCCGCAGCGCGTGCTTACTTCGACACGGCAGAAGGCAGCACGCCGCTGGAGCAGCAGGCCGATCAGATCGACGCGCTGTACCTGAGCGGCATCAGCCTGGCCATCCTGCCGCCGGCCGGGCGGGCACGTCTGGCCGCGCTGGCCACCCGGCTGGCGCAACGCGGCGCGGTGGTGGCCTTCGACAACAACTACCGGCCCCGCCTGTGGCCCGACCGCGCCACGGCGCAGGCGGCGTTTGTGCAGTTCATGGGCATTGCCACGGTCGCGCTGGTGACCCTGGACGACGAGATGGCGCTGTGGGACCAGCCCGATGCCCAGGCCCAGCTGCAGCGCACCCTGGCCAGTGGCTGCCCGGAACTCGTGGTCAAGCGCGGCGCCCAGCCTACGCTGGTGCGGCTGGCGGGCCAGCCGGTGCAGGCCGTGGCCACGGAACGTGTCGAGCGCGTGGTGGACACCACCGCCGCGGGGGACTCCTTTGCTGGTGCCTACTTGGCCGCGCGCCTGGGCGGGGCCGATGCGGTGGCCGCGGCGGCGGCCGGCAACCGGCTGGCCGCGCGTGTGGTGCAGCACCGCGGCGCGGTGATGCCGGCGGCGGCGATGGCCGATCTGCTGGGCTGATCAGCGCGCGGCCGGCTGCGCCAACGACGCCCAGCCCGCACGTGGCCCCAGCGTGTCCAGGTCCCAGGCGGCGGGGTCGAAAGGCCGGCGTGTCGCGGGGTGTATCGGGTAGCCGCTGGACGCCGTTTCGCTGTCCACGTGGCGGGTGCGGGCTTCCACCACGTCGGACACCAGCTGCCGGTCGATGGCGTCACGGTCCCAGGGCCGGGCGCCGACGATGGGCAGCAGCCGGTCTTCCAGCTGCGCGGCCGGCAAGGCCTGCAGCCGGGGCGGCAGGTAGGGCGTGGCCGGGGTCAGCAGACGGGCCTGGCCGGTGGTGTAGCGCCCGGTGGCCGGCACCGGCCGGCCCTGCGTGTCCACCGCCAGGTTGTCGTGCTGGTGCAGTTCCACATCCCCCTGGCCGCCCAGGCCGAACAGTGGTGTGCCGGCAGGTGTGTCGTCGCCATGGCGCAGCACGTTGCCCACCAGCGCCAGCTGCCCGGTCTGGTGTGCGTGTTCGCCCCACTCGTTGCCCAGCAGGTTGTAGTGCACGGCACGCGGGCCGGGGTTGACGATCAGGTTGTTGACCATCGCGGCCTGCACCCCACCCTTGAACAGCGCATTGCGCTCGCGGTTGGCGGCGTAGACGTTGCCCAGCAGCAGCACGCCGCTGGCGTTGTCGTGCACCAGCGTGCCTTTGGAATGTTCACCCTTGGCGTGCACCGAATGGCGCAGGCCTTCATAAACCAGGTTGTGGCTGAAGGTGATGTGGTGCCCGGCGCTGCGCCGCCAAGCCGCCGGGTCGGGGCCGTCAAAGCGTGGGCCGCCGATGCTGAGGTTTTCGTCGGTGGCCCAGCTGAAGCTGCAGTGGTCCACGATCACGTGGTGCGCGCCGCCCTGGGTGCTCAGGCCGTCCTGGTCGCCACCGCTGCGCACCGGCCGCCCCCAGGCGCCAGGCCGCAAGCGCAGGTGCTGCACGATGACATCGTGGGTGGCGATGTTCAATTCGCCGCGTACCAGGGTGATGCCGGGCGCCGGCGCCGTCTGTCCGGCCAGCGTGGCAAAGGGCTCGCGCAGGTTCAGGGACGCACCGGCCAGGTCGATCACCCCGCCGACCTCGAACACGATCTGGCGCGGGCCTCGCGCTTCGAGCGCGGCTTTCAGCGAACCCGGTCCGCTGGCCGCCAGCGTGCTGACCCGAACGATGCGCCCACCGCGCCCGCCCAGCGTGCCGACGGCCCAGCCCGGGTGGCGCCAGCCGTGGGCGTCCAGGCCGGGCACCGAGGGTGGCCCGCCGGGCGCAGCGATGCTGCTGCAATCGGCCCTCGGCTGAAGGGCCGCGGCCAGCGCCGGCACGGCTGATTGCAGGGCCTGCGCCACGGTCTGCGCGGTGACGCAGGCACCGCGTTCGCCCAGGTGGGTGCGGTCAAAACCTTCGATGCCGGGCGGTGCCATCGCCAGCCGGTCGGCCTCGGCCTCGCCCAGCGCCTGCACCTGGGCCTGCGTGGTGGTGTGCACGTCCACCAGCGGCACGTCCCGCTGGCGGGCCACGGCGCGCATGGCTTCGGCCCAGGGCGCCAGGTCGTCCTGCAGCTTCCCGTCGCGGAAGCTGCGGCGCGTCAGCGGCGTCATCAGCACCGGCGTGCCACCGGCGGCGCGCACCTCGTCGACAAAACGCGCCAGGTTGATGGGGTACTCGGTCGCCAGGTCGGTGGAGCGGCCAGGTTTGCCCGGCTGGTCGTTGTGGCCGAACTGGATCAGCACGTGGCGGGCCAGCCCGGGTTGGCCGCTGCGCAGCCGGGCCAGCACCCGGTCCCACAGCCCTTCTGCGCGGTAGCTGCTGGTGCTGCGCCCACCCCGGCCCAGGTTCAGGCAGGCCAGCGCGGGGTGGATGCGCTGGCACAGGGCATCGCCATAACCCGTCTGCGGCGCGAGCGTGGAATCGCCCACCAGCAGCAGCGCCGGGCGTTCATCCTGCGCGTGCACCGGGCCCGCCGCCGCGGCCAGCGCCAGCAGCCACCAGGCCAGCACGGGCTTCAGGGCTGCGGGTCCCATCCACCAGGCGCGCCGGTGGCGGCCGTCGAGTTGTAGAACACGTCGGCGCGCGTGGTCAGGCCGTCGGTGGCGCTCAGTGGCCTGGCCAGCAGCACGCTGCGGTCCAGACCGCCCACGCGCACCACCGACCAGCCGACACGGCCCGCCGTGTCCAGCGGGGCGCCGGCCAGGTCCATGCTGCCGAACTCGCGCCAGCCGGCCGCGTCGGTGGCGCCGCCATCGGGCGTGCCAGCCCAAGGTGGCGGGTTGCTGCCGCAGGTCCCCGTGCCCACGCCCGTCCGGCTGGTGCCGGTGCCCACGCACCAGCCGGCTGGCAGCACATGCGGGCCCATCTGGGTGTTGATGAAGGCGATGTTGTCGATGTAGGCGCTGCTGGTGGTGCCCCCGCTGCGCGCCAGCCAGGTCTGCGTGACCCCGGCACCGGCCGTCAGGCTGCTGTCGAGGAACACGAAGCCCTTGTCACCCGCCGTGGCTCGGGCCTGCAGGATGTAGGGTGCCGAGCTGCTGGAGGGGTCGAAAACGGTGCGGATCTCGCTCTGCTCGAACAGGGCGGCCATCACGCTGCCCCAGATGAAGTCCACGTTGCCGGCCACCAGCGAGCGCCAGACCCAGACATAACCCTTGAGCTGCAGGGTGTCCTGCTGCGACAGGAAGTTCATCTCCTTGGCCACCAGCCGCCCGGCGGCTGGCGTGGTGCTGGTGTTGAAGTAGATCGCTTCGGCCTGGTTGTCGTAGGCGCTGCTGCGGACGTGCGGGTTCTCCAGCGTGAAGTTCTGCAGCGTCAGCAGGTCCGCCGTTTCCACCAGCAGCGCCGATCGCCCGCCACCCAGGATGCGGTGGCCGGGCACACGGCCGCTGGTGGTGTACGTGGTGCCCGCGGCCGTGGCCGTGCTGCCGCTGCCCGCGTTGAGCGACTCGAAGTTCGCCTCGCCAACAATGACCCCGTCGCGGCTCTCGCCGACGATGCCGAGGTTGTCCACCCGGCGCAGGATGTTGAACTCGCGGTAAACGCCGCTTTTCAGCGTGATGCGCTTGGCCGTGGCCTTGGTGTTGCAGCCCCAGGTGCTGGGGCTGCTGGTGGAGCAGTGCAGCATGACCCAGTTCAGCGCACCCTGCAGCGTGCGGAAGTCGGCCTGCGGGCCGTCGTCGTCCACCACCAGGTCCAGCGGGCTGGCGGGGGCGGGCCGGGTGGTGAAGTGCCAGGCGCCTTCGGCGATGCCGTTGAAGGCGCCGCCGTTGACCTGTCCGACCAACACGCTGGGATCGACAGTCACTTGGTAAGCCGTGCCGTGCTGCAGCTTGTTGCTGCGCAGGCGCACGGTGGCGACGTTGGCCTCGATGTGGACAGGCCGGTACCAGACCCAGCGTGCGCGGGCGCTGCTTTCCGGCATCGCGCCCAGGCCCAGCGCGTCGATCTCGAGGTTGGTGCGCGCGATGGCGGTCTGCGTGTCGCCGGCCGAAGGCGCGGTGGACAGGTCCAGCCGGTCGACCACCACGCCGTCGCTGGCGCGGCGCACGGTCACAAAGCCGCTGCCGCCCAGCGTGGGCGGGCCGTCGAAGGCGATCTTCAGCGTCGTGTCGGCCTGCGCCGCGGCCTCGCCAGCTGCTGGCAGCAGTGTGCCCGGCGGCAGCAGCAGCCCACCTGTGCCGGTGATGCTGGTGCGCAGCTTGCCGGCCCCGGCCTGTGCCAGCGCGTTGCTCTTCACCAGCGTGGCCGGCCGCGGCTTGAACGCATAGGGCACGGCCCAGCCCACCTGCGACGGTACCGAGCAGCCGGTGAGTGGCGCGCTGCCGAGCACCGAGCCGGTGTCGACAAAAGCGCTGGCAGCGCTGGGCGACACCGTCGTGACCACGTCGTCGCAACGCGCCGCTCCGGCCACGGCGAACAGGTTGTGGTGCGAGATCAGCTGCGCATCGATGCCCACGCCCACGCTGTAGCTGTGGCCGTACACGGGGGCCGACTTGTTGCCCTCGAAGTAGTTGTTGAACAGGTGAACCTGGCCGTAGCGCACCCGCGGCACCCGCTGGCGCAGCTGGCGGAACACGTTGTTGGCCAGTGTCACGCGCAGGCGGCCGGCGTCGGTGACGGCGCTGTCGCTGGCGCCGATCAGGATGGACTTGTCGTGCAGCTCCACCACGTTGTAGGACACGGTGACGAAGTCTGCCGCCCGCGTGATGTCGATCGCGCCGTCGTGGCACTGCCGGACCTGGCCGTTTTCCACCGGCAGGGTGTCGTCGGTGACGGGGGCATCGGTGATGGTGTTGTGGTCGATCCAGACTTGGCTGGCGCCGACCACCGAGATGGCGTCGAAGGCCGCGTTCCAGGCGCCGTTGGCGCCGTCGGTGGGGTCGAAGACGGGTGCGACGTCGCAGGGCGCGACGATCTTCAGGTTGCGCACAATCACCTGCGACACCGCGTTGATGGTGATGCTGCCGTTCACGAAACCGGCGCCCGGGCCGGCGCCGACCAGCGTGGTGTTGGCCGGCAGGTTGATGGTGCTGCGGGCCGTCTGGTCGCTGCGGTTGCTGAAGGGCTGGCCCTCGCTCATGTCGATGGTGCCGACCACCTTGACGATCTTGGGCCGGCTGCCCCCGCTGGCCAGTGCCGAGAGCAGCTGGCTGCGTGTGCTGACGCTGTAGATCTGCGACAGCGGCGCATCCGCGCCGCCGCGGGTGCCGGCGGCAAAGCCGTCGGCCGGCGCCACCTGGCGTGCGATGTCGGTCTGCGCGGTGGCCAGGTTGGCCAGGGCGAGCGCCGCCGCGCCCAGCGCGCAGCGGGCGGTGTGCAGGGGCCCGGTCATTCAGTTCTCCCTGCCGCTGCGGCGGCGTTGGCGCACCAGCACCGCCAGGCCCAGACCGGCCAGCAGCAGGCTGCCAGGCTCGGGCACCAGCGTGGCTTCCAGGCTGCCGAAGGCGCTGCCGAAGTCGACGCCGTCAAGCACGAAGCGCACGGTGTCGGGCGCCAGCAGTTCGCCGCTGAAAAGACCGCTGGCCGGGCCGTTGCCCAGCAGCAGCCCCGGCAAGGCGCCGGCCAGGCCGGCGAACTGGAACACCAGCTCGTACCGGCCCGTCAGCTGGCCGCTGCCGGTGTTGTCGAAGAAGCGCACCTGGCCGTCGCTGCCGAAGTCCACGATCAGCGCGAAGTCGTCGCTGATGAACTCCTGCGCAAAGGCATCGTCGAGCACTGTGGTGGTGTCACTGCCCGGGTCGCTGCTGTAGCCGCTGTCGGCGCCCAACAGGGCCGTGGCCGGCCCACTGACACTGCCGGTGACCTGGCTGCCGGCCAGCACCGGTGCCGCCTGCGCCCCGGCCAGCAGGCCAGCGGCCAAGGCCGAGACAAGAAGTGTTTTCATCATTCCGGGCTCCCGATCAGAACGCGAACCGCATGCCCAGCAGGTACTCGCGCCCGGTCTTGTTGTAGACCACCACGCTGTTGCGTGCGCGGCTGATGAACTGGTCGTTCGCTTCGTCGGTGAGGTTCACCGCCTCGAAGGTGAACTCCAGCTTGTCGGACCACTTGTACGACAGCGAGGCATCGACGTTGAAGGTCTCGTTCTTGCCTTCCACGTCGTTGTTGTTCTGCCCCGGCACGCGGGTCAGGAAAGCGCTGCGGTAGGCACCCGACACGCGTGCGCTGAACTTGCCGTCGTCGTAGTACAGCGTGGCGTTGTACGACTTGGGCGACAGGTTCAGCAGGTCATCGGTGATCGTGGCCGTGCCGGTCGGCGAGACCTGGTACGAGATCTTGGACTTCACCTGCGTGTAGTTCAGCAGCAGGCCCATATTGCGCAGCGCACCGGGCAGGAAGGTGAAGGGCTGCTGGTAGTTGATCTCGAAGCCCTGCAGCTTGCCGCCGCGGGTGTTGACCGGCGTGGTGACCTGGAACACCTCGTCGCCGGTGAAGCTCTCCGGCAGCAGGCTCAGCGGCAGGCCGGTTTCGCTGTACGGCACGTTCACCCGCAGGGTCTGGATGTAGGTGTCGATGTCCTTGTGGAACAGGCCGACACCCAGGAACGCCTGCGGTGCAAAGTACCACTCCAGCCCGGTGTCGAAGGTGTTGGCGCGGAAAGGCTTGAGGTTGGGGTTGCCGCTGGTGATGGACAGGTTGCCTGTGGTGGTGATGGAGCCACCCGGGTTCAGGAAGCCCAGCTGCGGCCGCGCCATCACCTTGGCTGCGGCCAGGCGCAGCACCAGGTCCGGCCGCAGGTTGGCCGCCACGTTGACCGCCGGCAGGAAGTCGTCGTAGGTCTGCGAGGTGGTGACCTCGGTGCCGCCGCCGGTGGCCACATAACCCGTGGCGTCCTGCTTGGTGCGCACATGGCGCGCGCCGACGTTGCCACGCACGGGGATGTTGCCCAGCCGGGTCGTGAAGTCGGCCTGCAGGAACAGGCTGCTGTCGGTCTCGACAACGGAGCGGTTGTTGCCCCGTGCATTGCCGTTGGTGATGGAGGAGAGCGTGAAGTCGCCCGGCCCGCCCGCCGGCCCGCTGACCAGGCAGTTGCAATAGATGTCGTAGGCCTGCGCAATGGCGTTCAGGTCGGGGATGACCCAGCTGGTGGGCACACCGGCCGGCAGGTTCAGGCCCTTGCCGAAGCCGGTCAACGCGGTGGACAGGTTGGCCACCGGGATGCCGCCTGGCGGCGCGAAGATGGTGTCGTTCTGGTTGATGCGGCGGAACTCGTAGGTGTCGAAGCTGTACTTCTTGAAGTCACCGCCGAACTTCAGGTTCGCAAAGCCGGGCAGGGCCTCCCAGTCGAGGTCGAAGTGGAACAGGTCGGTCTTGTTCGTGGAGCCCTGCGGCCGGATGCGGATCTCGCTGGCCGTGGTGTTGGGGATGGTGCTGGGCTGGGTGCCGCTGGCCACCTGCGGGATGCTCACCAGCGTCAGCGCACCGCCGGGTTGTGTGACGTCGATGGGGTAGGTGATGGCGGGCAGGCGGTCGTCGCCGCGGAAATCGATGCCGTAGCCGTTGACGTTGATCGCGTCCAGCGTGGTGGTGGTCTGCTTGGGGTTGCGGAACTTCGACTTCGCGCTGCCCAGGCGGGCGTTCAGGCGCAGCGTGTCGGTCAGGTCCTGCTGCCAGCTCAGCGTGGGCTGCGTGAAGGTGGTGTGCATCTCGTCGAAGCGCGATTCCGCCCGGATGTCCACGCCGTTGTAGACGCCGTACAGCAGCGCGCCGTTCGGGCCGTAGGCCGTGTCCACCACGCTGGTCTGGGGTTTGCCGCCCTGGCCTGCGTTGCGGCTGAAGCTGATGGCCTGCAGGAAATCCTCCTGCCGGGTGGAATCGAGCTTGGCGTACAGCAGGTCGAAGGTCAGCAGCGTGCCTTCGGCCGGTTTGAACTGCAGCGAGCCCGTCAGGCCCAGGCGCTGCTGGTCGTGGGTGAGCCGGCCGTAACGCGGCAGCCGGGGGTGGAAGTTGCTGGTGCTGCGCGCCAGGTCGTAGGCCGCCAGGGTGTCGGCATCACCGGTGATGCGCGGCACACCCTGGGCCGCCGGGCCGCAGGTGGTGGCGGTGGAGTTGCTCGGGTTGGCCGTGGCCGCGCCGGTGGGCGCACACCAGCCGCCGGAGGATGCGCCGTTGTCCCAGCGCACGGTGCTGAAGCCTTCTTCCAGCAGCTGGCGTTCGGAGTAGGCGCCGCTGACGGCCCAGCCGAAGCTGCCTTCTTTGTTGCGGTCACCCATCAGGAAGGCCACGCGCGGGTCGGTCTTGCCGGCCACATCGTTGTAGCGGCCCTTGACCGACACGGTGCTGGTGAAACCCTTCAGGTCCAGCGGGCGTGTGGTCTGCAGGTCCACCGTGGCGCCGAGCGAGCCTTCGTCCACCTCGGCCGAGGCGCTCTTGCGCACGGTGATGGTGTTGAAGAGTTCGGCCGCGAAGACGTTGAAGTCAAAGCCGCGCGACCGGTTGTTGCCACCCGAGCTGTCGGTACCGCCGGTGGTGGCCAGGGCCTCCACACCGTTGATGCGCACCCGCGTGAAATCGCTGCCCAGGCCGCGCACGGTGATGTTGCGGCCTTCACCCGCGTCGCGGTCGATCACCACACCCGGGATGCGCTGCAGCGACTCGGCCAGGTTGGTGTCGGGGAACTTGGTGATGTCTTCGGCCTTGATCACGTCAACGATGCCGTTGTCGTTGCGCTTGGCGTTCAGTGCACTTTCCAGCGCACCGCGGTAGCCGGTGACCTCGATGCGCTGGACCGGGGCCGCAGGCGCCGAGGCGGCGGCCGCGGGTGCCGGGGCGGTTTGGGCGCTGGCGCTGGTGGCGGCCATCAGGGCCAGCAGGGTCAGCGATGCGGAAGCAACGGCCGTCAGGGCCGGGCGGTGGGCGGGTGAGCGGGTGTTCAAGGTGGGTCTCCGGTTTTGTCAGGGACGACCGCGCCCCGCACGCCGCAGCGCACCGGGTCGGCCGGTCAGGCCAGGCGCTCGCAGGGCGCCTTGTCAGGGGGTGACGGCGCGTTCGGCTGCAGTGCCGTCAGCGCCGGTGCCGCGGGGCTAGAGGTAGTCGTCGCGGCGGGGAGAGAACTGGTCGAGCAGGGTGCTGCCGGCTTCCAGCGCCACCACGCCGTGCGTGGCGCCGTGGCGGGCGATGAAGGCGTCTCCGACGTGCAGCACCTGCTTGACGCCGTCGATGTTGGCCTCGAAGGAGCCGGCCAGCACGTAGGCGATCTGGTCGTGTACCTCGTGGGCATGGGGGGTGCCGATGGCGCCGCGGTCGAACTGCACCAGCACGCTCATCAGCTGCGGCGTGTGCGCCACCACCTTGCGGCGGATGCCGTCACCCAGCTCCGTCCAGGGGCTCTGATCCGACAGGAAGTACGGGTCCATACACACTCCGACACAACGATTCGGACGAACTATAACGATCGGTCAACAAAAAAGAAACGACGGTTCACTAAAGAGAAACCATAATTCCGGAACACCGTTTCAGGCGGTTAGTCTTGCGTCCCGCAGCCGCTGAACCGCTTGGCTTCCGCCTGTGTTCTCCGCACCACCGTCCCCAAGGAAACCGCATGGACATCCGCCAACCCGTTCACAGCGAACACGCCCGCACGCTGGACACGACCGGCCTGCGCCGCCACTTCCTGGTCGAAGACCTGTTTGTGCCCGACCAGGCCACGCTGACCTACAGCCAGATCGACCGCATCATCGTCGGCGGCATCCACCCGGTGACGCAGCCGGTGCGCTTTGCGCCCGAGCTCGGCCAACACACCGGCACCGACTTCTTCCTGCAGCGTCGCGAGCTGGGGCTGATCAACATCGGCGGCGGTGCGCTGGTGGAAGCCGACGGTGTGCGCTACGAGGTGGGCCCGCGCGAGGCGCTGTACATCGGCCAGGGTGCGAAGGACCTCAGCTTCACCAGCCTGGATGCGGCCAACCCGGCCAAGCTGTACTTCAACTGCGCGCCGGCGCATTGCCACTACCCGAACAAGAAGGTGACGCTGGCCGAAGCCAGCCCTGAGACGCTGGGCGACGCCAAGACCAGCAACCGCCGCACCATCCACAAGTTCCTGGTGCCCAGTGTGCTGCCCACCTGCCAGCTGCTGATGGGCATGACGCAACTGGAGCCTGGCAGCCTGTGGAACACCATGCCCTGCCACACGCACGACCGGCGCATGGAGGTGTATTTCTACTTCGACATGCCGGCCAACGGCGTGGTCTTCCACATGATGGGCGAGCCCACGGAGACACGCCACATCGTCGTGCGCAACGAACAGGCCGTGATCAGCCCGAGCTGGAGCATGCATGCCGGTGTCGGCACGCAGGCCTACACCTTCATCTGGGGCATGGTGGGCGAAAACCAGGTCTTCGCCGACATGGACCATGTGGCCATGACCACGCTGCGCTGACCGACGGGGCCACCATGATCCTCGACAACTTCCAGCTGGGCGGCAAGGTCGCCATCGTCACCGGCTGCGACACCGGCCTGGGCCAGGGCATGGCGCGTGCACTCGCGCAGGCCGGCGCCGACGTGGTGGGTGTCAACGTCACCGCGCCCGACACCACGGCCGAACAGGTGCGCGCGCTCGGCCGCCGTTTCCTGGACCTGCGCGCCAACCTGTCGGACATCAGCTGCCTGGACGGCCTGATCGAACAGGCCAAGACGCTGACCGGTCGCGTGGACATCCTGGTCAACAACGCCGGCATCATCCGCCGCGACGACGCCATCCGCTTCAGCGAGAAGGACTGGGACGACGTCATCGACCTGAACCTGAAGACGGTGTTTTTCTTCGCCCAGGCCGCGGCGCGCCAGTTCGTGGCGCAGGGCGGCGGCGGCAAGATCATCAACGTCGCGTCGATGCTGTCGTTCCAGGGTGGGGTGCGCGTGCCCAGCTACACCGCCAGCAAGAGCGGTGTGATGGGCATCACGCGGCTGATGGCCAACGAGTGGGCCAGCCACGGCATCAACGTGAACGCCATCGCGCCGGGTTACATGGCCACCAACAACACCGCCGCGCTGCGCGCCGACGAAGGGCGCAGCGCCGGCATCCTGGAACGCATCCCGGCCGGCCGCTGGGGTGTGCCCGACGACCTGGCCGGGCCGGTGGTCTTCCTCGCGTCCAAGGCGTCTGATTACGTCAACGGCTACACCGTCGCGGTGGATGGTGGTTGGCTGGCGCGCTGATGTACGAGAACAAGCGCCTGGGACTCCTGTTCGTCCTGCCCTTTTTGCTGGGCATCCTGGCGTTCAAGCTGTTCCCCTTCGTGATGAGCTTCGCGCTCAGCTTCACGCGTTACGACGTGATGGACCCGCCGGTCTGGGTGGGGCTGGACAACTACCGCGAGCTCTTCACCGACGACCCGCTGTTCCAGCGCTCGCTGGGCGTGACGCTGTGGTTCACGGCGCTGGCGGTGCCGCTGCGCGTGGGCTTTGCGCTGTTCATCGCGCATGTGCTGAACTTCAAGCTGCGTGGCATCAACTTCTTCCGCTCGGCCTTCTACCTGCCGTCCATCCTGGGCGGCTCGATCGCGGTGGCGGTGCTGTGGCGCTTCATCTTCGCGCGCAACGGGCTGGTCAACGGCGTGCTGGGGCAGTTCGGCATTGAACCCGTGGCCTGGCTGGCCGACGAGACCTGGTCGATGTGGACCGTGGTGCTGCTGTTCACCTGGCAGTTCGGCTCGGCGATGGTGATCTTCCTGGCCGCGCTGCAGAACGTGCCTCAGAGCCTGTACGAAGCGGCCGAGATCGACGGCGCCAGCCAATGGCAGCAGTTCACACGCATCACGGTGCCGCTGATCACGCCGGTGATCTTCTTCAACGTGATCATGCAGATGGTGCACGCCTTCCAGGAGTTCAACGGCCCCTACATGGTGACCGAAGGCGGCCCGCTGCATTCCACCTACGTGCTGGCGCTCTACATCTACGACCAGAGCTTTCGCTACTTCAACCTGGGTTACGGCTCGGCGCTGAGCTGGGTGCTGTTTGCGCTGGTGGCGGCCCTGGCGGCGCTGTCGGTCTGGAGCTCGCGTTACTGGGTCTTCTATGCGGGTGAGAAGGAGACGCGCAAGTGAGCGCCTCTGCGTCTTTGGAAGACCGCGGCCCGGCCTGGCCACGTTACCTGGCGTTGGGCCTGGTGGCGCTGGTGATGTTGTACCCGCTGATCTGGCTGATCGGCGCCACCTTCAAGAGCAACGCGGAGATCTTCACCGAGATCGGTTTCTGGCCCAGCCGCATTTCGCTGGAGGCCTATGCCAAGGGCTGGAAGACCAGCACCGAATACACCTTTGCCACCTACTTCCTGAACAGCTTTTTGATCACGGTGCCGCGCATCGCGGTCACGGTGGTCAGCTGCGTGCTGGTGGCCTACGCATTCGCGCGTTTCGAGTTTCCGGGCCGCAAGCTGATGTTCGGCATCATGATCGCGACGATGATGCTGCCGCTGATCGTGCTGCGGCTGCCGCAGTACCTGGTCTTCCGCGAGCTGGGCTGGCTGGACACCTACTGGCCGCTGGTGTTGCCCTCGGCCTTTGCCACCGACACCTTCTTTGTCTTCATGCTGGTGCAGTTCCTGCGCGGCATCCCGCGCGACATGGAAGAGGCCGCGATGATCGACGGCTGCGGCCCGCTGCAGATGCTGTGGCACATCATCGTGCCGCTGCTCAAGCCGGCCATCATCTCCGTCATCGTCTTCCAGTTCATCTGGACCATGAACGACTTCATGGGCCCGCTGATCTACCTGTCGTCGGTGGAAAACTACCCCGTTTCTCTGGCGCTGAAGATGAGCATCGGCGCCACCGAAGAGGTGGAATGGGCCAACGTGATCGCGATCTCCGTCGTGGCGCTGGTGCCGTCGGTGGTGGTGTTTTTCCTGGCGCAGCGGCACTTCATCGAAAGCGCCGCGTCGAGTGGAATCAAAGGCTGATATGTCCTCGGCCGGTCACTGCCTTGGAGCGCCGTCGTCGAACGCCACCGCTGGTGCCGGCGCGGGTTGGTGGGGCGCTGGGCGACCGCAAGTAAAGGAGGAGCCGGCGGCCGCAGGCCGTCGGCGGGGGACATGGAGGGCGCCCAGTGCCCCGCCAACCCGCGCACGCGACACGCGACGCAAACCAGAGCAGTTCAGGCGCCCGCTTCAATGAACAAGACGAGACACCCCCGATGGCCCAGCTGACGCTGCAAGGCTTGCAGAAAACCTACCCCAACGGCTTCCAGGCCGTGCACGGCGTGGACCTCCAGGTGCGCGACGGCGAGTTCATGGTGTTCGTCGGCCCGTCGGGCTGCGCCAAAAGCACGCTGCTGCGCATGATCGCGGGGCTGGAGAGCATCACCGGCGGTGAGTTGCGCATCGGTGAGCGTGTGGTCAACAGCCTGCCGCCCAAACAGCGTGGCATCGCGATGGTGTTCCAGAACTATGCGCTGTACCCGCACATGAAGGTCTACGACAACCTGGCCTTCGGCCTGCGTTTGTCGGGTGTGTCCAAGACCGAGGTGGACCAGCGGGTGCGCCACGCCGCACAGCTGCTGGAGATGGAACACCTGCTGGACCGTTACCCCAAACAACTCTCCGGCGGCCAGGCGCAGCGTGTGGCCGTGGGCCGTGCCATCGTCAAGAAACCCGAGGTCTTTCTGTTCGACGAGCCGCTGTCCAACCTCGATGCCAAGCTGCGCGCCAACATGCGTGTGCGCCTGACCGAACTTCACCGCACGCTGCGCGAAGCTGGCCAGCCGGCCACGGTGGTCTACGTCACCCACGACCAGGTCGAGGCCATGACCATGGGCGAACGCATCTGTGTGCTGAAGGAAGGTGTCATCCAGCAGGTGGACACACCCACAGCGCTGTACGACCGGCCGGCGAATGCCTTTGTGGCCGGTTTCATCGGCTCGCCCGAGATGAACCTGCACGAAGCCGAACTGCTGGCCGAGGGTGACACACGTGTGCTGCAACTTGGCGGCGTGCGCCTGCCCTTGCCCGCGCGTGTGGCCGTGGCGCCGGGTCGGGTGCGCTTCGGATTGCGGCCCGAACACCTGAGCGTGCTGTCGCGGGCCCAAGGCGATGCCCTCGCCGTGCCGGCCACGCTGCGTTTCCTGGAGCACATGGGCAACGAGGTGTTTGTGCACGCCGACATCGGCAGCGCCGCCGTCACCGCGCGCGTGCCGGCCGACCAGCTGGGCGAGCTGCCGCGCCTGGGCCGTGGCGACAGCTTTGTGCTGCACGCGCAGATGGCGGCCAGCCACTGGTTCGATGCCGACAGTGGCCTGCGGCTGGCGGCATGAGCGCGCCGGGCCGTCCCCAGGGCGAATTCCGGAGTGCGCAGCACGAAGGTGGTCCAGTGAGTCTCACCAGACGCAGCGCACTCATCGCCGCGCCCGCGCTGGCGCTGGGCCTGGTCGTGCCCCGCCGCGGGCAGGCGCAGACACCTGCGCTGCGCTTCACCTGGTGGGGCGGTGCGGCGCGGCACCAGGCCACGCTGGCGGCGCTGGCGCGCTTCCGCGAGAAGAACCCCGGCATCGCGGTCAAGGCCGAGTACATGGGTTTCAACGGCTACCTGGAGCGGCTGACGACGCAGATCGCCGGCCGTTCCGAGGCCGACCTGATGCAGATCAACTGGGCCTGGATGGCGATGTTTTCCAAGCGCGGCACAGGGCTGACCGACCTGGACCCGTACCGTGCCTTGTTGCCGCTGGACCAGTTCGACCCCGCCGAGATCGCGATGGGCCGCCGCGCCGGCAAGCTGAACGCGCTGCCGGTGTCCTACAGCGCACGTGTGATGCTGTGGAACCAGAGCGCCTTCCAGCGCGCCGGTTTGCCGCTGCCGCGGAACTGGGACGAGTTGTTCGCCGCCGGCCCCGTCTTCCGCCAGCGCCTGGGCCCAGACGCCTACCCGCTGGACGGCGAGCTCTACGACATGGTGTTGCTGGCGCAGGCCTGGGTGCAGCAGCGCCACGGCACCGCCTTCCTGGACCCGGCCACCCCGCGGGTGGCGATGGACGCCGAGGCCGCGCTGGACTGGGTGCGCCTCTACCGCCGGCTGGTGAACGAACACGTGGCCACGTCGCTGCCGCTGCGCGCCAGCCTGGGCGGCGCGGAAAAACCCACCGAACAACAACCCGACTGGGTGCAAGGCCGCTGGGCCGGCAACTACACCTGGGACTCGGTGATCGGCCTGCGCGCCAGCACGCTGCGGCCGGGCGAGACGCTGGCCTTGGGTGACTTCCCGACGCTGCCCGAGTCCAAGGACAGCGGCATGTTCGGCCGCCCCACGCTGATGTACGCCGTGGGCCGCCACTGCCGCCAGCCCGAGGCCGCGGTCCGCCTGGCCGCCTTTCTGCTGGCCGACCCCGACGCGGCGCAGCTGCTGGGCCGCACCCGCGGCATCCCGTCGGCGTCGGGGGCGATGGCGCAGCTGGAGCGTGAGGGCCGCATCCCGCCGCTGGAGCGCCAAGCCTACGAGCAGGTGCGCGCGCAGCGCCGGGCCGGGCGCATCGTGCTGCCGCAGCCGCTGTTCGAACACCCCCGCATGCAGAAATTCATCCGCGAGGTTTTCGAGACCGTCGCCTACGGCAAGACCACCGAAGCCGACGCCGCCGCACGCCTGCGGCGCGATGGCCAGGCCTTGTTGCAACGATTGATCTGAGGTTTGAAGATGAGCAAGGGCACCCAACGCCAACTGCAGTTCGCCACCCACACCGACCGCGATACCGGCGCGCGGGTGCAGCGCCTGACGCCGCTGGACGTCACCTGCCACCGGCTCTACTTCTACCAAAAGTGCTTCACGAACGACGGCCGAAAGCTGGTCTACGGCGGCCAGGTCGGCCCGTACTGGAACTACCACCTGCTGGACCTGGACACGCAACAATCGCTGCAGCTCACCGACCAGGCCGGTGAAAACACCTTCGGCGGTTTCCTGAGCCCGGACGACCGCTTCCTGTACTTCGTGCGCGCCGAACGAACCCTCGTGCGGCTGGCGCTCGACACGCTGCAGGAGGAGATCGTCTACACGGTGCCCGCCGCCTGGGTGGGTTACGGCACCTGGGTGGCCAACAGCAACTGCACGAAGATGGTGGGCATCGAGATCGCGGCCCAAGACTGGTTCCCACTCTCGGACTGGAAAAAGTTCGATGAGATGTTCCACCGCCAGCCGCGCTGCCGTTTGTTCAGCATCGACCTGGCCACCGGCGAGCGCCGCGTGATCCTGGAGCAGAAGGGCTGGTTGGGCCACCCGCAGTACCGGCCTTTCGACGACAGCACCGTGGCCTACTGCCACGAAGGCCCGCATGACCAGGTGGACGCGCGCATGTGGTTCATCAACGAAGACGGCAGCAACCGCCGCTGCGCCAAAGTGCACGCAAGCGGCGAGAGCTGCACGCACGAGTTCTGGGTGCCCGACGGCTCGGCCATGGTCTACGTGAGCTACCGCAAGGACAGCCCGGAGCGCTGGATCCGCTCGCTGGACCCGGTGACGCTGCAGGACCGCGCGCTCACGACCATGCCGCCGTGTTCGCACCTGATGAGCAACCACGACGGCACGCTGATCGTCGGCGACGGCTGCGGCGCACCGTCGGCCGAAGCCACGGCCAGCAACGCGATGCTGGAGGGTGATCCCTACCTGCACCTGTTCGACTTGAAGGCGGGCACGGACGACGTGGTTCAGCGGCCCATCGCGCGGCACGACAGCAGCTGGGCCGTCTACAAGGCCAACCGCCAGGTGACACACCCGCACCCCTCGTTCACGCCCGACGAACGCCAGGTCCTGTTCAGCTGCGATGCCGAGGCCGAGCCGGCGCTGTACCTGGCCGAGGTGCCGGCGGCGTGAGAGTTCTGGCCGCTCTGCTGCTGGTAGCAGGCGCTGCCACGGCGCAGCCGCTGCCGACCGTGGCCGACTACCTGGCCCAGGGCCCAGCGCCGTGGATACCTTCGGTCTTGGCCGACCTGGGTGCGGTGGTGCCGGATTTCATCGTCGCCGCCGACGGCAGTGGCACGCACCGCACCGTGCAGGCTGCCGTGGACGCCGTGCCGGCGCGAGACCGCAGCGACAAGACCTGGACCGTGGCCATCCGCCCCGGCACCTACCGCGAGCTGCTGTGTGTGCGCAACAAGGCGCCGCTGCGGCTGATCGGCAGCGCGCTCGATCCGGCGGCTGCGCGTGTCGTCGAAGGCCGCTGGAACGCCCAGCCCAAGGCGCCCGATCAGCCTGCCCATCCCTGCGTGCCCGAGCTCGGCAGTCCGACCCATGGCACCGCCGGCAGCACGAGTGTGGTGATCGCCAGCGACGACGTGCTGCTGGCCCACTTCACCATCGCCAACGACGCGCTGGACGGCGTGCGGGCGGGTCTCGGCTATCCACCTGGCGCGGGTGAAAGTGGCGGTGCGCAGGCCGTGGCGCTGACGACGGCCGGCGACCGCATCCAGCTGGAGAACATGCGTCTGCTCGGCCACCAGGACACGCTGTACGCACGCCGCGCCAAGCCCGGCGCGGCAGCGCGGGTCTACCTGCGCCACAGCCTGGTCGCCGGTGATGTGGATTTCATCTTCGGCGACGCCACGCTGGTCATCCAACGATGCACGGTGCTCAGCCGCGCCGGCCGGCGCGTGCCGGGCAACGGCGGCCATGTGCTGGCCCCCAGCACCGCGGCCGATGTGGCGCTGGGTTTTCTGGTGATCGACAGCCGGCTCGTCGCCGAGCCCGGCCTGGCAACTGGTAGCCACTCACTGGGCCGCGCCTGGGACCATGGCGTGGCGCGTGGCGCCTGGGTCGCGGGTGTGTCGCCCAACGGGCAGGCCCTGGTGCGCGACAGTGTGGTCGGCCCGCACATCGGGCCCTGGGCTGCGTCCACCTCGCGCCGGCCGTTCGGGCCGGACCACCGGCTCGGCGAATCCGGCAACACACGATGACGCTGCGGCGCCGCTCGTTGCTGCTGTCGCCACTGGTGTCGCCCTTGGTGTCGCCCTTGGTGTCGCCGTTGGTGCTGGCCGCCTGCGCGGCGCCGATGGGGCGTGACGACCCGGCTCGGGCCGTGGCCGGGCCCGAACAAGGCTTCGGTGCCGGCACCCGCGGCGGTGCCGATGCCGATCCGGCCGATGACCGCACCGTGCACACACGCGCCGAGCTGGACGCCGCGCTGGCGCTGGGCGAGCGGCCCAAGATCATCCGGCTGGCGGCGCACATCGACCTCGCGGCCGGCGCGCCTGCGTCGGACTTTGACTTCGCGGCCTATGTCGCCGCCTACGAGCCCGCCACCTGGGGCCGCCGCCCGCCCACCGGCCCGCTGGAAGAAGCCCGCCAGCGTGCCGCGCGCCGCCACGCCGCCGCCGTCACACTGTGTGTGCCCCCCAACACCACCTTGATCGGCGTGGCCCCCGGCGCCGGCTTCAGCCGCGGCATGCTGCTGCTGGACGGCGTGCAGCAGCTCATCCTGCGCCACCTGGATTGCAGCGACGCCTGGGACCCGTTCCCCGCCTGGGACCCGCTGGATGGCGCCCAGGGCGAGTGGAACTCCGATGTCGACACCGTCTCGCTGCGCCGCTCGCAGCAGGTCTGGGTGGACCATTGCCGTTTTGCCGACGTGCCGCGCCCGCCGCGCACGGTGTTCGGCCGCCACCTGCAGCACCAGGACGGGCTGCTCGACATCACACGCCAGTCCGACCGCATCAGCGTCTCGTGGTGCCGCTTCGAGGACCACGACAAGACCATGTTGATCGGCGGCAGCGACCGCCACAGCGACGACGAAGGCCGGCTGCGTGTGACCCTGCACCACAACCTCTGGCAACGGGTGCGCGAGCGCACGCCGCGGGTGCGCTACGGCCAGGTGCAGCTGGTGAACAACCTGTTCCTGGTCGAAGACGCGGCTGCCTACGCCTATTCCATCGGTGTGGGCCGTCAAGCCCGCATCCACAGCGAAGCCAACGCCTGGGAAACGCCGCCCGGCGTGGCTGGCACACAGCTGCTGCGCCGCCTGGGCGAGGGCGCGGCCTTCGCCGACCGCGGCTCGCTGCTCAACGGCGCGCCGCTGGTGCTGGGGGCTGACTTTCCGGCCCCACCGGCGATGCCGGCGATCCGGGCCGAGCCGGCCGCCCTGGCCGCACATCGGGTGCGGGCGATGGCCGGCCCGCATCGGTCACAATGACATTGAAACGCCAGACCGGAACAATCAAAACGATGGACGACGACATCTACGACGCCAAACAGCCCGAGTCGGTGGCGGCCGTGCTGAAGGTTTTCACCATCCTGCAGGCGCTGGCCGACCGCAGCGAGATCGGCATCTCCGAGCTCTCGGTGCGCCTGTCGATGCCCAAGGCCACGGTCTACCGTTTTCTGCAGACCATGAAGACGCTGGGCTACGTGCGCCAGGAGGTCGACAGCGAACGGTACGGCCTGACCATGCGCATGTTCGAACTCGGCGCCAAGGCGCTGCGTTACCCGGACCTGGTGGAGATCTCCAAGACCCACATGCAGCGTGTGGCCGATGCCACCGGCGAAACCGTGCACCTGGGCGCGCTGATCGACAGCGAGATCATCTACGTGCACAAGGTGGATTCCAGCCACATGCTGGGCATGTACTCGCGCGTCGGCCGGCGTGCACCGCTGCACTGCACCGCCATCGGCAAGGTGCTGATGGCCTGGGAGGCGCCGGAGCGCCGCACCAAGATCCTGCAGGGCTGCGACTTCAAGCGCTTCCGCGAGAAGACCATCACCACACCCGAGGCCTATGCCGAGGAGCTGGACCGCACGCTGGCCCAGGGTTTTGGCCAGGACCGCGAAGAGTTCGACGACCACATCCGCTGCGCCGCGATCCCGATCTTCGACCGCCAGAACCAGGTGGTGGCCGGCATGAGCGTGTCCTTCCCCAGCTTCCGCTACGACATGGCACGTGAACCCGAGCTGGTGGCCATGCTGCGCGATGCCAGCCGTGAGATCTCGCGCCAGCTGGGTTGCACGGCTTTTCCGCTGGACCGATGAACAACGGCCCCGCGGGGCCGTTGTTTCAGAAGGACACGGCCCCGCGGGGGGCCGTTCTTTCAGCAGCGAAGGTGCCAGGTCAGAAGGTGACGGCATCACCCGGCTGCGGCACCACCACACGCACGCCGCTGCCTTCCATGCCCTTGGCAAAGTCTTCCGGCTTGCCGGCCAGGACGGGGAAGGTGCCGTAGTGCATGGGCAGTGCGTACTTGGGCTTGATCATGTCGCGCACCGCCAGCGCGCCCAGGTTGGCGTTGATGGTGAAGTTGCCGCCGATGGGCAGCAGCACAAGGTCGGGTTTGTAGAGCTCGCCGATCAGGCGCATGTCGCCAAACAGGCCGGTGTCGCCCATGTGGTAGATCTTGAAGCCGTTTTCCAGCTCGATGATCCAGCCCACCGGCTCGCCGCCGGGGTGCACCTCGTCCTTGCCGGTGGTGGGGTTCTTGTAGTTGAACTCCGAGCTGTGTTCGGCGCGCACCATGTGGATCTTGATGTCCGCCCCGATGGGCGTGGCGATGCCGCTCTTGTTCATGCGGCCGGCCTGCTCGGGCGGCAGCAGGCCCAGGGCGTTCAGCGTGGCGTTCAGGCCGGCCGGCGCGAACATCATCGCCTTGTTGGCCTTGGCCAGCTCGGGTGCGTCGGCCACGTGGTCGAAGTGCGCGTGGGTCACCAGCACCAGGTCCACCTTGCCCAGTGCCGCGTAGTCCTTGAAGGCGGCCGGGGTCTTGGGGTTGGTCTTGAGCCAGGGGTCCACCACGATCACCTTGCCGCCTGGCGTGGTGATCTTGAAGGCCGCCTGGCCCAGCCACAGCACCTCGGTCTTGCCGGCTTGCGCCATGGCAGAGGAACACAGCAGGGCGGCGGCGGCAGCCACCAGGGAAGTCATCAGACGCATCGCCAGTCTCCGGGAAGGGTTGATCGCCGGATTCTTGTGGGCAGCGCCCGATCATGGGTGAAAACTATCGAGTAGCCCTTATGACGGTTGGGTCACTCGCCCCCGCCGGCGCCAGCCCGTGCCCATCACCGCCAGCCCGGCGGCCCACAGCGCCCAGGTGCCGGGCTCAGGCACGGGGGAGATGGCGGTGCCGACATCGCCGTCATGCACGCCCCAGGCGTAGGCCAGGTAACTGACGTTGGCCGAGTACTGCTGCCCCCGGAAAAAATCAAAGGCCCACAGCACATTGGCATTGAAATCCGCGTCGGGCGTCGAAGACCACCAGTTGTTGGCCACCAGGTTGATGAAGGGACCGGTGTTGCTCAGCCCCCAGCCGGGCGGCGAGATGTTGGCCCCCGTGGCCGGATCGAATTTGCTGATGTTGCCCAGCGTGGTGAAGAACATCGACGCCATTTCACCGTTCAGGTCGCTCTTGCCGCAGTTGTAGTACGGGTCGGGGCCGCAGTAGGTCGGCACGGTGGTGGGCAGGCGCCAGCCGGTGATGCCGCTGCCGTAGGCGTCCAGGCCCGCCGCCCAGGCGAGGGCGGCGTTGCCGCTCAGGTAGCCGCCGGACTCGTGGTTGTCGTGGATGGCGTCCGCCAGCCAGGTGATGTTCTTCACCGTGTCGTAATAGGCCTCGGTGGTGGCCAGGTTGCCATCCAGGTCACGCGCCAGCAGCGTGGTTTCCCAGGTGCCTTGGCCCGGGACGCCCACCGCGTGGGCCGCGCCGCCCATGGTGACGAGCACGAGCCCGCACAGGGCGCTGAGGATGGGTTGCTTCATGGGGCCTCCTGCCGCATCGGGCGCCGACATGGCGCGCCATGGGGGCAATGTCCCCGCCCGGCGTTGCAAAGGCGTTGCAACGCACGGGATCGGCCGTCAGGTCACCGGCGCCGGGTTGAACAGCACCAGGCTGTTGGCCAGCCCATGGTGCTCGGCCCAGGTGCGCCGGCCGCTGGCCACGTCCAGCAGCAGCTCAAACATCTCCAACCCCAGCGCGTCGATGCCGATCTCGCCGTCGGCGATGCGGCCGGCGTTCACGTCCATCAGGTCGTGCCAGCGTGTGGCCAGCTCGGTGCGCGTGGCCACCTTGACCACCGGGCACTCCGCCAGGCCGTAGGGCGTGCCGCGGCCGGTGGTGAAGATGTGCAGGTTCATGCCCGCGGCCAGCTGCAGCGTGCCGCAGATGAAGTCCGACGCCGGCGTGGCGGCGTAGAGCAGGCCCTTGAGGCCCTTGGTGCTGGCCTTTTCGCCCGGGCCCAGCACACCGGCGATCGGCGCGCTGCCACTCTTGACGATGCTGCCCATCGCCTTCTCGACGATGTTGCTCAGGCCCCCGGCCTTGTTGCCCGGTGTGGTGTTGGCGCTGCGGTCGCTGCCGCCGCGCGCCAGGTAGGCGTCGTACCAGGCCATCTGGTCGATCATCTGCTGCGCGATGGCCGGAGTGGCGGCGCGGGCCGTCAGCTGGTCGATGGCGTCGCGCACCTCGGTCACTTCGCTGAACAGCACCGTGGCACCGGCGCGCACCAGCAGGTCGGTGCAGGCGCCGACTGCCGGGTTGGCGGTGATGCCGGAGAGTGCGTCGCTGCCGCCGCACTGCACACCCACCACCAATTCGCTGGCGGGCACGGTTTCGCGCCGGCGCTGGTCCAGGCGCTGCAAGTGGCGTTCGGCGGTGGCCAGCACGTCGTCCACCATGGATGCGAAGCCGACGTGCTGTTCGTCCTGCAGCCGCACATGGCCGACGATGGGGGCCTCGCCGGGCCGTCCCAAGAGGCCCGCGTCCCCTTGGGGGGCCGGCGCCGCAGGCGCCTTGGGGGCCAAACGGAAACTGCCAGGCGGCAGCAGACGCTCGGGCTGCAACTTCTCGCAGCCCAGGCTGAGCACCATCACCTCGCCGCCGAAGTTCGGGTTCAGGCTGATGTGGCGCAGCGTGCGGATCGGGATGTAGGCATCGGTGGCGTCGATGGCGACGCCGCAGCCGTAGCTGTGCTCCAGGCCGACCACACCGTCGACGTTCGGGTACTTGGGCAGCAGCTCGCGGCGGATGCGCGCCAGCGCCACGTCCAGCACACCCGCCACACATTGCACGGTGGTGGTGATGGCCAGCAGGTTGCGCGTGCCGACCGAGCCATCGGCATTGCGGTAACCCTGGAAGCTGTAGCCCTCCAGCGGCGGCATCAGCGGTGGTTGCACCGTGCTGATCGGCAGGCCTTCCAGCGGGCGCGCCGCGGGCATGTCCAGCAGGCGCTCGTGCACCCAGCTGCCCGCCGGGATGGCGCGGTTCGCGCGGCCGATCACCACGCCGTAGCGCAACACCGCATCGCCTTCGGCCAGGTCCACCAGCGCCAGCTTGTGCGCCTGCGGCACCTTCTCGCGCAGCACCGGGCCGCCGGGCAGGGCGGTGCCGGCGGGCAGGCCGCCGTCGTTCAACACGACGGCGACGTTGTCGTCCGGGTGCAGGCGGACAGTGCGGGGCGCGTTGTTCACAGCTGGATCTTGCCGTCCTTGATGATCTTGACCCACTTGGCCCGTTCCAGCACCAGGTAGTCGTTGAACTGCGCCGGTGTGTTGGCGCTGTGGTCCACGCCCAGGCTGGCCAGGCGGGCCTTGATGTCGGGCTGTGCTGCGATGTTGGCCAGCTCCGTGTTCAGCCGCTGCACGATGGCCGCCGGTGTGCCGGCCGGCGCGAACAAGGCCTGCCAGGACGACACGTCAAAACCCGCCACGCCCGCTTCGGCCAGTGTGGGCACATCGGGCAACACGCCGGTGCGGCGTGCCGAGGTGACGGCCAACGCGCGGATCTTGCCGGCCTGGATGTGCGGCAGCGCCACCAGCGCGGTGTCCATGGTCATCGGGATCTGGCCGGCGATCAGGTCCTGCGTCGCCGGGCCGCTGCCCTTGTAGGGCACGTGCGTGATGTCGATGCCGGCCAGCAGCCGCAGCGTCTCGCCCGACATGTGCTGTGACGTGCCCTGGCCCGCCGAGCCGAAGACCATCTTGCCGGGCTCGGCCTTGGCGGCCTTGATCACGTCCTGCGCGGTTTTGTAAGGCTGGTTGGCACCCACCAGCAACACGTTGCTGATGCTGCCGATCAGCCACACGGGCGCAAAGTCCTTGCCCGCGTCGTAGGGCATGTTGGGTTTGGCCGCCGGGTTGATGGCGTGGGTGGAGATCGTGCCCAGCAGCAGCGTGTAGCCGTCGGGTGCGGCCTTGGCCACGGCGTCGGCGCCGATCACGCCGCCGGCGCCAGCCTTGTTTTCGATGACCACGGTCTGCTTCAGCGCGGCCTGCAACTTCTCGCCCAGGGTGCGGGCCAGGATGTCGCTGGTGCCGCCGGGGGCAAAGGGCACGACGATGCGGATGGGTTGTTTCGCGGGCCAGGCGTCGCCCTGGGCGAAGGCGGGTGCCAGGGCCGAACTGGCCAGGCCAGCGGCGACGGCGATCAGGCTGTGGCGGCGGGTGAATTTCATGGGGTTCTCCTTCATGTGAGGGCGGCGTCAGGCCGCCCCTTGGGTGTTGACGTGCAGCGCGTACAGCGAATGTGTGGCCGCCATGAACAGCCGGTTGCGGTGCCGGCCGCCGAAGCAGACGTTGGCGCAGCGTTCGGGCAGGTGGATGTGGGCTATGGCCTGGCCCTGCGGATTGAACACCCGCACGCCATCCAGCGCCGCGGCATCGGCGCCGGCCGAGCCATCGCTGCCCCAGCCGCACCAGAGGTTGCCCTGCACGTCGACGGCAAAACCATCGAGTGCGCCCGGGCCGGCGGCGTCAATCAACAGCTGTTTGTTGGCCAGGCTGCCATCGGCCGCATGTTCATAGGCCCAGACCTTGCGCGGCGTGGCCCGGCTCTCCACCACGTACAGCAGGCGTTGGTCGGGTGAAAACGCCAGGCCGTTGGGGCCGGCGAGATCGGTGATCACCTGGTGCAGCGTGCCGTCGGGTGCCACGCGGTAGACGGCATGCGGCAGTTCGGCCGTGGCCGGTTCACCCTCCCAGTACCCGGCAATGCCGAAGCTCGGGTCGGTGAACCAGACGCTGCCGTCGGGCGACACGACGATGTCGTTCGGCGAGTTCAAACGCCGGCCGTCGAAGCGGTCGGCCAGCACGGTGACCGCGCCGTCGTGTTCGGTGCGTGTGACGCGGCGTGTCAGGTGTTCGCAGCTGACCAGCCGGCCCTGACGGTCACGTGCGTGGCCGTTCGCGTTGTTCGAAGGCTGGCGAAACGTGCTCACCGCGCCGGAGGTTTCGTCCCAGCGCAGGATGCGGTCGTTCGGGATGTCGGACACCAGCAGGTAACGCCCGTCACCAAACCACACCGGCCCTTCGGCCCAGCGCATGCCGGTGGCCAGGCGCTCGACCGTGGCGCTGAACAAGCGCAGCGCACGAAAGCTCTCGTGCAAAACCTCCACCGCCGGGTCGGGCACGCGTGTGTTGGGGGTGAACTCAGCGGTCATCACAGCCCCAGGGTGCGCGGCAGCCACAGGCTCAGCCAGGGGATGTAGGTCACCATCATCAGCACGATGAAGAGCGCGATGAAAAACGGCGTCATCGCCTTGGTGACGACACCGATCTTGAGCTTGCTCACCGCCGCGCCCACGAACAGCACCGTGCCCACCGGCGGCGTGATCAGGCCGATGCCCAGGTTCACCATCATGATCATGCCGAAGTGCACCGGGTCCACCCCCAGCAGCTTGACCACCGGCAGCAGGATGGGCGTCAGGATCAGGATCAGCGGCGACATGTCCATCAGCGTGCCCAGCACCAGCAGCATCACGTTGATCATCGCCAGGATCACGTAGGGGTTGCTGGAGACGCTGGTGAAAAACGCGGTCACCGTCTGCGGGATCTGCATCAGCGTCATCAGGTAGCCGAAGCAGGCCGCGAAGCCGATCAGGATCATCACCACGGTCACCGTCTTCACGGTGCGGTGCACGAGCTTGGGCAGGTCGCGCCACTTGTAGTCGCGGTAAACGAACATCGTGACGAAAAACGCCCAGATCACCGCGATGGAAGCACTTTCGTTGGCGGTGAACACGCCGCTGAGGATGCCGCCCAGGATGATGACCATGGTCATCAGGCCCCACAGCGCTTCCACGCAGATCTTCAGCGCCTGTTTCAGCGGGATCACCTCGCCCTTGGGGTAGTTCTCTTTCTTCGCGATCACCAGGCACAGCGCGGCCAGCGTCAGCCCCAGCAGCAGCCCCGGCAGCACACCGGCCATGAAAAGCGCCGCGATGCTGACGCTGCCACCGGCGGCCAGCGAGTAGATGACGGCGTTGTGGCTGGGCGGTATCAGGATGGCCTGCACCGAGCCGCTGCAGGTGACGGCCGTCGCGAAGGCGCGGGGGTAACCCTTTTTTTCCATCTCCGGGATCAGCACCGAGCCGATGCTGGCCGTGTCGGCCACCGACGAACCCGAAATCGCACCGAAGAAGGTGCTGGCCAGGATGTTGACCAGGCTCAGCCCGCCGCGCACAAAACCCACCAGCACGCCGGCAAAGGCCACCAGCCGGCGCGCCATGCCACCCTCGGCCATGATGGCGCCGGCGAGCACAAAGAACGGGATCGCCAGCAGGCTGAACTTGTTGACGCCGGCCGCGAGCTGGATCATCACCGCGTCCAGCGGCAGTTCGATCCACAGCGCGCCGATCAGCGCCGAAAAACCCAGCGCATAGGCCACCGGCATGCCGACGATCATCAGCGTGAAGAAGCTGCCGAGCAGCACGAGGGTGTCCAAGTCAGGAGCTCCGGTGGGTGTGTGGTGCTGCGTGCTTCGGCAGCAAGGTTTGCGCAGAGTCGTGCGGCCCCCGGCTGTGCGGGCAGGCCACGGCGCGCGATGGTGGCGGTCGGCGCTGCGCGCCGACTCCCTTGCGCTTCTCGCGCAG
>JADMJD010000133.1 GCA_018780805.1 Rubrivivax sp. | reverse complement strand
GGTGGATGTTCTCCACCACCACGATGGCGTCGTCGACCAGGATGCCGATCGAGAAGATCAGCGCAAACAGGCTCACGCGGTTGAGCGTGAAACCCCAGGCCCAGCTGGCGAACAAGGTGGCCGTCAGCGTCAGGATCACGGCGGCACCGACGATCACCGCCTCGCGCCGGCCCAGCGCCAGGCCCACCAGCAAGATCACCGAGCCGGTGGCAAAGGCCAGCTTCAGGATCAGCTGGTTGGCCTTTTCTGCAGCGGTTTCGCCGTAGTCGCGGCTGACGGTCACTTCCACACCGGGCGGAACCACGGTGTTGCGCAACTCGTCCACCCGGGCGCGCACCGCACGTGACACGTCCACGGCGTTCTGGCCGGGCTTCTTGGTGACGGTGACGGTGACCGCGGGGTACGCGCCTTGTGCACCCGACGCCGCCGCACCCGGCGTGAACCACACGTGGCGCTGCGCCTGCGCTGCACCGGCTTCGACCTGTGCCACTTCACGCAGGTAGACCGGCTTGCCGGCCTGCACACCGACGACCAGGTCGCCGACGTCGTCCGCGCTCTGCAGGAACTCGCCGGTCTCGACGGTCAACATGCGGCCACCTTCCGGCGCCACCACGCTGCCGGCCGGCAAGGCCAGGTTGGCGGCCTGCAGCGTGCGCTGCAGCTGCGCCAGGTCCACGCCGCGAGCGCGCAGCCGGGCCGGGTCAATGGACACGTTGACGGCCTGGCCCGGGCCGCCGAGGGTCTTGACTTCGCGCGTGCCGGGCACACGTTTCAGATCGGCTTCAATCGAACGGGCCACACGTTCCAGGTCGAGCGCGCTCTGGCTGTCGCGGCCCCACAGCGTGAGCGCCAGCACCGGCACATCGTCGATGCCCTTGGGTTTGACGACCGGGGTCAGCGTGCCCAGGCCGGCGGGCAGCCAATCCTGGTTGGCGTTGAGCACGTCGTACACCCGCACCAGGGCCTCGGTGCGCGGCACGCCCACCTCGAACTGCAGCGTCAGCAAGGCCATGCCGGGGCGCGCCACCGAGTAGCTGTGCTGGAGGCCGGCGACCTGGCTCAGCACCTGTTCGGCCGGCTTGGCCACCAGGTTCTGCACATCGGCGCTGCTGGCCCCGGGAAAGGGGATCAGCACCGTGGCCATGGTCACGTTGATCTGCGGCTCTTCTTCACGCGGCGTCACCAGCACGGCGAACAGGCCCAGCAGCAAGGCCACGATCGCCAGCAGCGGTGTCATCGCGCTGGACTGGAACTGGGCCGCCAGGCGGCCGGAGATGCCCATGGGTCCGGGGCTCATGGTGCAGGGGTGGCGCCGGCCAGGCCGGCCTGCACGGCATCCACCGCAAAACGTTCGCCGACCTTGAGGCCGGCCAGCACCTCGATGCCACCGCTGCCCTGCGCGGCGCCCAGGCGCACGGGCTTGAGCACGAAGCGGCCGTCCTGCACCGCGTAGACCGCGCTCAGTTCGCCGCGTTGCAGAACGGCGCTGGCGGGCAGCAACGGGCGGGTGGTGGCGCCGGCCGCGGTCTTGGCGCCGGCAAAGCGCACCTGCACCGCTTGCCCTGGGCTCAGCGTGGTGCTCAGATCGGCCGGCAGCTCCAGCCGCCACTCCACCGTCTGCGAGACGGCATCGGCCGTCGGCAGCTCGGTGCGGTTGGCCGGGGCTACCCAGCGCCCGTCGGGCAACTGGATCTGCAGCGTGGTGGTGGCACGCGCCAATGCGGAGCGTGACGACGGCACCTGCACCACGGCACGCAGCCGGCCAGGCGCGTACAGCGTCAGCAGCGGCTTGCCGGGTGTGGCCAGGTCACCGGCCTGGGCCAGCGTGGCCAGCACCGTGCCGTCGAACGGGGCCGTCACGGTCGCAAAACCGCGGGCCAGAGACGCCTGGGTGCGCCCGGCGCGGGCCTGGTCCAGCGCGGCCCGGGCGGCACGGGCCTGGGACTCGGCCACGTCCAGTGCCGCCTGGCTGACAAAACCCTGCTGACGCAACTCGCGCGTGCGCTGCAGCTGCGACTGTGCGTTCTGGGCCTGCGCGTCGGCCTGCGCGACGCCGGCTTCGGCGCTGGCCAGGCCGGCCTGCGTGTCGCGGGCGTCGATCTGCACCAGTGGCTGGCCGGCTTTCACGCGGTCGCCGGCCTGCACCAGCAAGGCCAGCACGTTGCCGCCCACCTGCGCACCGACGGTGCTCTGGCGCACGGCCTCCAGGCTGCCGCTGAGGCTGAAGCCTGCGGTGTCGGGCGCGGCCTGCAGCACCATGGTGGCGACCGGGGCGGCCGACACAGCGGTGACGCCACCGGTCAGCGCGGCGGCGATCAAGAAGGACAAGACGGTTCTGGACATGGTGTGAGGGGATACCTTTGTGGGTATCCTATCACATACCCCTAGGGGGTATCAAGCCAGGGCGCCGGCCTCCGCCAAGGTCGGCTCTTGTGCCTGCTGTGCCGACCAGGCCATCCAGTCGATGATCTCCAGTCGGCCGTCGGCGTGCTCCACCAGCGCCGTCAGGCTCTCGACCCAGTCGCCGTCGTTGGCGTAGAGCACACCGTCGATCATGCGCATCTCGGCGTGGTGGATGTGGCCGCAGACCACGCCGTGAACGCCGCGCTTGCGGGCTTCACGTGCGACGGCGGTCTCGAAGTCGCCGATGTAGCTGACGGCGCGCTTGACCTTGAGCTTGAGGTACTTGGACAGGCTCCAGTACGGCAGCCCCAGCCGCGCACGCAGCGAGTTCAGGTGGCTGTTGCACTTCAGCAAAAACTCGTAGGCCGAGTCGCCCAGGTAGGCCAGCCACTTGGCGTACTGGATCACGCCGTCGAACAGGTCGCCGTGCGTGATCCACAGCGTGCGGCCGTCGGCGGTGGTATGGATGCAGTCTTCCACCACGTCCACGCCGCCGAAGTTGTGCTCCACGTAGCGCCGCGCAAACTCGTCGTGGTTGCCGGGCACGAAGACCACATGCGTGCCCTTGCGGGCCTTGCGCAACAGCTTCTGCACCACATCGTTGTGCGCCTGTGGCCAGTACCACTGGCGGCGCAGCTGCCAGCCGTCGATGATGTCGCCCACCAGGTACAGCGTGTCGCACTCCACCGCACGCAGGAAGGCCAGCAGCGGCTGGGCCTTGCAGCCGGGTGTGCCCAGGTGCACGTCCGAGATCCACGCCGTGCGGACGTGCAGCTTGGGGCCAGGGGGCTCGGCCGGTTCCATGTCGTCACGCCGCATGGCCAGGCATGGTGCCGGCCGTGCGTGACAACCCGGTGTCCATGTGGGTGCTTGGCCACAGCATCAACGGCTGGCCCATGCGCAGGGGCGTGCCCGTCTGGATGCCGGGTGCGAGCTGGAAACCACGTGGCGCGAACACGATGATCGTCGAGCCGTGCTGGAACCAGCCCAGTTCCTGGCCCTTGTGCACGGGCGCGTCACAAGGCAGGCGGTTCGGGCCTCGGTAGCGCAAGTGCAGCAGCACGTCCAGCGCATGCAGCCGGATGCTGGCCACCAGCACCGCGGCCACCGGCACCAGGGCCAGGCGCTGGCCACCGGGCAGCGTGATCGGCAGCAGCGCACGTTCGTTGCGGCAGAACAGGCGCTCCACGCGCTTCAGCGCGATCGGGTTGACGTTCCAGGTGTCACCGCTGATGTAGGTCACATCGCCCAGCCGGCCATCGGCCGGCGCGTGGAAGCGGTGGTACATCGCCGAGGTCAGGCGCAGCGTGACGTAGACGCCGTCGCGGAAGTCGGCCGCCAGCGCATCGCCGCCGAACAGATCGGCCAGCGTGTACGGCATGCCCTTGGCCTGGAACAGCTGCGTGCCCTGCACATCACCGCAGGCGCCGACGATGGCGTCGCTGGGGCTGGTGATCACGTCATGGCGGTGGTCCACCACGCGCGCGCCGGGCACCAGCTCGCGCGTGAAACACGCGTGCAGGCTGTCGAATCGCCGCAGCTTGGCGTCGCGCAGGTCCAGCTCGGTGAAGAGCCGCCAGACGGCGATGCTCAACCGCGCCAGCCACGGGCTGCGGATCTGGCTGAGCCAGCCCATGAAACGGGTCAGCGCGATGCGCGGGATGCGGTTGGTGAGCAGGAAGTTCAGGTCTTCCTGCTGCAACAGCCGCTGCGTGATGGAGGGTTTCTTCATTCCTTTGTCACCGGTGTGCCTTCAATCTGTCGCCATTGCTGAAAACGAGGTCTTGCATGGATGGAACCCTGGTCTTGAGCGCGCTGGCCGTGGCCGTCGCGGGCGCCGTGGCGGGGCCCAAAGCCAAGCGCCGGCTGGCCTTGTCGCGGGCCAAACACCGCTCGCTGGCGGGCCACTCGCGCTGGGCCAAACGCATCGCCGGCTGGTTGCCGGGTTATGCCTACGACGAGGCCACGTTCTTTGCGAGTGACGGCGCGCCGGCGGCCGTGGCCGCACAGCGCCGCGCGGCGCTGGAGCGCCTGGCCGCGCTGTACCGCGAGCGCTATCCGCGCACGCTGGCGATGTCGACGCAGGCGGCCGAAGGCCTGTCGGACCTGCAGTTCACCGGCGCCTACCGCGTGCCCTACCAGTACAGCCCGGTGCTGCGCCAGTTCCTGAAGGTCGGCAGCTTCGTGCAGGCCAGCGAAGGTGTGACGGTCACCGATCTGGACGGCAACACCTTCATCGACCTGACCGGCTCCTACGGCGTCAACGTCTTCGGCCAGGATTTCTACAAGGCCTGCATCGCCGAAGGCAGCGCGCGCGTGGCGGCGCTGGGCCCGGTGCTGGGCAGCCTGCACCCGGTGGTGGCGCAGAACGTCGAACGGCTGCGCCAGATCTCCGGCCTGGACGAGGTGTCGTTCCACATGTCTGGCACCGAGGCCGTGATGCAGGCGGTGCGCCTGGCGCGGTACCACACACGCCGCAAATTCCTGGTGCGCTTTGCCGGCGCCTACCACGGCTGGTGGGAGGACGTGCAGCCCGGCCCCGGCAACCCGCTGCCACCACGCGAGACCTACACGCTGCAGGAGATGAGCGCACGCACGCTGCAGGTGCTGCGCGAGCGGCGCGACATCGCCTGTGTGCTGGTGAACCCGCTGCAGGCGCTGCACCCCAACCGCGCCGCGCCGGGCGACTCGCAGCTGATGGATGGCAGCCGCCGCGCGGCTTACGACAAGGCGGCCTACACCACGTGGTTGCAGCAGCTGCGCGCTGTGTGCAGCGAACGTGGCATCGTGCTGATCTTCGACGAGGTGTTCCTGGGCTTCCGCCTGGCGCCCGGCGGCGCGCAGCAGTACTTCGGTGTGCAGGCCGACATGGTCACCTACGGCAAGACCCTGGGCGGTGGCCTGCCGGTGGGTGTGGTCTGCGGCCGGCGTGAGCTGATGAAACGCTTCCGCGAAGACCGCCCGGCCGACCTGTGTTTTGCGCGTGGCACCTTCAATGCGCACCCTTACGTGATGGGTGCGATGGGCGCGTTTCTGGACCGGCTGCAGACGCGGGAGATTCAGGCCAGCTACGAGCACATCGACGCGCTGTGGGACGGCCGCGCACAGCGCCTGAACCAGGCGATGGCCGATGCCGGCCTGCCGGTGCGCGTGGCCAACATGACCAGCGTCTGGACCGTGACCTACACGCAGCCTTCGCGTTACCACTGGCTGCTGCAGTACTACCTGCGTGCGGCCGGGCTGGCGCTGAGCTGGGTGGGCAGTGGGCGCTTGATCTTCAGTCACAACTTCAGCGAGGCGCAGTTCGACGACGTGGTGCGCCGCTTCGTCGAGGCGGGCCGCGCGATGCAGGCGGACGGTTGGTGGTGGACCGACGCCGCGCTGACCGACAAGACGATCAAGCGCGGCCTGCTGCGCGAGATGCTGAAAGCGCGTTTCGGCTGGTGAGCCGCTCAGGCCCGGTGGCCCGGGCCGTCCACATGCTCCATCGGGTCGATCAACTCGCCGCGCAGCAGGGCCAGCGGGGCGCCGCGGTAGAGCCAGGCGTCATGGAAGGGGTCGGTGAGGATCTTGCTCATCCACACCAGTCCGGCCAGCACGCCTTGCAGGAAAAACAGGTGCACGGTGCGGAACAGCAGGCCGCCCACACCCAGCGCCAGCCACAGCAGGCCCACATCGTGCACATAACCCGCGAGGTCGGTGCTGGGCGCGATCAGACCGAACAGGCCGCGGTCGAACCACAGCAGCAGCGGCAGCAGTGCCCAGGCCGCCATCAGCACCACCTTGCGGCGCAGGTTGTAGCCGACCTTGATGGCCTCCTTGTGTTGATGCGTGGCCTGGTTCACGTGGTCGTAACCCTGAGGCTCGAAGAAGAAGTGCCCGGCCTGGCGCGTGGTCATCGACACGCCCCAGGCCAGCAGCGCGGCCAGCGCCGGGTCCACGAACAGCAGGCCGTAAGCAACGATGAAACTCAGCGCGCTGACCAGGTGCAGCGTCTGGTTGATGCGGCTGTGGTGGTAGTAGCGGTGGTCGTCCCAGCGCTGCACGGCCAGGGCTTGCAGGAAAGTGTTCACGCGGTCTCCAGGAAGTGGCGGATCGTGACCGGAGCGTGACGGCCCGGCGTGAAATCCGCGTGACCCCGTGGTGACAACGCTGCGACAAGCGCCGTTGTCATCGAACTGTGATGCGGCGCGGTCAGCATGCAGCGCCATGGATGTGCTTGCCGAGCCGGAGACGGACACACAGATCGTGGTCGACCACTGGCCTGCGGCGCAGCGCTCGTGGCGCGTGGCCATGGTCACCGAGACCTGGCCGCCGGAGGTGAACGGTGTGGCGCTCACCGTGGCCCGTCTGGTGGACGGCCTGCGCGAACGCAACCACGCACTCCAGTTGATCCGCCCGCGCCAGACGCGCGGCGACGCGGCCGCGCCCGGCAACGGCCTGCACGAGGTGCTGCTGCGCGGACTGCCGGTGCCACGCTACCCGCACCTGAAGATGGGCGTGCCCAGCAAACGCCGGCTGGTGGCGCTGTGGACGCTGCACCGGCCGGACGTGGTGCACATTGCCACCGAGGGGCCGCTGGGCTGGTCGGCGCTGCAGGCGGCGGCGGTGCTGAAACTGCCGGTGGTGTCGGACTTCCGCACCAACTTCCACGCCTACAGCCAGCACTACGGCCTGGGCTGGCTGAAAAAACCCATCGTGGCCTACCTGCGCAAGTTCCACAACCGCACACATTGCACGATGGTGCCGACCGAGGGCCTGCGGCGCGAGCTGGCCGACGCCGGCTTCCAGCAGTTGCGCGTGGTGGCGCGGGGGGTGGACACACGGCACTTCAACCCGCTCAAGCGCAGCGCGGCCTTGCGTGCGTCGTGGGGCGCCGAGGCCCATTCGCGGGTGCTGCTGTGTGTGGGCCGGCTGGCGCCCGAGAAGAACCTCGGCCTGTTGATCGAGGCCTACCAGGCCATGCGCCAAGTGGACCCGGCGCTGAAACTGGTGCTGGTGGGCGATGGCCCGGCGCGGGAGGCGCTGCGTGCGGCCGGCCCGGAGGCCATTTTCACCGGCGTGCGTTCGGGCGACGACCTGGCGGCCCACTACGCCAGTGCCGACTTCTTCCTGTTTCCCAGCCTGACCGAGACCTTTGGCAACGTGGTACCCGAAGCCATGGCCAGCGGCCTGGCGGTGCTGGCTTTTGAACACGCCGCGGCGGGCGAGCTGATCCGCTGGGGCGACAACGGCCTGGTGGTGCCGCCGGACCGGCCCGGGGCCTTCATCGCTGCGGCTGTGCAGCTGGCGCGCGACCGGGCGCTGGGCCCGCGCCTGGGCCGCCAGGCCTGCGCCACCGTCAGCCGGCTGGGCTGGGAGCAGGTGGTGCAGCGGGTGGAGGCGGAGTACGCCGCCGCGGTCGCGGCCGGGCCGCGGCTGCAGGTGGCCAGCCGGTTTCTGCCGCGGCCGAAGCCGGGCTGAAGACGGCCGAGGGGCGAAGCAACCCGGTCAGAACGGGATGTCGTCGTCCATGTCGTCGAAACCAGTCGACGACTTGGCGGCCGGCTTGGGCGCCGGGGCACGCGGGGGCGGTGCGCTGCGCGCCGGGCGGGATTCACGGCTCTCGCGCATGTCGCCGCCGCCGTCGTCCGGGCTGCCGCCGCCACTTTCACGGCCGCCCAGCAGCTGCATCTCGGTGGCGGTGATCTCGGTGGTGTACTTTTCGACGCCGTCCTTGTCGGTGTACTTTCGGGTCTTGAGCCGGCCTTCGACGTAGACCGGGCGGCCCTTCTTCAGGTATTCACCGGCGATCTCGGCCATGCGGTCGAAGAAGGTCACGCGGTGCCATTCGGTTTCTTCCTGCTTCTCGCCGCTGGTCTTGTCCTTCCACTGGCGGCTGGTGGCGATGGTCACGTTGCAGATGGCCGCGCCGCTGGGCAGGTAGCGCACCTCGGGGTCTTTGCCGAGGTTGCCGATGAGAATGACCTTGTTGACAGACGCCATGCTGCGCTCCGGGATGCGGTGGGGTGAAGGCCTCGATTATCGCGCCGCAGGGCCGCTCGACGCCTCCCACCGACGGTTGCACTCCGCGGTAGGCCTCCGTTGGCGGGAACGCCACCTCGGGGCCCGCGGTTAGCATCCCGCCCGTGAACGCCGTCCCCGCCCTGGCCACCGCGCCGCTGGAAATCCTGCACGAGGTCTTTGGCTACCCGGCCTTCCGCGGTGCGCAGCAGGCCATCGTGGAGCGGGTGGTGGCCGGCGGCGACGCGCTGGTGCTGATGCCCACCGGTGGCGGCAAAAGCCTGTGTTACCAGGTGCCGGCCATCCAGCGCCACCGCGCCGGCCGCGGTGTGACGGTGGTCGTGAGCCCGCTGATCGCGCTGATGCACGACCAGGTCGGCGCGCTGGACGAGCTGGGGGTGCCGGCGGCCTTTCTGAACTCGTCGCTGGACGGTGAAGAAGCCCGGCGCGTCGAACGCGATCTGCTCTCTGGGCGCCTGGTGATGTTGTACGCGGCGCCCGAGAGGCTGCTGACGCCCCGTTTCCTGGCGATGCTGGACTCGTTGAGTGAACGTGGCCTGCTGAGCCTGTTTGCCATCGACGAAGCACATTGCGTCAGCCAGTGGGGCCACGATTTCCGCGAGGATTACCTGGGCCTGAGCGCGCTGCACGAACGGTATCCGCAGGTGCCGCGGGTGGCGCTGACGGCCACGGCCGATGCGCACACCCGGGCTGACATCGTCGAGCGCCTGGCGCTGGAAGGCGCCGAACTTTTTGTCAGCAGCTTCGACCGGCCCAACATCCGCTACACCATCGCGGAAAAAACCGATCCCAAGGCGCAGCTGCTGCGTTTTCTGCGCGACGAACACGAGGACGACGCCGGCATCGTCTACTGCCAGAGCCGGCGCAAGGTGGAAGAGACGGCGAACTGGCTGGTGGCCGAAGGTATCTCCGCGCTGCCCTACCACGCCGGCCTGGACGGCGATGTGCGCCGCCGCCACCAGGACCGTTTTCTGCGCGAAGAAGGCCTGGTGATGGTCGCCACCATCGCCTTCGGCATGGGCATCGACAAACCCGACGTGCGTTTTGTGGCGCACCTGGACCTGCCGAAGAACATCGAAGGTTATTACCAGGAAACCGGCCGCGCTGGCCGCGACGGCCTGCCGGCCGACGCCTGGATGGCCTACGGCCTGGCCGACGTGGTGAACCAGCGCCGCATGATCGACGAAGGTGAAGCGGCGGAAGAGTTCAAGCGCCTGCAGCGCGGCAAGTTGGACGCCCTGCTGGCCCTGGCCGAGGCACACGACTGCCGCCGAGTGCGGCTGCTGCACTACTTCGGCGAACAGAGCGCCCCGTGTGGCAACTGCGACAACTGCCTGCACCCGCCCGCGACCTGGGACGCGACCGAAGCGGCCCGCAAGGCCTTGTCCTGCATCTACCGCTTTCGCCAGCATGGCGACACGGGTTTCGGCTCGGGGCACCTGATCGACGTGCTGCGTGGCAAGGTCACGGACAAGACGCGCCAGCATGGGCATGAAAAGCTGTCCACCTTCGGCATTGGCGCCGAGGTGTCGGAAGCGCAGTGGCGTGGGGTGCTGCGCCAGCTGATCGCGCTTGGCCATGTGCAGGCCGAAGGTGAGTGGAACACGCTGGCGCTCAGCGATTCGGCACGCGCGGTGCTGAAGGGCGAGGTGCGGCTGCAGCTGCGTGTGCCGTCCGAGGCGCGGCGCGGCAGCAAGACCACCCGGCGAAGCACCGGGGGCACGGAGCGCCCGCCGCCACTGCCACTGGACAACGAAGCGCTGGGGCGCTTTGCGGCGCTCAAGGCCTGGCGCGGCGAGGTGGCGCGTGAGCACAACCTGCCGGCCTACGTTGTTTTCCACGACGCCACGCTGGCCGAGATGGCGCGCAGCCAGCCACACACGCTGGAGGCCCTGGGCGGCATCAGCGGCGTGGGCAGCAAAAAACTCGAAGCCTACGGGCGCGAGATCCTGCGCGTGCTGGGCGCTTAGCGGCGCGGCGGTCCGACCGATCATGCTGATCGGGCGCCGGCCCGTATGATGGTCGGTTGCGCAGACCACCCCCATGCCCTCCGACGACCCTCCGATGATCAAAGTCCGCGGTGCGCGGACCCACAACCTCAAGAACGTCGACCTCGACATCCCCAAACATGCCTTGGTGGTGATCACGGGGCTGTCGGGCTCGGGCAAATCCAGCCTGGCCTTCGACACGCTGTACGCCGAGGGCCAGCGGCGCTACGTGGAGAGCCTGAGCGCCTACGCGCGGCAGTTCCTGCAGCTGATGGACAAACCCGATGTCGACGTGATCGAGGGCCTGTCGCCCGCGATCAGCATCGAGCAGAAGGCCACCAGCCACAACCCGCGCTCCACCGTCGGCACGGTGACCGAGATCCACGACTACCTGCGCCTGCTGTTCGCGCGCGCCGGCACGCCGTTCTGCCCGGACCATGGCGTGCCGCTGCAGGCGCAGAGCGTGAGCCAGATGGTCGATGCGGCGCTGGCGCTGCCCGAGGACACGCGGCTGATGGTGCTGGCGCCAGTGGTGCGCGACCGCAAGGGCGAGTTCGCCGAGCTGTTCCAGGACATGCAAGCACGCGGTTACGTGCGCTTTCGCATCGGCGGCCAGGTGCACGAGGTCGAAACCCTGCCGGCGCTGAAGAAAACCGAAAAACACGACATCGACGTCGTCATCGACCGCCTGAAGGTGCGGCCCGACATGCGCCAGCGCCTGGCCGAAAGTTTCGAGGCTGCGCTGCGTGTGGCCGACGGCCGCGCGCTGGCGCTGGAAATGGACAGCGGCCGTGAACACCCCTTCAGCAGCCGCTTTGGTTGCCCCATCTGCAGCTACTCGTTGTCGGAGCTGGAGCCGCGGCTGTTTTCCTTCAACTCGCCGGTGGGCGCCTGCCCGGCCTGCGACGGCCTGGGCCATGTGACGGCCTTCGACCCGGAGCGGGTGGTGGCCTTCCCGGCGCTGAGCCTTGCCGCTGGCGCCGTGAAGGGCTGGGACCGGCGCAACGCCTACAGCTTCTCGATGCTGGCCAGCGTGGCCAAACACCTGGGCGTGGACATCGAAACCCCGTTCGAACAGCTGCCCGAACAGGCGCGCCAGGTGCTGCTGCACGGCTCGGGCGACGAGGCCATCGAGTTCACCTACGCCGCCGAGTCGGCCGGCACCAAGGGGCGCTCGCGCAGCGTGAAACGTCGCCACCCGTTTGAAGGCATCCTGCCGAACTACGAGCGCCGCTTCCGCGAAACCGATTCCGCCGCCGTGCGCGAAGACTTGATGCGCTACCAGGCGGTGCGGCCCTGCCCCAGCTGCGACGGCAGCCGGTTGCGGCGCGAAGCACGGCATGTGTTCCTGCAACCGCACGGCCTGGCCGAACATGGGCCGGCGATCTACGAAGTCGAGGGCTGGACCTTGGCGCGCTGTCTGGACTGGTTCGGCACGCTGACGCTGACGGGTGCCAAGGCCGAGATCGCCGACAAGGTGGTGCGCGAGATCCACGCGCGCCTGCGTTTCCTGAACGACGTGGGCCTGACCTACCTGAGCCTGGACCGCGGCGCCGACACCTTGTCCGGCGGCGAGGCGCAGCGCATCCGGCTGGCGTCGCAGATCGGCAGCGGGCTGACGGGTGTGATGTACGTGCTGGACGAACCCAGCATCGGCCTGCACCAGCGCGACAACGAACGCCTGATCGGCACGCTGAAACACCTGCGCGACCTGGGCAACTCTGTGCTGGTGGTGGAACACGACGAAGACATGATCCGCGCCGCCGACCACGTGATCGACATGGGTCCCGGGGCGGGGGTGCATGGCGGGCGCGTGATCGCACAAGGCACCGCGCAGCAGGTGCAGGACGATCCCGAATCCTTGACCGGGCGCTACCTGGCGGGTGTGTTGCGCATCGAGGCGCCTGCACGGCCGCCGGCACCGGGTGGGGCCGTGATCCGCATCGTTGGCGCACGTGGGCACAACCTGCGCGGGCTGACGGTGGACATCCCGGTGGGGCGTTTCAGCTGCATCACCGGGGTCTCGGGCTCGGGCAAGAGCACGTTGATCAACGACACGCTGTACACGGCCGTGGCGCGGCGCCTGTACCAGGCGCACGACGAACCGGCGCCGCACGACCGCATCGAGGGCCTGGACGCCTTCGACAAGGTGATCAACGTCGACCAGTCACCGATCGGCCGCACACCGCGCAGCAACCCGGCCACGTACACGGGGCTGTTCACGCCGATCCGCGAACTGTTCGCCGAGGTGCCGGCCGCGCGCGAGCGCGGTTACGGTGCCGGCCGATTCAGCTTCAACGTGGCCGGCGGGCGTTGCGAAGCCTGCCAGGGCGACGGTGTCATCAAGGTGGAGATGCACTTCCTGCCCGACGTCTATGTGCCTTGTGACACCTGCAGCGGCCGGCGCTACAACCGCGAGACGCTGGAGGTCCTGTACCGCGGGCGCAACATCGCGCAGGTGCTGGAGATGACGGTGGAAGACGCCCACGGTTTCTTCAACGCCGTGCCGTCAATCGAGCGCAAGCTCAAGACCTTGCTGGAGGTCGGGCTGGGTTACATCCGTTTGGGTCAAAGCGCGACCACCTTGTCCGGTGGCGAAGCGCAGCGTGTGAAGCTGGCGCTGGAGCTGAGCAAACGTGACACCGGCCGCACGCTGTACATCCTGGACGAGCCGACCACGGGACTGCATTTCCACGACATCGGCATGCTGCTGAAGGTGTTGCTGCAACTGCGGGACGCCGGCAACACCGTGGTCGTCATCGAGCACAATCTGGACGTGATCCGGGCAGCGGACTGGCTGATCGACCTCGGGCCCGAAGGTGGCTCGGGCGGCGGATCCATCGTGACCGAAGGTACGCCTGCGCAGGTCGCTGGGTGCACGCAGAGCCACACCGGGCGCTTCCTGCGCCTCGCGCCCTGAGGAGCGAAGGCTGGGCTCAGCTCAGGTGGGCATTGACCAGCTTGGTCATCTCGAACATCGACACTTGTGGCTTCTGGAAAATAGGCAACAGCTTGGCGTCTGCGTTGATCATGGTCCGCTGCTTGGTGTCCTGCAGGCCATGCTGCTTGATGTAGACCCACAGTTGTTTGGTCACTTCGGTTCGTGGCAGTGGGGTGCTGCCAATCACGGCCGACAGCGCTGGGCTTGGGGTCATGGCCTTCATGAAGGCGGCGTTGGCGGTGGACTTTTTTGGGGAGGACTTTTTGATTGGCGGGCGGACCTCGACATCACTCAAACGCGTAGTGTTCTGCGTGGTATCTGCCTTCTTCACAGTAGCCATTTGATCCTCTCAATTTTTTAGTCGAGTCCCGGCACTGGGGCTGGCCCCGTTGGGCCAAACCAACTGCTCCGGGACATCGATGTTAAGGCCTGAAGGACGCGCGCAGGGAAGGTCGCAGCGGACGGAATCAAACACAGCTACGTCAACGCGGCGGAGGGCCCTCGGTGTTGTACAAGTCCCGGCGCTGCGCTTCGAGTGCCCGCAGCCGTGCATCGATGACGTGTCGCTCGATGGCTTCGTCCTGGCCTTCGGTTCGGCGTCCTGCCCGCAGGCGTTCGATGGCGCCGCCCAGGTCGCCGGAAGCCGCTCGCGCTTCGGCATCTGCACGCAGCGCACGCAGGGGTTGCCCCGCTGCGGCGGCCGTCTGGCTCAGTTGGTGCCAGGCGGCGGCATCCAGCGGATGTTCGGCCACCCAGGCCTGCAATGTCTGCAGGCTGTCAACCAGGCTTGTTTCTGGCGCCTTGGCCGTCGGGTCGTTCGCCGTGGCCACCATGTGCACCGCCTGCGCGCGCAAGAGCATGGCGGGGCGTTGGGGGTCGGCCGGTGTCAGCCATGTGATGGCCGACGCCGATGGGCCGGCGTTCAACATCACCTCGGCGCCCAGCCAGCGCAACACGCGGCCCACGGCAGGGTCGGTGCCGGGCCGGTTCGTCAGTTCCAGCGCTTGGGTCACCGCCAGCCGGGCTGCTGCGCCATCGGCCAGCCGGACCGACGCCAGGGCCCGGCGGTACAGCCCGACCAGCCTGCCATCACCGGATTCGGCCGGCACTGGCACCGCCTGCAGACGCGCCAAGGTGGTGGCGCCCGGGTCCATCAGCACCTGGGCGCGTGCCCGCATCAGTTCATGGAGCAGCCCAGGAGACGCAGTGGTGCCGGGTTGCGGTGCCCGAGCGTTGGCCTCGGCGATGCGCTCCGAGGTCAGGGGGTGGCTGCGCAGATACGGGTAGGCACCACTGTCGTTCAAACGGTTGGCGGCGGCCAGCTTCTCGAACATGCTGGCCATGGCCTGCGGCGCAAAACCTGAAGACTCCAGCAGGCCGTACCCGATCCGGTCGGCCTCGCGTTCCATGTCACGCGAAAAATTCAGCTGGCCCTGGATCATTGCGGCCTGGCCACCCGCGATCGCCATCTGCGCCGCGTCGGCGTTGCCGGCCCGCGAGGCCACCAGCAGGCCCAGCACCATCGCCGCCAGACTCACCATGCTGTTGCGCTGCGCACTGCCCATGCTGCGGGCGATGTGGCGCTGGGTGACGTGTGACAACTCGTGGGCGAGCACCGACGCCAATTCGTCTGGCCGCGTGGTCATCGCGATCAGCCCCAGATGCACGCCCACATGACCGCCCGGCAGTGCAAACGCGTTCACGCTAGGGTCGCGCACCAGGAACAAGTCCCAGGCAAATGGCCGGTCCAGGTCGGCCCCGATGTGACGTTGTTGCCGCGCTGCCGCCACCAACTGGCGCCACAGCCCGTCCACGTAGTCCAGCAGCACCGGGTCGTCCAGGTAGACCGGGTCGCGCCGCACGGCCTGCATGATCTGCTCGCCCAGGCGGCGCTCGTCGTTCACGTCCAGGTCGGCGCTGGCCGCGTCGCCCAGCGCTGGCAACGCGCTCTGCGCCCGCAACGGCGCTGCCGGCCAGACCAAGGCCATGGCCAACAACCAGTGCAGCGGCCAGGTGCAACGCCGGGCGCGTGGGGTCGTGAACATCGGCACAATCATGACCGGGGCGCATTGCCCGCATGTTTCTCGCGTTGTTTCCTCTGCCTGTTCGCCCTGCCATGACCAGCCCGCTCACCCACTTCGACGCCGCCGGCCAGGCCCACATGGTGGACGTGGCCGGCAAGGACGTGACACACCGCGTTGCGCGCGCCACCGGCCACATCCGCATGCGGCCGGCCACCTTCGAGCTCGTGGCCCAAGGCCAGGCCCGCAAAGGTGACGTGATCGGCATCGCCCGCATCGCCGCCATCCAGGGCGCCAAGCGCACGGCCGACCTGGTGCCGCTGTGCCACCCGCTGCCCATCACCCGGGTCACGGTCGACTTCGAACTCGACACCGCTGCCCACAGCATCCACTGCCATGCGCAGGTCGAGACACTGGGCCGCACGGGCGTCGAGATGGAGGCCTTGTGCGCCGTGCAGGTCGGCCTGCTGACCATCTATGACATGTGCAAGGCCGCCGACCGCGGCATGGTGATCGACGGCGTCCGTGTGCTCGAAAAAAGCGGTGGCCGCTCAGGTCACTGGGTCGCGGGCGACTGAACCGCCAGCACACGCCAGTCCAGCGCCCGATCAGGGGCCTGGCACTGGTAGCTGCCGGGCGCAGAGGCGGCGTCGGCACAAACCTCGAAGTAGTCGCCCGCCCGCGCCGGGCCAAATTCGCGCAGGCGCGCTGCCACATGGCGGGCCGCTTCCACCTCGCCGGCCGCGGCCAGCGCGTCGGCCCAGGCCACCATCAGCCGGGTGTCGAGCAGGAAGTGTTTGGCGCCGTCGAACGCGCCCAGGCCATCGGGCTGCGGCAGCCCGGTGGTGGCCGCGGCGTAGTCTGCGTGGTGCGAAAACAGCCAGCTGCGCCGGCCATCGGAGATGCGCTGTGCCAACGGCGCCGCACGTGCATCGGCATCGAAGATGCGCGTCACGCGGCTGTAGTCCAGCACGGCCAACCCGCTGCCAGCCACCAGCAGCGCGCCCGCCACCGTGCCCCAGTGGGTGCCGCTGCGGCCGGGCGCTGTACCAGCCTTCTGGGCATCAGCAGGCCGGCCCAGTGCAAAGCCCCAGGCCCAGGCCGCTGGCAACAGGAAGTAGGCGTACCACAGCGGGTACTCCAGCAGGCTGTGCACCCCGATCATCAACACGAACACCGTGGCACAGCGTGAGGCCGTGTCGCCGTGGTGGCCGGCCTGCCACGCGCGCCAAAGACCCCAGCACAGCAGGCCCAGCACGGCGCCGGCCAGCGGCAGGCCCAGCTCGGCCGCCAGGTGCAGCGGCAGGTTGTGGGCGTGGTCGAAGAAGGCCGTCGGCCGGCCCGGGAAGGGCGTCATCGACCAGGCCAGGTTGAATTCGCCAAAACCCACGCCCGTCCAGGGTGAACGGGCGATCAGCGCCAGCGTGTTGGCCCAGATGCCGAAGCGCGAGCTGGAAATGTCGGTTTCCTGCAGCCGCGCCTGGCCGCCGAAGGTGTGATCGCCACTCTGCGCCCACCACCACATGCCCCACCAGGCCAGCGCGTACAGCAGCGGCGCGGCCAGCAGCAGCCGCCGGGTGTCACGCGCCAGGTGTTTGTCCAGCGCCCCCCACAGGGCGAGCAGCAGCACGCTGACCAGGCCGGTGCGCGAGGCGGTCAGCACGACGGCACCGATGGCCAGCGCAAACAGGGCGCGCGCCCAGCCGGGCCGCAGGGCGCGTTGCTGCAGCAGCCCGATGGTGGCGATGGCCGACCACAACAACAGGCTGCTCAGGTGGTTGGGCTGGCGCAGGTTGCCCACCGCACGGCCCGGGTAACCCGAGCGCGCCAACCACTCGCCGTCGGCCCAGCCGGGCGCAAAGACCTGCAAGGCGGCCAGGCCAGCGTTCAGCACCCCGGCGACCACCCAGCCCCAGCAAAAAGCGGCGAACAAGGCCTCGCGCGAGACCCGCGCAGCACCGGAGGCGCCGCTGGCCACCCCCACCGCCGTGGCCGCCAGCAGCCCGACGGCGGACAAGGCCAAGCTGGCCGGCAAGGCCCCGGGGCCCCAGGACAGCAGCACACCGATGCCCAGCGCCAGCAACGCGGCAAGCACCGGCCAGGCCGCGCGGGCCGCAGCCCCACGGCCCGCCGCCAGGCCGGCAAACACCCCCCAGGCTGCGATGGCCAGGGCCTGGTTCAGGAAGGTGGGCGAAGGGGCCGGGTTGTAGGCCAGCAGCGAGGGCAGCGAGGCCGCTGCGGCAGCGCTCCAGCTCAGGACACGGGGGGAGGCGAGGTGCGACACAGGGCCGGAATGCTAGCAGCGGCATCGGCGGGTGCTGGCGCTGCGGCATGGCTATGCGCGGTCTTCTCCTCGTGGTAATCGTCATCGACGTTGACGGCCCAGATGGCGGCGTGGTCACCGTGGCCGCTCAGGATCGCTTGCGCCGCCAGTTGCGCCGACAACATCGAGTGGTCCTGGTTGTTGTAGCGGTGCATGCCGTTGCGGCCCACGAGGAACAGGTTCGGAATGCCGTCCAGCCATGACCGGACCGTGTCAAACCGCTGGTAGGCCTTGCCAAAGTAGCCCGGGTAGGCCTTGGGCATGCGCAGCACCGTGGCGTCCAGCGCGTCGGTTTCATCGGCCAGGCCCAGCTGCTGCATCTCGCGGATTGCCAGCGCTTGGAGCGCGTCGTCGCTCATCGCCCACAGCTCGTCGTCATCCCGCGCGAAGAACTCCAGCCCCAACCAGACGGTGTCGGGATCGGCCACCATGTACGGACTCCAGTTGTTGAACACCTGGAGGCGACCGACCTTGACACCCGGCTCCTGGATGTAGATCCAGTTGTCCGGCACGCGGTGTGTTTTCCGGCAGACGGCGCCTGCGGTGGGCCGCAGCTTGCGGTACAGCAGGCCCACGGTGATGAAGTCCCGGTATTGCAGGTCACGCGCGATGCCCAGCACCTCGGGTGTCGGGGCGGGCCGCAACGCCTGCACCAACTCACGCACCGGCATCGTGGACACCACATGCGAGGCGGGCAGGTCGAGCACGGAGCCGTCGTCCCGGCGGGCCCGTACCGCGGTGACGCGGTCACCCTCGCGCACCAGTTCGTGCACCGGCGCGCCCCGAACCAGGCGGCCCCCTTGCCGTTCAAAGCGGTGGGCCGCGGTTTCCCACATCTGCCCGGGCCCGTACTTTGGGTACAGGAAGTGTTCGATCAACGAGGTCTGGGCCGCCGCGGCGCCGCCGCCCAGCACCGCTTTGCGCGCCGCATGGGCCAGCATCTTGCCCACCGACAGGCTCTTCACCCGTTGCGCACCCCATTCGGCGCTGATCTCCCGGCACGGCACACCCCAGACCTTCTCGGTGTACTCCTTGAAAAACTGGTGGTACAGCGCACGGCCGAAGCGGTTGATGAAGAAGTCCTCCAGCGACCGCTCGGGTTGTATCGGTGCCAGCGACGACTTGGCATAGCTCAAGCCCAGTTTCAGGCACTTGGTCGGCCCCAGTTTGCGGGCCATGTCCAGGCCGGGCTTCAAGGGATAGTCAAAAAACTTGCCGCCCCAATAGATGCGGGAAAGCCGGTTTCGGACCAGCATGACCTGCTCGTCATGCTCCTGCGCCGTGATGTGCCCACGGCCCAGCAGGCGCGATGCACCCTGGTACCCCAGCCGCAGCGCCTCGGCCTCGTGGCTCTGCGCGGCCGGTGCCGCCACGGGCAACATGTCGCGCCACCAGTCCATCACCCAGTCGCTCTTGCTGAAAAAGCGGTGGCCACCGATGTCGATCCGGTTGCCTTTGTGGTTGACCGTCTTGGACAGGCCGCCGATGTCTTGCGATGCCTCCAGCACGGTCACCTGTGAATGACCACGCCGCTGCAGCTCCAGCGCTGCGGTCAGGCCGGCCGGGCCTGCGCCGATGATCACGACGGGGTTCATGAGCGAGACTCCAATGCCGAGGGGTAGAGCACAGCCTTGCGGACTGCATAGTTGAAGATGAAGCTGCCGGCAGCGGCGCCCAACTTGGCCAATGGCCAGCCCAGGCCGAGCATGGCAATGCCCAGCCAGACAAACGCGGAGTTGATGCACAGTCCGCCAACGCCGATGAAGGAGAAGGCAACCCAGCCTGAAACCCCTTGTCGGTGGATGTGCCCTCGAAAGGCCCACGTGCTGGCCAACTGGTATGCCACCAGCGTGCCAGCGGCAAAGCCGATGGCAGACGCCGGCACCGCAGGCCACCCCGCATGCGCAATCAGCAGTGCCATCAGGCCGGCGTCCACGCCGAGCGCCAGCAGACTGACGCCGGCGTAGCGCAGGACTTCCTGTAGGCGGTCGTTGTGTCGCGGTGGTTCAAAACTCATGGCGAAGGCAGGTGGTTCGTTGTCCTGATGGCAGGTTGGGTCTGCGCCATGTCGCGCCTCAGCGTTGCGCAGGCGACCAGCGATGCCGTTGCCAAGCCATCGTCGCTGTGGATCAGAACATGCGCGTGGTCGAGTGATCCGCGGAAAACAAGCCAATCCAGGGCACCATCCTCACAGACCCGCCTGAGCGTCGGCAGATCAGGCCGCCGAACCTGGGCCCGGACCAGCGGGGTCCGTTCCCAACTCTCATCCGTCAGCTGCGCACCTTGCAGAAGCTCAAGCCTTTGCCGCAGTGTCACCGCGGCATGGCGGTCAAACTGTGCGCCTGCCCCCTGGCTTTGGCTGGCGTAGTTGGCGCGCCGGAGATGCAGCCAGGTATTGGCGACATCCAGTTCCGACCAAACGGTCGCGTCCGCTGGTATCACTGTGCGCATCTCGACGGCAAGGCGCCGATCCGTGGCATCCGTGCGGGCCATCCACAGCCAAGATGACCAAAGTCCGAGCGCTCCCACACAGGCAGTGGCAGCGAGGGCGGGCAGAACCCACTGGAGCCGTGGCGCTGAGCGTTGCAGTGTCCACGCTGCGCCCAAGACCGCTGCAATGAAGACCTGCTCGCCTGCCGCCGCGGCAACTTGAAGGGCGGGGCGAACACCGGTGAAGCCGGCCACACCCAGGGTGACAAGTGGGCCGGCGCTGTGCAACAGCGCAATGAGTCCCAGTGCAGCAATGCCGAACTGCACGCCCAGCCGAACGGCCCTGTGTTCAACCCAGAGACTGGGCCGTGCATGCAGCCACAAGGCCACGGCACCCACCAGGACAGCCGCCCAGGAGGGCGCCAGCCAGGCCAGCGCCAGCAGCGCCAGTACGTGGGTACTCGGTCTGCCCGTGCGGCAGCATGCGGCGGCCAGCCACATCAGCGGTGCGAGCAGGTGAAGCAGCCAGAGCACCCGCCAGGGCTGGATTTGCAGGATCAGCACGTTGCGGTAAGCGGTGGCGCCGGCCCAGAGCACCAAACTGGCGGCGCTAACGACCAACAGTGCGATGGCCAATCGATGCCAGGGCGAGCCGACCCTGGACAGGCGGACCGTGTCCGCCAGCAGCAGCCCCGCCAACATTGCGTGCGCGGCCTGGCCCAGTGTCCACGACTGGAACAGGATCATGGGGTTGCGACCACGCACGACGGCCCACCAGTCATCGTCGTAGCGCTGAAACAGGCGCGGCAGAGGTTCGATTTGCCACCACCAGCCCACCGCAGCGGCCACACAAAGCAGCAACGCCACCGACCAGCGAACACGTGGCGCCGCAACCAGAACCATCATTGCCAGCCCAGGCAAGGCCATCAAGGGGTGCAGGGCGGCGGCGGTGAGGGTCAGCAGCCCACCTGCCAGCCGGTGTTGCAACAGCCACAGCGCCAGGGCGCCGAGCACGGCTGCCTCTGCCCAGACGCGTGGTGTTGCAAACGGCTCTGCGGTGTGCAGCAGGTACAGCGGCCCGTAGGTGCGGGGCAGACAAAGTGCCAACGCCAGCAGCCACCACCACCGGCTCGGCGTCTCAGGCGCCAAGGCCCTGCACAGGGCTGCCAGGGCCGCCAGCCAAGCCACACGGCCTGCGAGGCTCAGGCTGAGCGCTGCGGTGTCCAGGCCGAGGGTGTCGATGAGCCAGGCGTAGACCGGGCCGAAGATCGAAAAGTCGCCCTGCGAATGCCGATGGAAGAACAGGTCACCCTGGAGTGCAGCGCCGTCAGCGCGGCGCAGGGCATCGGCGGCGTAGTAGAGCGCGTCATGCTGAATACCCGCGTACGGCGCCGCCAGCCACCAGAGCGCGATGGCCAGCAGGACAGCGGTCAGCGCTGCATGCCGTAAATGCGCTTCGCTCATGGGTGGGTGGGGCCCGGCGTTCAAACAACAAAGGCCCCGAAGGGCCTTTGAAAGCGATCAGTGGCAGTCGACCTATCAGGTACCAGCCGCGCCGCAAGTCTTGGGTGCGATTTCAGTTGGCAGGTCGGTCGTGCAGGTCCAAGCGCCGGTCGACGGCTTGAAGTTCATCGTCATCGTCTTGCCGCTGACCTTGGTGTTCACACCCGTGCTGGCGAACGTGGCGAGCAGGTCACAGGAGTCTTCAGCGCCGGTTTCGGCGATGCTGGCGACGTACTTGCCAACTTCAACGCTGCCCGAGGGGATGGCGCAGGACGCCGTGCTGTTGTCCGATGCGTACTGGTCAGCAATCGGCGTCTTCAGGCCGCCCAGCAGGGTGACTGCTTCCGAAGCCTGGGCCTTGGCGGTGTAGTCCTGGTAGGCCGGCAGGGCGACGGCGGCCAGGATGCCGATGATCGCGACAACGATCATCAGTTCGATCAGGGTGAAACCTTGTTGAACGCGCTTCATGGGGTGTTCCTTCAGAGAGGGTTGGGGGCGGGACATCCCCTTGAATGCAGGGGTCGTGCCAGGCTGATCGGCCTGTTTTGACGTGACTTCTGCACGCCAGTTGACAGGTTGTGTCACATCGGCAGGCCGCGGGCGGCCGGGAGTGACAAAAACCGTCAGCTGAGGCCGTCAGCTGGAGCCGTCACCCCGGCCGACGCTCGTCGGCCACTGCGCCGCGCTCGGCCAGCACCAGCGTCTGCCCCGACACCAGCGGCCGGATGTGGTGCGGGGTCTGCAACTGCGCGATCTCGGCCATCACCGTTTCCAGCTCGCCCGGTTTGACATGGGTGATGCAAACCTCGGTGGCCTGGGTCAGCCCGGCCAGCTCGGCATTCAGCAACGCGGGGCAGAGGTGGCGGCTGACGCGCGCCAGGGCCAGCTCGTCGTCGCGGAAGGCGGTTTCGATGACCAGCATGCGCACGTCCAGCTGCGCCAGGCGGGCCCACAGCGCCGGGTTGGGCCCGGTGTCGCCGGTGAAGACCCAGGCGCCACCGTCGTTGGTGAAAGCCGCAAAGCCGACCGCCGGCACCGTGTGCGCAGCCGGCAACACCTCGATGGGCCGGCCGCCCAGTTGCAGCACGTCGCCGACGGCAAATGGGTGCAGCGTCAGCACCGGGTGCTCGGCGCTGGGCAGGCGGGTGAAATCGGGCCAGATCACGCCGTTGAAGATGTGGCGCCGCAGTGCGTCCAGTGTCTCGGGCAGGGCGTGGACCTGCACGGGTGGGCGCTGCATCGCGTCGCGACGGCGTGTCACGCTGTCGGCCAGCAGGCCGATGGCCAGCACATGGTCCAGGTGCGAATGGCTGACCAGGATGTGGTCGATGGCGGCCATCTCCTCCAGCGTCAGGTCGCCCACGCCGGTGCCGGCATCCACGAGGATGTCGGCACCGATCAGGTACGAGGTGGTGCGGCAGCCGGCGGCAATCGAGCCGGAGCAGCCGAGGACGCGGATCTGCATGGGGGGGATGGACTCCTCAGCCCATTGTGGAGCCGGGCTGCCGGGGCCGTCCTCCGCCATTGGCAGGAGCCGTGAAGCGCATCACACCCACCTCATGCCCGCGTCCAACTCACGTCCTACCCGCACTTTCGCGGGTGTCGCCCGGTTCAGGGGTGGATGAACTGCATCTGCGTGCCTGCGAGTTCGATCACGTCGCCGTTGCGAAGCGGGATCGAATCGGTCGTGAGCGGCACGCCGTTGACGCTGGGCCGCGAACTGCCTTCCACGTGCGCAAAGGCATAGCCGCCCGGCCGGCGCGTGATGGACGCCACCTGCACGCCGGGTTTGCCGACCGTGGTGACGACCTTGGTCAGCGCCACCTCACGGCCGGCGGCGGCGCCGTTGAGCACCTTGATCGACGCCGGCTGCAGCGAAGGCGCTGGCGCGCCACCACCGAGCGAACCGAAGTTGGACGACGCATGTGTGGCGCTGCCCATGCCGGCCAAGGCGGCCGCAGCGGCGCCGGGCCGCATGATCATGGTCTTTTCGTACTCGCCGCTTTCGTCGACCAGGTACTTGATCTTGTACTTGCCGATCTCGACCGTGTCGTTGTGGGCCAGCAGTTGTTTTTTGATCGCCTTGCCGTTGATGTAGGTGCCGTTGGTGCTGTTGAGGTCTTCGATGAAGACGTCGGCACCCACCATCTGCAGCACGGCGTGCTCGCCGCTGACGGCGAGGTTGTCGATCACGATGTCGTTGTAAGGCCGTCGGCCAAGGGTCGTCTTGTCCTTGGTGATCTGGACCTCCTTGATGACGACCCCGTCGAGCGATACCACCAGCTTGCCCATTCTGATCCTCGTCTATGCACGCACCGCTCGGACCGGCGCGGCCCTCCCGAATTCTGATCGCCCGTTCAACGCCGGAACGGCCACCAGGAACGCGCCGATGTCGAGGTGCCGCCAGCGGCGCGCACCAGGATGACCGAGATATTATCCTTTCCGCCTGCGTCATTGGCGGCTTCGATCAGCGCCTTGCAGCCGGCGTCCAGCCCTTCGTGGGCTTGCAGCACCTGCGCGATGGCGCCGTCGTCCAGCATGTCCGACAGCCCGTCGGAGCACAGCAGGTACAGATCGCCGGGCAGCACCTCGTGCTGGTGGGTCTCCAGCAGCACGGTGTCCTCCACGCCCACGGCGCGGGTGACGAGGTTCTTGTTGGCCGAGAACGCGGCCTGTTCAGGTGTGATCAGGCCGGCGTCTATCTGCTCCTGCAGCAGCGAATGGTCGCGTGTGATCTGCTGCAGCCGCCCGGCGCGCAGCCGGTAGGCGCGCGAATCACCCACATGGCCGACCAGCAGGCGGCCGTCGCGGAACACCGCCACCACCAGCGTGGTGCCCATGCCGGCGTACTGCGGGTTGGCGTTGGCGGCGTTGAAGATGGCGCGGTTGGCGTTGTCGACGCAGATGTCCATCGCGCGGCGCACGTCCTGGTCGGACGCCTGCGCACTGGCCTCGCGCAGCCAGCGGCCGAGCTCGCTGCGGATGAAGGACGTGGCCATGTTGCTGGCCACCTCACCGGCGTTGTAGCCGCCCATGCCATCGGCCAGGACGGCCAACGAGGTGTCGGCGTCGATGGCGACGGAATCCTCGTTGTTGCTGCGCGCGCGACCGGCGTCGACGGCGGCCTGGAGCTCAATGGTCAGGGACACGGGTGGACGCTCTCCGTCTGGCGTGGGGGGCGATTGTGCATCGTAAACCGGCGCGGGCCCCATCCCACGCCGATCAGGGGCGTGACTTAGCACCGTCGGCTTCGGGGCCGGCCGGCCAAGGTGTCACGGGGTCTTGCAGCGCCGCCAGGCGATCGGCCACGCTGGACGCGTCGGCCGGCCGCTCGGCCGGGCGTTTGGCCAGCAGCTGCTGAACCAGCTCGGCCACGCCGGCATCCAGCTCCGGCAGCAAGCTGTGCAGGTCAGGTGCCGGCGTGGTGGCCACCTGGCGCAACAGCTCGCCCAGGCCACTGGCGTCGAAGGGCAGGCGGCCACTGAGCAGCTGGAACAGCAGCACGCCCAAGGCGTACAGGTCGCTGCGCGCGTCGGGTGTGGCGCCGGCCAGCAGCTCGGGCGCCATGTAGGCCGGGCTGCCCAGGACCAGGCCCGTGCGCGTGGCCTCGGCGTCATCGGTGCGCGCCAGACCAAAGTCGGTGAGCGTCACCCGCTGCGTGGCCCAGTCGACCATCACGTTGGCGGGTTTCAGGTCGCGATGCACGATGCCCCCGCGGTGCGCGTGGTCCAGCGCGCGCGCGATGCGTTCGGCCAGCTGCAGCACAAGGGCCGGCGGCAGGCGCCGGGCCACCTGCGTGTAGCGGACCAGGTCGGTGCCGGCCAGCAGCTCCATGCTCAGCCAGGCCAGGCCGTCGGTCTCGCCGCTGCCATGCACACGAACGATGTCCGGGTGCTGCAGGCGGCCGATCAGGTCTTGTTCCTGGCCAAATCGACGCCGGCCCTCGGCCGACGCGCTGTCAGGGCCTGGCGTCGGCAGGAACACCTTCAGTGCCCGCCATTCACCGGCGGCTTCGTCAAAGGCGGCATACACCGCGCTGTTTGCACCTGCGCCCAGCAGCCGCTGCACCGTGCAGCCGGCGAAGCGCTGCCCGATCTGCAAGGGGCCGCGGTCCGCCGTCATGCGGGGGTGGCTGGGCGCTGGCTCAGGCCGCCGGCTTGTTGCGGCGTGCCGCGGCCAGTTTGCCCCAGGCCAGCACCAGCAGCGCACCGGCGAGGCCGGCGGCGTACTTGAAGGTGTCGGTCTGCGGGATCTTGGGCACCCAGGTCCAGTTGTCGGGGTTCACGACGGCCGGGTCGGAGACGGCCATCGTGCCCGCGATCCAGCCCAACAGCATGCCGCCGGCGGTGATGATCATCGGGAAGCGGTCCATCAGCTTGATCACGAGCTGGCTGCCCCAGACGATGATGGGGATGCTGACCAGCAGGCCGAAGATCACCAGCGGCATCTGGTGGTCGGCATTGCCCGAGGCCTGCGCGGCGCCGGCGATGGCGATCACGTTGTCCACGCTCATCACCAGGTCGGC
>JADMJD010000197.1 GCA_018780805.1 Rubrivivax sp. | reverse complement strand
GCAGCTCAGCGTGGTCGAGATGGGCGACCGCATGGTGCCGCGCATGATGGGCCCGGTGGCCGGCGGCATGATCAAGGACTGGTGCGAGGCCAAGGGCGTGGCGGTGCACACCGGCGCACGCGTGGAGGCCATCGAACGCGACACCAGCGCGGTGATGAAGGTCAGGCTCAGCACCGGCGCCGTGATCGAGGCCGACCTCGTGATCAGCGCCACCGGCGTCAAGCCCAACATCGGCTTCCTGCAGGACAGCGGCGTGCGCTGCCTGGTCGGTGTGTTGACCGACGAGCACCTGCAGAGCAACGTGCCCGGCGTCTACGCCGCGGGCGATTGCGCCGAGGCCTTCGACAAGGTGAGCGGCACCACCATCGTCAGCGCCATCCAGCCCAACGCGGCCGAGCAGGCGCGCGTGGCGGCGCTCAACATGGTCGGCCAGCGTGCCGAGCTGAAAGGTGTGACGCAGATCAACGTGCTGGACACGCTGGGCCTGATCTCCGCCAGCTTCGGCCAGTGGCAGGGCGTGGCCGGTGGTGAACACGCTGAACTCACCGACCAGGCCGCCGGCCGCCACCTGAGCCTGCAGTTCAGCGGTGACACGCTGGTGGGCTGCAACGCCATCGGCTGGACGAACCACGTGGGCGTGATGCGCGGCCTGGTGGAAGGTGGTGTCAAGCTCGGCCCCTGGAAGGACAAACTCCTGCAGGACCCGACGCTGCTGATGGAAGCCTACCTCGCCAGCGCGCAGGCACAGGACCAGCCGGCCCTGGTGAAACCCTGATCGACGACCGGATGCAGATCACCTTCAAGCTCTACGCCAGCCTGGGCGATCACCTGCCGGCCGACAAGCGCCAGGGCAACCAGATGCCGCTGGCCATCGCACCCGGCGCCACCATCCTGGACATCATCGAACCCTTCCAGCTGCCGATGAAGCTGGTGCACCTGGTGCTGGTCAACGGCGTCTTCGTGCCGCCGGAAGAGCGGGGCGCCCGCACGCTGCAGGACGGCGACGTGCTGGCCATCTGGCCACCGATCGCGGGTGGTTGATGCAGGCCTGGTACCCCGCAGGCTTCGACCGCGAGTACGGCTGCACGGAGGCGGAGTGGCTCGGTTGGTTGCCGGCGGCCATCGGCGAGCCCTCGTGGCACAGCCCGGCGCCGGGCTGTGCTGAAGTAGAACTCGCCAGCGGCCGCCTGGCCCTGTCCTGGACGCCGTTGCCACTGCGCCGCATCGCCCTGGTGGCGCTGCCGCGCCTGGCGGTGGCCTTCCGCTTTGGGTCCGTGGACGAGGCCGAGCGCCAGGCCTTCATGAAGCGCTTTGACCTGTACATGCAGCGCGGGGGAGGCTGAACAGCCCCGGCCGTCAATGTTCACGCGCTGCGACGGGGTGGGCTGGGCAGCCCCAACCATGACCTGACGCCTGCCGCTGCAGGCGCCGTGGTTCACACCACCGCAGACCGGCGGCGACGCACCACCGCCATGGCTGCGAGGCCGGCACCCAGCAGGCTCAGGGTTCCCGGCAGCGACACGGGCGCGGGCGCTGCATAAATGCCGGTGAAACCGAAACCGCCGCTCCGGGCGTTGAATGCCCAGGTCGACGCGGCGTCGTTGATCACTTGGTAGTGGCCGGCAGCAAACGTGCGGCCCACGATGGCGTAATGCACGTAGGTGGGGATGTCGAACTGGAAGATTGCTGAATTCAACGAGTCGAACAGGAACGTCTCACTCGTGTCCAGATTCTTGAAACCGATCTGGCCGGTCGCCACGACATCACCCTTCTGGTAGAGGTCCAGTTCGGCAATGTAGGTGGCCGCGGCAAGACTGAAGGTCGGCGCGATGGCCAAGCCACCCACGTTGACGCTGTCGCCGTTGATGTTGCTGCGCAGCACGCTGCCACCTGCGATGGTGTTGCCCGCCAGCGTGACCACGTCGGCGTGGGCCACGTTCACAGTCAGGTTCGCAGCCGCCAGCGCGATGACGCCTGCGCAGCGAGCCACCAAAGACGGGATGTTCATCTGAATCCTTCTGTTGACGTTCGGATGCGCAGCCTTTGACAGGGTCTGCGGCGGACAATGGGCCGCGGTGCCTGAGCAAGCATCGAGCCAAGTGTCCGAAGTCTCGGTAGATCAATGACTTGCATGGCTTTGGCGGCCCCTTGGAGGTGGTACTGTCAGACAATCCGACAGTCCGCCTGGAGACGCATCCAGGCCCGCGCCGGCCTTCGCCCTCCCGTGCGATGCCATGGGACCACCGCTGAAGACCCGGCGCGGCGCTATGCTCTCGCGCATGAAGAACCTCCCCTCCACTGGCCTCCTGGCCGTTTTGGTGGCCACTGGACTGGCGCTGTGTTCTGCGCTGCCGGCTGCTGCCGAGAGTTTTGCATCGTCGGCCTCCAGCGCCGGCTCGGCCTCGGTCGGCAGCCTGTCGGATTCCATCGGCGGCTCCAGCGACGCCTCGTCCAAGGGCGGCAAGGTCGCGGCGGGCGAGTACCGCATCGTGGCCATCGCCGCGCTGCCCGGCGACCGCCAGCGCCTGCAGCTGCAGGCCGTGGCCGATGCCCGCCAGGCCTTCACGCTGGACCTGCCGCTGGCCACCGCCACGCTGGTGGTCGGTGAACACATCGCGGTGCTGGACCGCGCCTACGGGCTCGCGTTTGCGCGGCCGGCCGCCGCAGGGACGGCGCCGCAGCCGTTTTTCGTGGCCCTGGCCGACCCTTGGCGCGGCGACCTGGACCTGCGCCGCGTCGAGATCTGAACCCGAGGTTCACGGCTGGCCTGGCCGCGCTGCTGCTGGCCGGCGCCGCCCAGGCCGGCTCGGTGGCCGAGAACTTCTGTGGCCGCCAGACCCCGCTCAGCGCTGCGCAGCAAGACCGCCTGCTGCAACTGGCCGCCGTCGTGCGTGCCGAGCTCGAAGCCGCCGGCACGCCGGTGGCGCTGGTCGCGCGCTCGGGCCTGAACCTCGCACGTTTTGGCCAGCGTTTTTCGCACGCCGGCCTGGCGCTGGCCGAGGGTGCCGGTTCGCCCTGGGCCGTGCGCCAGCTGTACTACGCCTGCGAAGAAGGCCGGCCGCGGCTGTTCGACCAGGGCCTCGCCGGATTTGTGTCGGGCCTGGACGACCCGGCCGCCGGCCATGTGTCGGTGCTGCTGCTGCCCCCGGCGCCGGCCCGCGTGCTGGCCGCGGCGGCGCTGGACCGTCAGCGCGCGCTGCGCCTGGTGGCCGCCACCTACAGCGCCAACGCCCATGCCTGGAGCCTGCGTTACCAGAACTGCAACCAGTGGCTGGCCGAGCTGATGGCCGCCGGCTTCGGCGGCCTGCCGGATGGCCCTGAGCTGCGGCGTGACGCCCAGGCCTGGCTGCGCAACGCGGGTTACCAACCCAGTGCGGTGGATGCCGGCTCGCATGCGCTGATGTTCGCGGCCGGCTTCGTGCCCTGGCTGCGGTTGGACGACCGGCCCGAGGAGCAGCGCCACTCGCTGGTGTTCCAGGTCAGTCTGCCGGCCTCGCTGGAGGCCTTTGTGCAACAGCGCTGGCCGCAGGCCCAGCGCCTGGCCTTCTGCCTGGGCAGCGACCGCATCGTGATGCGCCGTGGCGACGTGCCGCTGCCCGACGACTGCCGGCCCGGGCCGGCCGACCGGGTCTGGCCGCTGTGAACGCCAGCGCCGATGCCGCGCCGCTGATCCAGCTGCAGGCCGTGCAGCAGCGTTTTGGCGCGCTGCAGGTGCTGGCGGGCATCGATCTGGCCGTGTTGCCAGGCGAGTTCGTGGCCCTGCTCGGGCCTTCGGGCTGTGGCAAGAGCTCGGTGCTGCGCCTGGTGGCCGGCCTGGCCGAGCCCGGCGCTGGCCAGGTGGCGTCGCCCGCCCGGGCGGCCGGGCCGGACGCTGGCACGGCCTTTGTGTTCCAGGAACCCACGCTGATGCCCTGGGCCAGCGTGTTCGACAACGTCTGGCTGCCGCTGCGCCTGCAAGGTGTGTCGCGCGCCGAGGCCGCAACGCGCATTGCCGCTGTGCTGACGCAGGTGGGCCTGGCCGACTTTGCCCAGGCCCGCCCGGCCGAGTTGTCCGGTGGTATGAAGATGCGCGCCTCCATCGCCCGTGCGCTGGTCACGCAGCCGCGTGTGCTGCTGATGGACGAGCCATTTGCTGCGCTGGACGACCTGACGCGCCAGCGCCTGAACGCGGACCTGCTGCAGTGGTGGGCACGCCAGCGCATGGCGGCGCTGTTCGTCACGCACAGCGTGGCCGAGGCTGTGTTCCTGAGCCAGCGTGTGCTGGTGATGGCCGCGCGCCCGGGCCGCATCGTGGCCGAGGTCCCGGTGCCGCAGGCCTACCCGCGTGGCCCGGCCTTCCGCCACTCGGCGCCCTTTGCCGACGCCTGCCGCGCCGTGACCGCCGCGCTGGGGGACGCCGCATGAAACGCTGGGCCCTGCCCGCGTTGACGCTGCTGGTGCTGATCGCCGCCTGGGAGCTGGGCGTGCGCGCCGCCGGCATCCCGGATTACACGCTGCCGGCACCCAGCCGCATCGCGCAGGCGCTGGCCGAACATGGCGTGTCGCTGCTGCAGAGCTGGTGGGTCACGCTGCAGATCACGCTGGGTGCGCTGTTGCTGGCCTGTGCCGGCGGGGTGTTGATCGCGGCGGTGTTTGCGCTCTCGCCCACGCTGGAACGGGCGCTGCTGCCGGTGGCCGTGGTGCTGCAGGTGACCCCCATCGTCGCGGTGGCACCGCTGATCCTGATCTACGTGGAAAGCACCACCGCCGCGCTGCTGCTGTGCGCGTGGATCGTGGCCTTTTTCCCCATCCTGTCCAACACCGTCGTGGGCCTGCGCGCCACCGATCCGCAGCTGCGCGCGCTGTTCCAGCTCTACCGGGCCACACCCTGGCAGCGGCTGGCGCTGCTGCGGGCGCCGTCGGCGCTGCCGTACTTCCTCGCGGGGCTGAAGATCTCCGGGGGCCTGAGCCTGATCGGCGCCGTGACGGCCGAGATGGTGGCCGGTGCCGCCGGGCGCGACACCGGTCTGGCGTCGCGCATCCTGGAGGCCAGCTTCCGCACCGAAACGCCCAAGATGTTCGCCGCACTCACGCTGCTGGTGTTGACCGGCGTGCTGATCTTCGGCCTCAGCGCGGGGCTGGCGCGGGCCTTGCTCGCGCGGCGTGATCCGCCAGAATCGGCGTGATGTCTTTCAGGAGCTTCCGCATGCGTTTGCTGTTCATCGCACTCGGCCTGGCCACCACGTTGGCGCAGGCCCAGGACAAGGTCACCTTCGCCACCAACTGGAAGGCGCAGGCCGCGCACGGCGGCTTCTACCAGGCCGTGGCCGACGGCACCTACAAGAAGTACGGGCTGGACGTCACCCTCCAGCAGGGCGGCCCGCAGGTGAACAACCGGCCGCTGCTGCCGGCCGGCCGCATCGACTTCCTGATGACGGGCAACCTGCTGCACAGCTTCGACAACGTCAAGAACAAGGTGCCCACCGTGGTGGTGGCCGCAATGTTCCAGAAGGACCCGCAGGCGCTGATGGCGCACCCGGGCCAGGGCTACGAGACCTTCGCTGCACTGAAAAACGCGCCCGTGGCCTTTGTGGCCAAGGACGGCCAGTTCAGCTGGTGGCAATGGCTGAAGGCCGTGCACGGCTTCCGCGACGACGCGCTCAAGCCCTACAACTACAACCTCGGCCCCTGGCTGGCGAACAACAAGTCCATCCAGCAGGGCTATTCGGTTGCCGAGCCCATCTACGCCGAGAACCAGGGCCGGTTCAAACCCATGGTGCACCTGCTGGCCGACCACGGTTTTTCGACCTACAGCACCGTGATCGAGGCCACGACCGACACCGTGGCCAAGCGCCCGGCCGTGGTGCAGCGCTTCGTGGACGCGTCCATCATCGGCTGGGTCAACTACCTCTACGGCAACCGCAGCGCGGCCAACGCGCTGATGCTCAAGGACAACCCGGAGATGACGGCGGCCGAGATCGAGGCCAGCGTGGCGCTGATGAAGGCACAGGGCATCGTCGATTCCGGCGACGCCAAGACCCGCGGCATCGGCACGATGAACGCCGCCCGCATCGCCGACTTCTACGCGCAGATGGTCAAGGCCGGCCTGTACAAGGCCGGTGACGTGGACCTGGCCAAGGTCGCCACGCTGCAGTTCGTCAACAAGGGCGTGGGGCAGGACCTGAAGGTGCAGCTGGGCGTGAAGTGAGCCGCTGCGGCCTCACAGGCAACGCTGCACCTCGCCGGTGACGTGCAGCCGCAGGCGCACACCCTCCTGGCCGTAGGGGCCGCTCGCGCCGCCGATCAACCGGGCCAGCACGCCGGCGGCATCGGCACGGTCGCAGCCGGGCAGCAGCACACCGAACTGCGTGGCCTGCCAGCGGGCCAAGGTGTCGGTGCTGCGGATGCCGCCGCGCAGCCGGCGGGCGCCATCCGCCAGCGCCTGCTCGAAGGCCAGCGGGCTGGCGCGGTGCAGCAGATCCGGCTCCTCGCGCAGCTGCAGTTGCAGCACGGCCATCATGCGGCCGTCGCGGCGGCTGCGCATCGCCTCGCGCTCGGCCAGGCGGTTGAAGGAGGTGGCGTCGGACACCTCCACCAGCAGCAGCGCCGGGCTGGGGCGGGGCGGAGGGGCGCGCCGGTCAGGGGCCGGCATCGGGAGCGTCGGTTGCAGCATCGTTCCAGCGTTGTCAGGCGTTGTTCAACGAGGTGAGGGGCCCTGGCGCCCGTGGCGGCCTCTGTGGCCTCCCTGATCCGCGTGGCAGCAGGGCCCCTCCTGCACTGAAACGCAGTCCACCGCCCGATCCCGACATCGCCGTTACATTTGTCCGGACCTGACCTCTCCGCCGCATGTCCGACATCACCGAACTGCTGCAGGCCGCCAGCGCTGGCGACCGCGCCGCCGCCGACCGTGCCTTTGCACTGCTGTACGCCGATTTGCAGCGCCTGGCCCGCAGCCGCCTGCGGCGCGCCAGCGACCTGACGCTGCTGGACACCACGGCCCTGGTGCACGAGTCCTTCCTGCGCCTGCAGGGCGGCGCCCAGGGGCCGGCCTTCCCCGACCGCCACCACTTCCTGGCCTACGCCGCCAAGGTGATGCGCGCCGTGGTGGTGGACGTGGTGCGCGCGCGCCAGGCCGAGCGCCGTGGGGGCGGCGCCGAGCACCTGCCACTGGACACCGCCGTGGTCGGTGACCTGGCCGCGCACGACGACGAGGTGCTGCGCGTGCACGAGGCGCTGGACGAACTGGCCACGCTGGAGCCCCGACTGGCCCAGGTGGTGGAACTGCGCTACTTTGGCGGCCTGACCGAGCCCGAGATCGCGGCCAGCCTGGGTGTGACCGACCGCACCGTGCAGCGCGACTGGCAGAAGGCGCGGCTGTTCCTGGCCGTGGCCCTGCGCTGATGGCGGGCCCGCCGCTGGACCGTGCACGCTGGCCGCAGCTCTCGCCGCTGCTGGACGCGCTGATGGACCTGGCCGAACCGCAGCGCGCGGAGCGCCTGGCGGCGCTGCGCAGTGTCGATCCGGCGCTGGCCGATGAACTGCTGCCCTGGCTGGCCGAACTGGCCGGCCTGGACCAGAGCCTCTTCCTGCAGGCCCCCGCGCTGCCGCCGCCGCCCGGCGGCAGCGGCCAGACCGTGGGCGCCTACACGCTGGACCAGGAGCTGGGCCGTGGCGGCATGGGCACCGTCTGGCTGGCCCACCGCACCGATGGCCGCTACGAGGGCCAGGTGGCCATCAAGTTCCTGCAGACCGGCCTGCACGGTGCGGCGGCGGGCGCGCGCTTTGCCCGCGAAGGCAGCATCCTGGCGCGTCTGGCCCACCCGCACATCGCCCGCCTGCTGGACGCCGGCCAGCTGGCCCCGGCCGGCCCGGGCCCGGCCCAGCCCTACCTGGTGCTGGAGTACGTGGCCGGCCTGCCCATCGATCAGCACTGCCAGCAGCAGCGCCTGCCGCTGGCCGCGCGGCTGCACCTGTTCCTGGCCGTGCTGGACGCCGTGGCCCACGCGCACAACCGGCTGATCCTGCACCGCGACCTCAAGCCCTCCAACATCCTGGTCACGGCCGCGGGTGAGGTGAAGCTGCTGGACTTCGGCATCGCCAAGCTGCTGCATGACGTGGCCGACGACCAGGCCACGCAGCAGGGCGGCGCGGCCTACACGCCGCAGTACGCCGCGCCGGAACAGCTGCAGGGCGGCGAGGTCACCACCGCCACCGATGTGTACGCGCTGGGCGTGCTGCTGTTCCAGCTGCTCGGTGGCAAGCATCCCACGGCGCTGGCCGAAGGCGCCACGCTGGACCGGCTGCGCGCCGTCGTGGAGACCGTGCCGCCGCCGGTGTCGACGGTGGCGCCGGCCGCCGACGCCGCGGCGCTGCGCGGCGACCTGGACACCATCGTCGCGCACGCGCTGAAGAAGCAGCCGGGCGAGCGATACGCGAATGCCGCGGCGCTGGCCGAAGACCTGCAGCGCCACCTGGCACACGAACCCATCAGCGCGCGGCCCGACACCTGGGCCTACCGCAGCGCCAAGTTCCTGCGCCGCCACCGCGTGGCCGTGGGCGCCGGGAGCCTGGCGGCGCTGGCGCTGGCCGCCACCGCCGCGGTGGCGGTGCACGAGGCGCGCCAGGCCCAGCAGCAGCAGGCGCAGGCCGAGGGCCTGATCGAGTTCATGCTGGGCGATCTGCCCGCCAAGCTGAAGCCCGTGGGCCGGCTGGATGCGCTGAACGCCGTCGGCGACCGTGCGCTGGCCTACTACGCCGCGCAGACGCCGGGTTCGCTGGACGCCGCCTCGCTGGGCCGGCGCGCGCGCGCCCTGCACCTGATCGGCGAGATCACCGAGCAGAACGGCCGCTTCGACGAAGCCGCGCAGCGTTTTGCCGAGGCTGCGGCCAGCACCGGCGAGCTGCTGGCGCGCCACCCCGATGCGCCAGAGCACCTGTTCAACCATTCGCAGAGCGAATACTGGGTGGGTTTCATCGCCCGCCGGCGTGGGCGCAGCGACGAGGCCGAAGCCGCCTTCGGGCGTTACCTGGCGCTGGCCGACCGCCTGGTGGCGCTGGACCCCGACAAGATCGAGTGGCGCATCGAACAGGCCTACGCCGGCCAGAACCTGGGCGTGCTCCGGTTGGAGGCCGGCCGGCCGGCGGACGCGCTGCAGGCCTTCGAGCGCACCCGCGCCGCCTGGCAGGACGTGGTGGTGGTCCGGCCTGCGATGGTGCAGGACCTGGCCAACACGCTGGGCTGGCTGGCCAAGGCGCACGAAGCCGCACATGCCTACGACGCCGCGCTGGCCGCCCAGCAGGCCAAGCTGGACGCGCTGGCCAGGCTGCCCGATGCCGGCCGCGACCGCGAGGTGCAGTTCCTGGTGGCCATCGCCCACCTCGACATCGGCCTGCTGCACCTGGCGCGTGGCCAGCCCGATGCGGCCGTGGCCAGCACACAGGAGGCCGTGCGCCGCAGCGAAGCCCTGGTGCAGGCCGACGACCAGAACCTGTCCTGGCTGGCGCTGCTGGCTTCGGCCCGCATCGCGCTGGCCGAATCGGCGCTGGCCCAGCGCGGGCCGGCCGCAGCACGGCCGCCGCTGGCCGACGCCGACGCGCTGGTCCGGCGGCTGCTGGCCACGGCCGAGCCACAGCCGCGCTGGTCGGTCAACCTGCAGGGGCGCTGGCTCCGGCTGCGTGGCCAGCTGGGCATGCCCGGCGTGGCCGCCGAGCTGCCCGCCTACCTGGCACAGATGGCCCGGCGCGTGGCCGCTGGCCGCGCGCTGGAGGCGGAACAGGCGCGCATCGTCGCGGCGGTCGGCCTGGTGCACGGCGATGTGCTGCAGGCCGCTGGCCACGCGGACGGCGCGGCACAGGCCTGGCAGCAGGCCGGGCAGCGCCTGGGCCCGGGCGTGGCGCGGCGCGAGCTGCCGGCGCTGGCACTGGCGGCACGCCTGGTGTTGCGCCAGGGCCGCGCTCAAGAAGCGCTGGCCCTGGCCGATGAACTGGCCTCCACCCCCTACCGTCACCCGGACGTGCTGGCCTTGCGCGAGGAACTCAAGCAAGGCCATGCGGCCGGCCGGTGAAGCCTGAAAGGCCTGCCATGTCCGTCTGTGCCCCCGAAGCGCTCGAACAGAGCGTCCGCCATGTGCTGGTGAGTGTCGACGCCCAGGGCCAGCCCAGCTGCGTGCCCGAGCTGCTGGACGTCAGCGGCAGCGACGTGCTGATCACCTTCCACCTCAACGCCGCCGACTGGGTCTTCCCCGACACCGGTGCGGTGCTGGTTCAGAACGGCGGCACGCAATTCCCGATCCCGTCGTGGACGGTGCACAAGAAGCAGGCCGCGCTGCTGGACTGCGACAGCGCAGCGGGCGAGTTCAGCTACACCGTGGTGGTGCAGCATGCCCAGACCGGGCGCCGTGCCCGTGTGGACCCGACGATCCGCAACGACCCCTGAGCCACCTCCACAAGAATCTCATGGCTTTCCCGGATGGAGTGCGACAACTTGTCGCGTCAATCCGGGTGTGTCAGGGCCTTGTCCTGCTGACAAATTGTCGAGCCCTGCCGCTGCGGTGATTTGCACGTGATTTCATAGGGGTACGCACAGTTTGGAGCGCGCCATGGGCTCCGTTCCAATGAGGATGGCTCTGCCGGGTAGCAGGCACCTTGTTGACAGGCCGCCGGGCCTGCGGGAGTGATGGACACATGGACATGAACCGGAGGCACTTTCTCCGGGTCAGCAGTGCGGGGCTGGTCGGATCCAGCCTCGTGGCGTTGGGTTTTTCGCCCACGGCCGCCTTGGCCGAAACACGCAACTTCAAGCTGGCCCGAACCACCGAAACGCGCAGCACCTGCCCGTATTGCTCCGTGAGCTGCGGCCTGGTGATGTACACCCTGGGCGACAAGGCCAAGAACGTCAAGGCCTCCATCATCCACGTCGAAGGTGACCCCGACCACCCGGTGAACCGAGGCACCCTGTGCCCCAAGGGCGCCGGTGTGATGGACATGATCCAGTCCAAGGACCGTGTCACCTTCCCGCAGGTGCGCGCCCCCGGCTCCAACGAGTGGAAGCGCATCTCCTGGGATGACGCGCTCACCCGCGTGGCGGCCCACATGAAGGCCGACCGCGACGCCAACTTCATCAAGACCAACGACAAGGGCACGACGGTCAACCGCTGGAACACCACCGGTTTCCTGATCTCGTCCGCGTCGTCCAACGAATCCGGTTACCTCAGCGTCAAGGTCGCCCGCAGCCTGGGGATCGTCACACTCGATACGCAAGCACGCATCTGACATGCGCCGACGGTGTCCAGTCTGGGCCCGACTTTCGGACGTGGAGCGATGACGAATTCTTGGACCGACATCAAGAATACCGATCTCGTTTTGGTCATGGGCGGCAACGCCGCTGAAGCGCACCCCTGCGGTTTCAAGTGGGTGACCGAGGCCATGCAGCACCGCAAGGCCAAGCTGATCGTGGTCGACCCGCGCTTCACACGCACGGCGGCCGTGGCCGACTACTACGCGCCCATCCGCGTGGGCACCGACATCGCCTTCCTGGCCGGTGTCATCAACTACCTGCTCAGCAACAACAAGATCCACCTCGACTACGTCAAGCTCAACACCGACGCCACCTTCCTGGTGAAGGCGGGCTACAGCTTCGACAACGGCTTCTTCAGCGGCTACAACGAAACCAAGCGCAGCTACGACAAGGCCAGCTGGGGTTACCAGTTGGGCGAAGACGGCTTCGTCAAGGTGGACGAGACGCTGCAGGACCCGCAGTGTGTCTTCCAGCAGATGAAGAAACACTACGCGCGGTACACGCCCGATCTGGTGAGCAGCATCACCGGCACGCCCAAGGAGCAGTTCCTGAAGGTGGCCGAGATGCTGGCTGGCAGCGCCGCCACCGACAAGGTGATGACGATCTGCTACGCGCTGGGCTGGACGCAGCACACGGTGGGCAGCCAGAACATCCGCACCATGGCCATGATCCAGCTGCTGCTGGGCAACATGGGCCGGCCGGGTGGCGGTGTGAACGCGCTGCGCGGGCATGCCAACGTGCAAGGCATCACCGACATGTGCGCCTACTCCGAGGTGCTGTCGGGCTACCAGAGTGCGCCCACCGATGCGGATGTGGACCGTGCCACCTACCTGGCGGCGCGCACCGGCAAACCGCTGCGGCCGGGGCAGATGGCCTTCACGCAGAACTTCCCGAAGTGGAACACCAGCCTGATGAAGGCCTACTACGGGGCCGCGGCGACGAAGGACAACGACTTCGCCTACGACTGGCTGCCCAAGCGCGACGCGGCCTACGACATCATGGCGATGTTCGAGCGCATGCACCAGGGCAAGATGAACGGCTTCATCTGCCAGGGCTTCAACCCGCTGGCGGCGCTGCCGAACAAGAAGAAGCTGTCGCAAGGCCTGGCCAAGCTGAAGTACCTGGTCATCATGGACCCGCTGGAGACGGAAACCGGCGAGTTCTGGAAGAACTTCGGCCCGTTGAACGACGTGGACCCGAAGCAGATCCAGACCGAGGTCTTCCGCTTCCCGACCAGCTGTTTTGCCGAGGAGACCGGCAGCTTCACCAACTCCAGCCGCGTGATCTCGTGGAAGGAAAAGGCCGTCGACCCGCCGGGCGAGGCCAAGCCCGACTCCGAGATCATGGCGCGCCTGTTCGTGAAGCTGCGGGCGATGTACGCCAAGGACGGCGGGGCCCTGCCCGAGCCCGTCGCGGCGCTGGCCTGGCCCTACATCAACGCCAACGTGCCCCAACCCGCCGAGCTGCTGCGCGAGATCAACGGCAAGGCGCTGGCGGATGTGTTCGCGATCCCGGCGCCGGGTGCCAAGGTCGACCCCAAGGCCCCGCCGCCGACACCGCTGGTGAAGGCCGGCGAGCAACTGCCGGCGTTTGCGATGCTGCGCGACGACGGCTCCACGGCCTGCGGCAACTGGATCTACTGCGGCAGCTGGAGCCAGGCCGGCAACCTGACGGCACGGCGTGACAACAGCGACCCGACCGGCCTGGGGGTGTTCCCCAACTGGGGTTTCGCCTGGCCGGCCAACCGGCGCATCCTCTACAACCGCGCCAGTGCCGACGCCAACGGCAAGCCCTGGGACCCGAGCCGCAAGTACCTGGCCTGGAACGGCACGTCCTGGGCTGGCGGGGCCGACGTGCCCGACATGCGGCCCGATGCCGCGCCCGAGCAGGGTGTGGGCGCCTTCATCATGAACCCCGAGGGTGTGGCGCGTCTGCACGCCGTGGGCATGGCCGAAGGCCCGTTCCCCGAGCACTACGAACCCTTCGAGACCCCGGTCGGCGTGAACCTGATGTGCCCGAGCAACCCCAAGGCCGTCAGCAACCCGGCGGCCCGGGTCTACAAGGGCGACCTGGAAGCCTTTGGCAAGAAGGAGGAGTTCCCGTACGCGGCCACCACCTACCGGCTGACCGAACACTTCCACTACTGGACCAAACACGCCAAGAGCAATGCCATCACGCAGCCGGCACCCTTCGTCGAGATCGGCGAGGAGCTGGCCAAGGAGAAGGGCATCAAACAGGGCGACATGGTCAAGGTGCGCTCCAACCGCGGCGAGGTGCTGGCGGCCTGCGTGGTGACCAAGCGCATGAAGGGGCTGCTGGTCAACGGCAAGAAGGTTCACCACGTCGGCATCCCCATCCACTGGGGCTTCAAGGGGGTGACGCAGAACGGCTACCTCGCGAATGCCCTGACCCCGTTTGTCGGCGACGCCAACTCGCAGACGCCGGAGTTCAAGGCCTTCCTGGTCAACATCGAGAAGGTGGGCTGACGCGATGGGAACCATGCAATCTCTTGACGTGGTCGCCCGTTCGGCCACCACCCTGCCCACGCCCCAGGTGCGCACCTCGGCACCGCAGGTCGCCAAGCTCATCGACGAGTCCAAGTGCATCGGCTGCAAGGCCTGCCAGGTGGCTTGCATGAACTGGAACGACCTGCGCGACGAGATCGGCGACAACATCGGCGTCTACGACAACCCGGCCGACCTGACGCCCACCAGCTGGACGGTGATGAAGTTCTTCGAGGTCGAGCCGGAAAACGGCAGCCTCGAGTGGCTGATCCGCAAGGACGGCTGCATGCACTGCGAGGACCCGGGCTGCCTGAAGGCCTGCCCCTCGCCCGGTGCCATCGTCAAGTACGCCAACGGCATCGTCGACTTCATCAGCGAAAACTGCATCGGCTGCGGTTATTGCGTCAAGGGCTGCCCCTTCGACGTGCCACGCATCAGCCAGAAGGACAACAAGGCCTACAAGTGCACCTTGTGTTCGGACCGGGTGGGTGTGGGCCTGGAGCCGGCCTGCGTGAAGACCTGTCCCACCGGCGCCATCAGCTTCGGCACCAAGGACGACATGGTGGCCTACGGCGAAAAACGCGCCGGCGAGCTGCAGGAGCGTGGTTTCAAGCAGGCCGGGCTCTACAACCCGCAGGGCGTGGGTGGCACGCACGTGATGTACGTGATGAAACACGCCGACCGGCCGGAGCTGGTGGATCTGCCGAAAGACCCGCACATCAGCCCGATGGTGGCGCTGTGGAAGGGCGTGGCCAAACCGCTGGCAGTGGCCGGGATGATTGGCGCTGTCGTGGCCGGTTTCTTCCACTACATGAAGGTCGGCCCGGTGGAAGAGAAAAACGAGAAGGAGGAGGCATGAACACGCCCCGCATGCTGCAGCGCTACAAGGACGGCGACCGCATGAACCATTGGTTCATCGCGATGATGTTCGTGCTCGCCGGGCTCTCGGGCCTGGCGTTTTTCCACCCTGCGCTGTTTTTCTTCAGCCACCTCTTCGGCGGCGGCTCCTGGGCCCGCATCCTGCATCCCTTCATGGGGGTGCTGATGGTGCTGGGTTTTGTCGGCATGTTCCTGCGCCTGTGGAAGGACAACGTCGTCAACGCCGCCGACCGCGAGTGGAAAAAACACATGGGCGACATGCTGCGCGGCAACAAGGCCGCCATGCCGCCGGTGGGCAAGTACAACTACGGGCAGAAGATGGTGTTCTGGGCCATGGCGGTCAGCCTGGTGGTGCTGCTGGTCACGGGCCTCATGTTCTGGCGGCCGTGGTTTGCGCCGTATTTCCCCATCGACGCGCTGCGCATCGCGGTGCTGCTGCACTCGGTGGCAGCCGTGGTGCTGGTGGCCGCCACCATCATGCATGTGTACGCCGCGATCTGGGTCAAGGGCACGGTGCGCGCCATGACCCGCGGCACCGTCAGCGCCAGCTGGGCCAAGACCAACCACCGGCTCTGGCACGACGAGATGACGCGATGACGGACGTGACGTGCTGATGGCAGGGGCCACCGTCCGGGTGATGTCGCCCGAGGAGATCGCCGCCCTGGCCGGTGGCGAGACCCCTTATTTCCACTGGCCGCAGCGCAGCACCGTGTTCGCCGAACGGGCGATGCGCTTGCGCCAGCTGGCCAGCGGCCATGCGATGGGCGACTTCCTGGCCTTCATGGGCCAGGTGGCCCAGGCGCAGCAGGCGCACCTGTCGGCGGGCCTGCAGGTGCCGCTGCCCGACGCGGCGGCGCTGGACCGTGCCGCACAACGTGGCGAGCCGCCGCTGAGCGCGGCCGACTGGCCACGCGACGCCGCCTGGCACGGCGTGCTGCGCCAGCTCGTGGCCACGCTGCAGCCGGCCGCCCCGGCCGGAGCCCAGGCGGCGCTGGCGCAGCTGGCCCACGCCGACGAGGTGTTCCTGGAGCGCCAGGCCGATGCCTTGCTGACCGGCGTGGTGACCGGGCTGGACCTGGCCTGCGCCCCCTTGGTGGCCGCCGCGCTGCAGGTCTACTGGACCCACCTGGTGCTGGCCGTGCAGCAGGCCCACACGGCGCTCGGACAGCCCTTCGGCCGCCTGGACGACCCCACGGTCTGCCCGGCCTGCGGCAGCCGGCCCACGGCCAGCCTGACCCGCACTGCGGGCGAGGCCTCCGGCCAGCGCTACCTGCACTGCAGCCTGTGCAGCCTGCAGTGGCACATGGTGCGCATCCAGTGCAGCCATTGCCTGAGCAACAAGGCGCTGGCCTACCAGTCGCTGGACAACCAGGGCGCCGACGACGAAGACGCGCAGGCCCGTGCCGCGCGTGCCGCCGTGCAGGCCGAGACCTGCGACGACTGCGGCCACTACCTGAAGATCATGCACAGCGAACGCGACCCGTTTGTCGAGCCGGTGGCCGACGACCTGGCCAGCCTGACGCTGGACCTGCTGGTGTCCGACACCGGCCAGCGCCGTCACGGGCTGAACCTGATGCTGTTCTTCGGCGAACCCGAGGCCGCACCCCCACCCGATCCCGGAGCCTCCTGATGCCCAGGCCCCCCGAATCCGTCGTCGACGGTTCCAAGGCCGAAGCCAAGGACCTCCCCGCCGTGGACCGCCTGCTGCGTGAGCCGGTGGTCGCTGCGCTGTTGCATGAACACGGCCACACCTTGGTGGCCGGTGAAGCACGTTTGCTGCTGGACGGGCTGCGCAGCCGGGCGCGGGCCGGCACGCTGGACCGCGCCGCGGTGCAGGGCCTGGCACTGGCGGCTGCGCTCGGCACGCAGGTGCAGCGCCGCCTGGCGCCACGTTTGCAGCGTGTGCTCAACCTCACCGGCACCGTGATCCACACCAACCTGGGCCGTGCGCTGCTGGCCGACGCGGCGCTGCAGCATGTGCTGGCGATGATGGCCGGCCCCAACAACCTGGAGTACGACCTGGCCAGCGGCGGCCGTGGCGACCGCGACAGCATCGTCGAAGAGCTGCTGTGCACGCTGACGGGCGCCGAAGCCGCCACCGTGGTCAACAACAACGCCGGGGCGGTGCTGCTCACCATCGCCGCGTTGGCACGGGGCCAGGAGTGCATCGTCTCGCGTGGTGAGCTGGTCGAGATCGGCGGCGCCTTCCGCATGCCCGACGTGATGGCCGCGGCCGGCGCCACGCTGGTGGAGGTGGGCACCACCAACCGCACCCACCCGCAGGACTACGAACGTGCCATCACCGACCGCACCGCCTTGCTGATGAAGGTGCACACCAGCAACTACGCGGTGCAGGGTTTCACGGCCGCGGTGGACGAGGCCGAGCTGGCCAGCATCGCCCATGCCCGCGGCCTGCCGCTGGCCAGCGACCTGGGCAGCGGCTCCTTGATCGACCTGGCCGCCTACGGCCTGCCGCGTGAGCCCACGCCGCAGGAAAAACTGGCCGCCGGCTGCGATGTCGTCACCTTCAGCGGCGACAAGCTGCTGGGCGGGCCGCAGGCCGGGCTGATCGTCGGCAGCCGGGCGGCCATCACGCGCATCCGCAAGTACCCACTCAAACGGGCGCTGCGCATGAGCAAACTGCCGCTGGCCGCGCTGGAGGCCACGCTGCGGCTGTACCTGCGGCCCGAGCGCCTGGCGCAGGACCTGCCCACACTGCGCCTGCTCACCCGCAGCGCCGAGAGCCTGCGCGCACTGGCCACCGCCTTGTTGCCTGCGGTGGCCGCGGCGGTGGCACCACGTTTCGACGCGCAGGTGGTGGATCTGCTGGGGCAGATCGGCTCCGGCTCGCTGCCGGTGGACCGCCTGCCCTCGGCCGGCCTGGCGCTGGCCCCGGTGCAGAAAAAAGGTGCCGGCCGGGCGCTTGACGCCTTGTCCAGCGCGCTGCGGGCATTGCCGCTGCCGGTGATCGGCCGCATCGCGGACGACCGGCTGCTGTTGGACCTGCGTGGGCTCGAAGACCCGCAGCCTTTCACCGCCCAGTTGCCGCAGCTGCAGGAGTGCCTGCGGTGATCATCGGCACCGCCGGCCACATCGACCACGGCAAGACCACGCTGGTGCGCGCGCTCACGGGTGTGGACACCGACCGCCTGCCCGAAGAAAAACAGCGCGGTGTGTCCATCGAGCTGGGTTACGCCTTCCTGGATGTGCCGGGCAGCGACCAGCGCCTGGGTTTCATCGACGTGCCGGGCCACGAGCGCCTGGTGCACACCATGTTGTCCGGTGCCACCGGCATCCACCATGCGCTGCTGCTGGTGGCGGCCGACGACGGCGTGATGCCGCAGACGCGTGAACACCTGGCCGTGCTGTCGCTGCTGGGCCTGCAGCAGGGCACCGTGGTGGTGACCAAAACCGACCGCGCCGAGCCCGCGCGTGTGGCCGCGGTGGTGGCCGAGGCCACGGCTTTGCTGGCCGGCACGCCGCTGGCCGGGGCGCCGGTGCTGACCGTCAGCGCCACCACGGGGGGAGGCCTGGTGGCCTTGCGCGAACGTTTGTTCGACGCCGCGCGCCACCACGCCGTGGCCGCGCCCGCCGGGGCCGGTTTCCGGCTCGCGGTGGACCGGGCCTTCACGCTGGGTGGTGTGGGCACTGTGGTCACCGGCACCGTGCACGCGGGGCAGGTGCAGGTGGGCAACGAGCTGCTGCTGGTGCCGGGCGAACACCGCGTGCGGGTGCGCAGCCTGCATGCACAGAACCGCGTCGTCACGTCGGCGGGCGCCGGGGAGCGCTGTGCGGTGGGCCTGGTGGGGGTCGAAAAAACCCAGGTGGCGCGTGGCCAGTGGCTGGTGACACCGGCCGTCGCGCTGGCCAGCGACCGCTTCGACGCCACGCTCACGCTGTGGCCTGCGGAAACGCGGCCGCTGCGCACCGGCACGCCGGTGCATGTGCACCTGGGCGCACTGGCCGCGATGGGCACGGTGGCGGTGCTGGCGCCCGAGGTGCTGGCCCCGGGCGCCACCGGCCGCGTGCAGATCGTGCTGCGTGCGCCGGTGGGGGTGTGGCATGGCGACCGTGTCGTGCTGCGGGACGCCTCGGCGTCGCGCACGCTGGCCGGCGGTGTCGTGCTCGACCCGTTGGCGCCCACGCGTTACCGGCGCACGCCGCAGCGTCTGGCCGAGCTGGACGCACTGGCCGGCGCCAGCAGCACCGAGCGCCTGGCCGCGCTGCTGGCGCAGGCGCCGCAGGGGGTGGACCTGCTGCGGTTTGCCGCCGCCCAGGGCCTGGTGGCGCCCGTGCCGCCGCCCGCCACCGGGCTGCGCCAGACCGATGCCCGCACCGACTGGGCCTTGTCGGCCGCGGCCACCGAAGCCGCCTGCGACAAGCTGCTGGTGGTGCTGGCCACTTTCCACGAGCGCCACCCGGAAGAACTGGGCCCCGACGCCGCCCGCCTGCGCCGCCTGGCCCTGCCACGCCTGCCCGAGCCGCTGTGGCGGGCCTTGCTGGGCCACCTGCAGGCGCAGGGCCTGGTGGCGGTGCGTGGCGCCTTTGTGCACCTGCCGGCACATGGCGTGCGCTTGTCGGCCACGGAGGAGCGGCTGGCCCAGAAACTCGGCCCGGCGCTGGCCGAGGCGGGCTTTGAAGGCGCCTGGGTGCGTGACCTGGCGCGCAACGCCGCCGAACCCGAACCGCTGGTGCGTGTGACGCTGGCGCGGCTGGCCCAGCAGGGGGAGTTGCACCAGGTGGTGAAGGACTTGTACTACCCGCAGGCCACGGTGGCGCGGCTGGTGGGGCTGGCGCGCGACGTGGGCGCCGGTGCCGGCGGCGAGGTCACCGCGGCGCGTTTTCGTGACGCCACGGCGCTGGGGCGCAAACGGGCGATCCAGATCCTGGAATACTTCGACCGTGTCGGCCTGCTGCGCCGCGTGGGTGATGTGCACCGTTTGCGCAGCGACAGCGCCTGGTTGGCGCCCGCACAGACATGACAACGAACATGGAAGGGAAACGACCCTGGTGGGTCGGCCGGGCTTCAAACCCGGTGGGTGGCGCCATGCGTCGCCGGGTGGGTTCGACTCCCACTCCCCTCCGCCATCGGGCATTCATTCGCCTGCTGCGCGACCGCATCTCGGGCCTGCGATGCTCGCCGTACCCGAGTACGGCTGCGCTTCTCGGCCCGACCTGCGGCCGCTCGCGACGGCGACTGAACGCCCGATGCACCGGGGGCGGTCCGGGATGAACACCGCCGCATTGGCGTATCCGGACGATCTCTGGTACCTCGTCGCCGACCAGGTCTGGGCGCGGCTGGGCGCCGACAACACGGCGACCGTCGGCATCACGGCGCTGGGGGTGCAACTCGCGGGCGAGGTCTACATGTGCCGGCCCAAGAGCGTGGGCACCGAGGTGCAGCAGGGCCGCGGCATCGCGGTGGTGGAACTGGCCAAGTCCATCGTGTCGGTGAAGTCGCCCGTCAGCGGGCGCGTGGTCGCGGTGAACCAGAAGCTGGCGGCCCAACCCGAGCTGGTGCACACCGACCCTTGCGGCGAAGGTTGGCTCGCGCAGCTGGCGTTGCATGACTTCGCGTCCGACCAGGCCGCGCTGCTGCACGGCGAGCCCGTGGCCGCCGCGATGGCGCACCACGCCTGGTTGCACCGCAGCGAGACATGAGCGGCTTCGTGGAACAACCCGCCGCCGGGGTCGCGATCCTGCTCTGGGCCTGCGATCCCGACCAGCCCGAGCGCCTGGCCACGCCGTTTTTCCAGGCTGCTGCGGCAGCGGCGCTGGAGGTGCCGGTGGAGATCTATTTCACGGCCCGCAGCGTGCACCTGCTGCGGCCGGGTGTGGCGGCGGGCCTGCGGGCCTCCCCCCACGTGCACGTGCCGCTGATCGACACCCTGCGCGCGGCCCATGCCCATGGCGCGCAGCTGTTTGCCTGCAGCGCGGCCCTGCAGGCCCAGGGGCTGCAAGGCCAGCCATTGATCCCGGAGTGCAGCGGCCACGGCGGCGCGGTGCAGTTCATGGCGCGTGCCATCGACCTGCGCTGGCGTTGCCTGGTGTTCTGAGCATGGTCGACGACACTGCGCTGACAGCCTTGCTCGGCCGCCACTCGCTGGGCCCCAAACACCTGGTCGAACCCGGCCCGGACGATGCCGCACTGGCGCTGATGCTGCAGGCCGCACGCCGTGCGCCCGACCACTTGTCGCTGCAGCCGGGGCGCTGGGTGCGTGTGCAGGGCTTGGCGCGTGAACGGCTGGCCGATCTGTTCGAACAGGCCGCGCGGGCGGCCGGCAAGGATGCCGCCGCCGCCGCGCTGGACGCCGACCGCGCCCGCCGCGCGCCGTTGACGCTGGCCCTGGTGGCCCGCATCGACCTGGGCCACCCGCAGGTGCCGGCGCACGAGCAGTGGATGGCCGTTGGCGGTGCGCTGGCGCAGCTGATGACAGCGGCCCACCTGCTGGGTTACGCCGGCAAGATGCTCTCGGGTTACAAGGCGCGGCACCCGCTGGTGCAGGCCGCCTTCTGCGCGCCCGGCGAGACGCTGGTGGGCTGGGTCACGCTGGGCACGGCGGCGCGCGCCCCGGCGGCGCGGCCGGGCCCCGACGCCTTGCCGGGTGCCTTGACCGACTGGTAGGCGCCCCGGCGCGGCTTGCGCTATCTTCGGCGTCTGATGAAAACACGTGGCGTCCACCTCCAGTACAGCTTCCAGTCCTCCGGCCAGCGGGGTGCCGATGTGCAGAACCCGCTGTTCGACCTGCTCGGCGCGGTGCGCCAGCATGGCTCCATCCAGCACGCGGCCAAGGCGCTGGGCGCCTCCTACCGCCATGTCTGGGGCCAGCTCAAACACTGGGAAGAGGTGCTGGGCGAGCCCCTGGTCACCTGGGCCCAGGGCCAGCCGGCGCGGCTGACGCCCTTTGCCGACCGCCTGCTCTGGGCCGAGGCCCGCGCCCGCGCGCGGCTGACACCGCACATCGAGGCCCTGCGCTCCGAACTGGAACATGTGCTGGCCGAGGCGCTGGACGGCCGCCAGCAGGTGCTGGCCATCCACGCCAGCCACGACATGGCGCTGCCGCTGCTGCGCGAGCGCGCCGCCGCCAGCCACCGCCTGCACATCGAGTTGAAGTTTGCCGGCAGCATGGACGCGCTGCGTGCGCTGTCCGAAGGCCGCTGCCTGGTGGCCGGTTTCCACGTGCCGCCAATGGACGCCGGTGCCCAGGTGTTCGCCGACGGCCTGAAACCCCTGCTCAAGCCCGGCCGCCACAAGCTGATCGGCTGCATGAAACGCACCCAGGGCCTGATGGTGGCGCATGGCAACCCCAAAGGCCTGCACCGGCTGGCCGACCTGGCTGACAGAGCGGCCGGGGGCGCGCGCTTCGTGCAGCGCCAGGCCGGCTCGGGCACCCGGCTGCTGACCGAACACCTGTGTGCGGCCGAGGGCATCACCCCCGCCGCCTGGCAGGCGGTGGCCGGCACCGAAGAAGACAGCCACGTGGCCGTGGCTGCCGCCGTGGCCAGCGGCCTGGGCGATGCCGGCATCGGCATCGAGGCCGCGGCCCGTGCCTTCGGCCTGGGCTTTGTGCCGCTGATCGAGGAGGACTACTTCCTCGTCTGCCTGGCCGACACGCTGGACCACCCGGCCGTGTTGCTGCTGCGCCAGGTGCTGGGCTCGGCCGCCTGGCACCAGGGCGTGGCCGAAATGCCCGGCTACACCGCCGACCGCGGCGGCGAGGTGCTGTCGCTCACGCGCGCTTTGCCGTGGTGGCACTTCAAGACATCCAAATCATCCGCCAAACAGAGGACTGCCTGATGGACAACATCGACCTGCAGGTCATGCGCCAGATCGCGCAATGGCACGCCGACGGCCACGGTGTGGTGATGGCCACCATCACCCGCACCTGGGGCTCGGCCCCGCGCCCGCCCGGCTCCATCGTCGCCATCCGCGACGACGGGCTGATCACCGGCTCGGTCTCCGGCGGCTGCATCGAAGACGACCTGATCGACAAGGCGCGCCAGGGTGTGCTGGCCGAAGGCAAGCCCCGTGTGGTGCGCTACGGCATCGACGCCGACGCCGCCCACCGTTTCGGCCTGCCCTGCGGCGGCCTGATCGAGCTGGTGCTGGAGCCGCTGCAGGCCGCCTCCATGCTGCCGGCCTTGCTGGAGCGGCTGCAGCAGGGCCAGCGCGTGCGGCGTGTGCTGACGCTGGCCACCGGCGCCGTGGCGCTGGAACCGGGCACCGACACCGACGAGCTGGCCCTCACCGACACCACACTCGCCACCCACCACGGCCCGCGCTGGCGCCTGGTGCTCATCGGCGCCGGCCAGATGACGCAGTACCTGGCCCAGATGGCCCGCTCGCTGGACTACGAGGTCATCGTCTGCGACCCGCGCGAGGAGTACGCCGAGACCTTCGGCATCGAAGGTGCCACCGTCACGCGCACCATGCCCGACGACCTGCTGGTCGAGCTCAAACCCGACGGCCACACCGCGGTGATCGCACTCACGCACGACCCCAAGCTGGACGACCTGGCGCTGATGGAAGCACTCGCTTCGCCAGCGTTTTACGTCGGTGCCATCGGCTCGCGCGCCAACCAGGCCAAACGCCGCGAACGCCTGAAAGAACACTTTGGCATGACGGACGCGCAGCTGGACCGCCTGCACGGCCCGGTGGGCCTGAAAAATGGCGCCCGCACGCCGCCGGAGATCGCCATCAGCATCCTGGCCGAGCTCACCGGCGTGCGCTACGGCTACCGCATCGACGCGCCCGTGCCGGTGCGCGGGCAGGCCCTCGTCGAAGCGGGCTGCGTGGTCTGACAAGGCCGACCAGAGCCTCTTTTGGGGCTCTTTTGACGCGATGGTGGGGGTCTGGCGCGTTCTAGAGTGGGGGGCCGAACGGCACTGCCCCGCCACCCTCCATGCCCCACAACCCCAGCACCAGCGGCTCCAGCACCAGCGGCCCCGTGGCCGCGCGCCGCCGGATGATGCAGATCATCCTGACGGCCATGCTGGCCGTGGGGGCCAGTGCGGTGGCCAGCCTGGCCTTCGGCCGGGTGGACACATTGGCTGTGCTGACGGTGGCGGGTGCGTTGCTGACCCTGTCGCTCGTCGTGGCGCTGCGCGGGCCGGTGACGGCCGCGGTGGCTTTGCTGCTGGGGACGCTGACCGCCATGGTCGGCCTGCTGGCCTGGCGCGGCGCCGGTTTCTACGACCCCGCCTTGCTGGCCTTGCCGGGCCTGCTGGTGTTTGCCGTGCTGCTGGGCCAGCGCCGCGTGTTCTCCGGTTTGCTGGCGGTGATGCTGCTGCTCACCAGTGGCCTGCTGATGGCGCAGACCCTGGGCTGGCGGCAATTCCCGATCCCGCTGCGGCCCGGCTCGCTGGTGCATGTCTGGGGCATCCTGCTGGGCACCGGTTTTGCCATCTGGCTGCTGGCCGGCGATCTGTACCGGGCGATGCGCGCGCTGCAGGAAGAAAACCGGCGTGTGCACGAGTCTCGCAGCGAGCTGGAGCACCTGGCCTCGCACGACAGGCTCACCGGCCTGCCCAACCGCCTGCTGGCGCGTGACCGGTTTGAACACGCGCTGGCGCAAGCCCGGCGCAACCGATCCCGCTGCGCCGCCCTGTACCTGGACCTGGACCAGTTCAAGACCGTCAACGAATCGCTGGGCCATGGCGCCGGCGACCAGCTGCTGCAGCAGGTGGGCCGCCGGCTGCAGGGCCTGGTGCGGGCCACCGACACCGTGTGCCGCCTGGGCGGCGACGAGTTTCTGCTGATCCTGCCCGACATCGGCGATGCCGACGCTGCCGCCCGCGTGGCCAGCACCGTCGTCGAGGCCCTGGGCCAGCCCTTCGACGTGGAAGGGCTGGAGATCGTCACCGCCGCTTCGGTGGGCGTCGCGCTGGGGCCGGACGACGGCAGCGAGTTCGACGCCGTGCTGAAAAACGTGGACATCGCGATGTACCGCGCCAAGGCCCTGGGCGGGCGCAGCTTCCGCTTCTTCGACCCGGCGATGAACGACGGTGTGCTGGCCCACACGCAGATGCTGGCCGGCCTGCAGCACGCGCTGGCGCGCGGCGAGTTCGAGCTGCACTGGCAGCCCCAGGTGCACCTGGCCAGCGGCCGGGTGGTGGGCGCCGAGGCGCTGCTGCGCTGGCACCACCCCACGCTGGGCCTGGTGCCGCCTGCCAAGTTCATCCCCGTGGCCGAGCGCTCGGGCCTGATCACCGAGATCGGTGCCTGGGTGCTGCACCAGGCCTGCCGCCAGGCGGCGGCCTGGCGGCGCGACGGTGTGGCCGACCTGGTGGTGTCGGTCAACCTGTCGTCGGTGCAGCTCAAGCGTGGCCAGGTGGAGCGCACCGTGCAGCAGGCCCTGGCCGCCAGCGGACTGCCGCCTGCGCGGCTGGAACTGGAGCTGACCGAGTCGATGATCATCGACGACACGCACCAGGTCAGCGAGACCCTGCACCAGCTGGTGGGCATGGGGCTGCGCCTGGCCATCGACGACTTCGGCACCGGGTATTCGAACCTGGGTTACCTCAAGCGCTTCCAGGTGAACCGGCTGAAGATCGACCAGAGTTTCATCCGCCGCCTGACGCAGGACCACCACGACCGCGCCATCGTCGGCGCCATCGTGCAAATGGCGCACAGCCTGGGGCTGGTGGCCATCGCCGAAGGCGTGGAAGACGCCGCGACGCTGCAGTGCCTGCGCGGGCTGGGCTGTGTTGAAGGCCAAGGCTACTTCTGGGCCCGCCCGCTGCCGGCGGCGGAGTTCGTGGGCTGGCTGCGCAGCCGATCGGTGCCGCAGGCGGCCGCCGCCCCCTTGCCGGCCTGACGGACGCCGGCCTGCGCTCAGGCTCTCAGTTCAAGGTCAGTTCGAAAACGCCTGGATGCCGGTGATCGCGCGGCCCAGGATCAGCGCGTGGATGTCGTGTGTGCCTTCGTAGGTGTTCACCACCTCCAGGTTCACCAGGTGGCGCGCCACGCCGTATTCGTCGCTGATGCCGTTGCCGCCCATCATGTCGCGTGCGGTGCGGGCGATGTCCAGCGCCTTGCCGCAGCTGTTGCGCTTCATGATGCTGGTCAGCTCCACGGCGGCCGTGCCTTCTTCCTTCATGCGGCCCAGGCGCAGGCAGCCCTGCAGGCCCAGGCTGATGTCGGTCAGCATGTCGGCCAGCTTCTTCTGGATCAGCTGGTTGGCGGCCAGCGGGCGGCCGAACTGCTTGCGGTCCAGCACGTACTGGCGGGCCCGTGCGTAGCAGTCTTCCGCCGCACCGAGCGCACCCCAGGCGATGCCAAAGCGTGCGCTGTTCAAACAGGTGAACGGGCCTTTCAGGCCGCGCACGTCGGGGAAGGCGTTTTCCTCGGGGCAGAAGACCTCGTCCATCACGATCTCGCCGGTGATGCTGGCGCGCAGGCCCACCTTGCCGTGCACGGCCGGGGCACTCAGGCCCTGCCAGCCCTTCTCGAGCACGAAGCCGCGGATCGCACCTTCGTCGTCCTTGGCCCAGACCACGAAGACATCGGCGATGGGGCTGTTGCTGATCCACATCTTGGCGCCGCTGAGCTTGTAGCCGCCGGCCACCTTGCGCGCGCGTGTGACCATGCTGCCGGGGTCGGAGCCATGGTCCGGCTCGGTCAGGCCGAAGCAGCCGATCCACTCGCCGGTGGCCAGCTTGGGCAGGTACTTCTGCTTCTGCGCCTCGGTGCCGAACTCGTTGATCGGCACCATCACCAGCGAGCTCTGCACGCTCATC